>JAUNJR010000005.1:31649-36780 GCA_030533135.1 Coriobacteriales bacterium
ATGAAGGCGGTGACCTGTTGAGATTCTTGGATTGGTGGATCAGAGATGGCAGCTGAGCAGCTGGAGATGCCCACGGTTACCGCCGAAGCGAAGAGCATTGCCGCAAGAAAAGCAGCCGCGAGGTTTCCCACAATGATGACAGCAATGACGATGGCGACCACCTTGAGCCATGAGTGACGTTTTTTGGGCGGCTGCGTGGGGCCTCCACCGTAGGTGCCGTATTGCTCTTGCATGACGTCCTCCGTAGTTGGTCGATTTACATCATATTATGTAACAAACAGCGCAACGAAAGGAACGCGCCATGGTGACGACGATTGCTATCGCCCAGTGTGGTTATCCCGCGGATGGCGACGTTACGGCTCAGGTTGAACGATGGCTAGCGGTAGCCGCAGGCGCAGGGGCATCGTTGGTAGTGTTTCCCGAAGACCTCATGAGCCCTTCTCGGCTTACCCCTTCTGAGCTGCGAGACCTTGCTGAGCCTCTGGAGGGTCCGTTTGTCAAATCCATTCGACGGGCTTGCCGCGGATATGGTGTGTGGAGTGTGGTGACGTTTTACGAGTGCAACCCCGTCGGCGGCGCACCATACAATACGGCAGTCCTGATTGATGCGTCGGGTGAGGTGCGTGGTACGTACCGCAAGTGCCACCTCTATGACGCGCATGGTGTGTTGGAGTCTGAGCGCAACACACCAGGCGACACCCTCTTCACCCCAGTGGAGGCCCCGTTTGGAAAGCTAGGCCTTGGCATCTGTTACGACCTTCGTTTTCCTGAAGTGGTGCGTGCAGCAGCGATTGCCGGATGCCAGCTTTTCGTGTTTCCGTCGGCATGGCATGACGGCCCACACAAGGTATCGCACTGGGAGACGCTGCTGAGGGCACGGGCGATAGAAAACGAGCTGTTTGTGGTTGGCGCTTGCCGAGCGGGAGAACGGTATACGGGGAGAAGTCTCGTCGCAAACCCCTTGGGAAACGTGCTCGTTCGGGCGAACGGCAAGGATGAGGAACTCTTGGTATGCGACATCGACCAAGATGAGGTCTTGGGAGCACGGGAGGCCATGCCTGTGTTAGACCATCGGCACTCCGAGCTGTACCATGCCCTCTCTGGGGTTGAATAAGCTAGATGACCACGTGGGTGAGTGGCTCTTCGGCTATCCAACGCTTGAGGTTCTCGCATACCACGTCACAGATGCGGTTTTCGGTGTCTGGGCACACGCCAAATGCCTTGCCGGCAACATGTGGGGTAATAACGCAGCGCGGTTCGCTCCAAAGTGGGTGCGCTGGCGGCAGTGGCTCAGGGTTGGTCACATCGAGAGCCGCCCCACGAAGACGACCTTCAGCAAGCACCTGTGCCAAGGCATCGCAGTCCACAAAGCGACCACGTCCCACATTGACGAGGATTGAGGCATCCTTCATAAGGCGGAGCCTCCTCTCGTTAAGGTAACCGTCGGTCTCTGTGCTGCTGGGAAGACAGCAGACCACGATGTCTGAGCTGGGGAGCATTGTCTCGGCTTGGTCAAGGGTAACCAGGTGAGTAAAACCTGCGCGAGGTTGGGATACGTTGCGGCAGATACCGACACATTCGACACCAAAGTGCGTGAGATGGCATGCAGTGCACGATCCAATGTCTCCAGCTCCAAAAACGAGCGCTCGTGTCCCCTCGAGCGTCATAACCGAACCAGCACCTTTCCAGAGGGCTTGGGATTCCTGGCGGATGTACGAAGGTAGGTTGTGGGCTATCGAGAGCACCTGTGCCAACACGTACTGGCTGATGATGTGACCGTAGGCACTGCCTGCTACGTTGGTCAGACGCATGCCGGTGGGGAAGGGCACGGCGTTTCGCGTGTAAAGATCGGTACCAGCCCACGTCATCTGTACCCAGCGCACACTTGGAGCCTTGGCAAGTACGGCAGGGTTTGGTTCGCCAATCACGACGTCTACACCGTCGAGCAACGCATGTAGAGCAGCTTCGTCATGGGGACCAACGCACTGGACGACCGATGACTGAGGGCCTGCCGCCTCGCGGATGCGCTCCATGTGTTGCTCACAAAACGGCACAAGCACAAGAATGCGGGTGCTCTTCTCCATGATGCTCCTTTAGGGGTTGTACGTGTGCGTTTGTCAAGACGGTACCATCGTATCGCGTGAAGGGGCACTTGTCGTTGAGTTCACGATGACGGCAGGCGCCCTCTGGTCGCTTATGGCACCGTGGACGGCGGTACAATTCAAGAGCGCCCAGAGCGAGGTAAGGAGGCTCAATGGCTGACGAGAAGGAAGAGGCCCAGAGAAGTCTGAAGGCCATTGCTAACGAGGTGCGGAGCGCTGCGGCGCGTGGCGCTGCCCATGCAAGCAGCGAGGAAGAGACCAAGTCTGACGCACGTAAGGGAGCGCTCTTTCTAGGCGCTGTCGTGGTTGTGTACGTAGTGTACCTTGTCATTTCTGGCCAGATGTCCTCGTTTATCAAGGCGCTATCCGGCGTCAACCTCTGGTGGGTTGCCGCTGCGAGCTTCTGCTTCGTCATGTACTTCGTCTTTGGCGTGCTTGCGTATGCCATTGCGGTCTATCTTGATCATGACTCGCCTGTTGGCATTCGTGACCTCATGAGCGTCGAGGCAAGCGGCATCTTCTTTGGCAACCTCACGCCGATGATGGCCGGTGCGGTCCCCTCTCAGATCGTACGGCTCACCCGAACGGGCCTTGACGTGGGCGAGGCATCCGCCACGCAGTTCACGCGCTTCATCGTGTTTCAGCTGGCGGTGGTGCTCTTTGCGGCCCTCATGCTGGTGGCAAAGCTGAGCTTCTTCTTTGAGGCTTACGGGAACATTGTGGTGCTCAATCTCGTGGTCTTTGGGGTGCATCTGGCAGAATGCATTGCGCTGTTCGTCATCTGCCTGTGCCCGGGCCTTGTCATGCGCGTGGGAAACTGGGCCATTGCGTTTCTTGTCCAGCGCGGTTGGCTGAAGAACCGTGACAAGTGGGACCAGATGGTCAACGTGCAGGTAATGGAGTTTTCTCATGCGTTCAAGCGGGCTGCCAGCGACTTGCCGTCCATGGGGCTCACGCTCTTGGTGACCATGGCACAACTTGCATGCCTGTACATGATTCCGTGGTTCGTGCTGCATGCTTTTGGGCGTAACGGAGACTTCATCGAGTGCCTGGCGGCAGGTTCAATGGTCCAGATGGTGGCATCGGCGGTGCCGCTCCCTGGTGGCACAGGTGGCGCCGAAGGCGGTTTTGTCATGTTCTACCAGAGAATGTTTGGTGCGGCGACCTCTGCCGGCTTCCTGGTCTGGCGCATCGTGACGTTCTTTGCGCCAACGATTATCTCTGCGCCGCTCCTGGGGTTGACGACCAAAAACCGCACCGTGAGCATCTACCAACGCGTGCAAAACCTGCGCCGTGGCCATCGGGGTGTCCGCTATGCCTCCATTGACCCAAGGAAGCTTCGTAAGCGGTAACCTACTACATAGGTTGTAAGACAAACCGTGTGTCTATTTTCGGGTGCTGACGCTGTTCAGCACCCTTTTCTTACGCCGCTATCATTGCTGGACGCTTTAGGCACCCGGACGAAAGCGCATCCAGTTAGTCGGGCAGCGCACGGATAGGTGGTCAGATACGAAGTCGTCAGGCTGTCGACGGGAGGGGCGGATGGGGGCGGTCTTCTGGCGGCGGCGACTGCATGCGAGGATCTTATGCCGCTGATAGAGACCACCTGCCCGATGCCCACGGACAGTGACACTGGCCCCTTCACATGGCCTACCCGATGCGACCCAAGAGCGGCGTGGCCAAGCCCGACCCATGACCCTCCAATGGTCAACCAAAAAACGCGATGTTGTGAACATAAGAGGCCTTTTAGCACCCTCTTCGACCAAAAAACTTGATGCTGTGAACACTATTTGCTCATGGATAGCAAAAAACCGTTCACACCATCGTGTTTTTTGGTCACGAGGGGGTGTTTTGGGCTTCTTATGTTCATAACATCGCGTTTTTTGGTAACCAGCCAGCAGGACCCGCCACCGAAAGGGTGGAGTGGCGGTCGTTAACACGCTTGCCTGTGTTTGCGTCAGCTCGAAAGTGCAGGCTTTCGCAGGTTACTGCGCTTCTCCGCGCACTGTTCGCACGTTTTGCCCTATAACCCCCACAAGGCGACAAAAAAGGCCCCAATGACAAAGTTGCCATTGGGGCCAGCCTCGTAGTGTCTCTTGCTGTTTACAGCGCGAGCTTCTTGGCGTTCTCGATGCGAGCAAGCACGTGGTCCTTGCCGCAGAGCGCCAGTGTCTCACCAATGCCAGGGGACGCTGCGCTACCAACTACAGCAACGCGGATGGGCTGGAAGACCTTGCCCTTACCCATACCAAGCTGCTCGGGCAGCGGGTCGAGCGCAGCCTCGATGGCCTCGGGCGTCCACTCGTCGAGCGCGGAGAGCGCCTCGGCCGCGGCATCGAGCGCCTCACGGGCGCCGGCCTTGGCCAGCCACTTCTTCACGGACTTCTCGTCGTACTCAAGGTCGTTGTCATCCTCATAAAGGTAGGCGGCTTGTGCCACGACATCGCCCGAGAGCGTGGTGCGCGGCTTCAGCGCGGCGGCCAGGAGGTCGTACCATGCAGCCTCATGCAGGCACTCGCCGACAGGCTCGAGGTCGTGGGCGTGCAGCTCGGGAATGAGAATCTCGTCAGCAAACTCCTGGTCGCTCATGGCGTGCAGGTACTCGCCGTTGATGTAGTCGAGCTTCTTGGGGTCCATGATTGCGGGGTTCTTGGACACGTGGTCGAGGCTGAATTCGCGGGCAAGGCGCTCACGGCTGATGATTGTCGACTCGCCATCGGGAGCCCAACCAAGCAGCGCAAGATAGTTCACGAAGGCGTCGGACAGATAGCCAGCGTCGCGATACTCTTCGACGCTCGTTGCGCCGTGGCGCTTGGAGAGTTTCTTGCCGTCGGAGCCCAAAATCATGGAGATATGCGCAAACGTGGGCACGGGGGCGTCAAGTGCCTCGTATACCATGACTTGACGCGGGGTGTTGGAGAGATGGTCATCGCCACGAATGACGTGGGTAATGCCCATCTCGGCGTCGTCGACGACGGTTGCGAAGTTGTAGGTGGGGGTGCCGTCAGAGCGGAAGATGATGAAGTCGT
>JAUNJR010000127.1 GCA_030533135.1 Coriobacteriales bacterium
CGGCACTTCCCTCTGCCAAACACACCATGATGGTCGTTATGTAGCCCACCGGGCCGCCCAAGTAAGGAATCAGGTTGCCAATACCCGTCAACAGACCAATGATGGGACCATACGGCACTCCAATAATGGTGAAGGAGATTGCCACCAGAACGCCAACGATAACGGCATCGACAAACTGCCCGCGGATGTAGCCAGAGAACGCGTCGTCAGCATCCTTCAGAAACACGGTCAGGTCAGGCCCCAGATACTCGCCAAAGACCGCTACAAAGACGCGCTTTGCATACTGAAAAACTCGGGCACCATCCAGAAGGAAATACACACCAAAGACGATGGAGAAGACCACCTTGCTGAAAACGCCCGTCACCTCGCCAAACGTACCCATGATGGTGGTCGAGCCCTCGGGGGAGACAAGGCCGAACTCCTCAAGCGCATTGCGGAAGACCTGGATGAGACCCATGATGTCTCCCTCGGCCGAGTTCCACAGCTCGCGAATGGTGGCGAGGTTCACGCTGTCAAAGCTGCGCGTAATGACCAGGACAAGTACAAAGGTGATCGAGAGCACCAGCAGGGCTACCCCACTGACCGTAAGCGCCACAGCAATGTTCAGCCGATGAACGATGCTGTCAGGAAAGATGCCGCGAGCCTGAAGCCAGTCCGTCATACGGCGGACCGTCGGCAGCAGCAGATAGCAGATGAGCATGCCATACACGAAAGGCTCGCCGACAGCCGTGATGAGCTCCCAAGCCTTCCCAAAAAGACCGCCCGAATTCAGAAGCAGGATTCCAAGCGCCATGGTCACCAGCATAGTAACCGACGCATACACGCAAATCTTCACGTACTTCGGGTCGATATCAAACCAATTCACGCGTTGTCTCCCATCAGGAACAGATACACGTAGCGATTCATGATACGTGAACACCTGACGTTATTGATACCCTTGGGGTGAGCCTTGGCAAGAAACCCGCATAGCCTAAACAACATGCACACGATATGACCAAAGTGTCATGAGTCCCGTTTGCGGGTACACTCATGTCCTATGCGAGTCTTTAATCAAGTCTGATAGGAGCGCCCATGTGGGTGAGTACATTCTTTGTCTGGTTTATTGTCTATAGCGTCTTAGGCTGGGTGTATGAGTCAACGTACTGCACCATCAACGAGCGGAAATGGGAGAACCGCGGATTCCTGTACGGTCCCTGCTGCCCCATCTACGGCACCGGCATCACGGCGATGCTCATCCTCTGGCAGTACCTGACCTCCAACGGCATGACGCTCACGTGGTACCAAGTCTTTATCTTGTCGTTCCTTGGAAGCGCCGTTCTTGAATACACCACACATTGGGCGCTTGAGAAGCTCTTCCATGCCTACTGGTGGGACTACTCCAACATGCCCTTTAACCTTAATGGCCGCATCTGCCTGCCCGCCTCCATCCTCTTTGGGCTCGGTGGGCTTATGGTTGTCTATGTGCTGTACGAGCCGACGATGGAGATCTCGGCGGACGCATCCCCCATGCTCATCGAGTTTCTCTCGCTTATACTCTGTGGGATCCTAGCTGCGGATACCGCCATCACCGTATCGGCTCTTAACCGCATCGCTCGTGCTGCCTCTGCCATTAACAGGAGCGTCAACGAGCACATGGATCACTTTGTCGCTGGTGCGGTGGAGCGAGGCGAAGCGGCAGCGCAGCAGCTTCAGGAGCGGCGCGATGGGGCTGCCCAAGCCATTGCTGATGCTGCGGGCACAGTGCTCGACGCAGGTGCCGCCGTATCTGAGCGCATCGTGCAGGGAATCCGTTCAGACGATACGGCTCTCGAAGGGGAGCGTGAGCGTTTTGCAGCAGAGCTGCGCGACCGCCTGCTTGGAGGCATGGGTCATTACGTCCGTGCCGCGGCGCGTCGTGTCAAGGGCTTCTCACCACTTGAGCACATGAAAGATGTCCCTGGTGCCGAGCAATTCAGTAAGCTCATGGGAGATGCACGCGCAAAGCACTGGCCGCACAACGAAAACAAAGAGAGAAAAGCCGCATGATCAAGCTTGCTGTGTGACTGAGCACCTACACGAGCTCTGGACGACCTAACCAGCTGGCAAAACCGCCACTGCGCCCCAGGTTTAACCTCAGGAAAAGGAGTAGCTATGCCACTTTCACTCATGAGACAGGACATCACGCACTTGAGGGTTGATTCCGTGGTAAATGCAGCCAATGAGGGACTCAAGCCGGGCGGAGGTGTCTGTGGGGCAATCTTTGCTGCCGCGGGATTTGATGACCTCAGACAAGCCTGCGAGGAGATTGGCCACGTGGATACGGGGTCTGCCGTAGCAACTCCCGCTTTTGCGCTTCCCGCACGTCATATTATCCATACGGCTGGTCCCATCTGGTACGGAGGAAAAAGCGGCGAGCGCGACCTGTTGGCAAGTTGCTACCGCTCCTCTCTTGAGCTCGCGTGGGGCCTTGGCGACAGAAGCATTGCATTTCCACTCATATCTGCTGGTATCTATGGCTATCCTCCAGCTGAGGCGCTTGCGGTTGCCATCGGCGAGATCCGCTCCTTCCTGCTTGAGCAGCCAGACATGGAAGTCATCCTCTGCCTCTTTGACCGAAGAGCCACAACGCTGACGCAGGGCCTCTTTGGCACCATCGAGCACTACATCGACGACACCTACGTGGAGACGAGCCCTTACGCACGCGACCGGGCATCTGGGCTTTGGACAGATATGGACGCTCAGCGCGTCAACACTGCAATTCCTGAGGGATATGCGCGCAACGATGGCGCGCCGATGGCCGCTCCGGCTGCACCGGCTCCAAAGTCGCACAGACGCCGCAAAGGTGCAAAGTGGCCGTTCAGAAAAAAGGAACGGGACGTTTCCGAAGAGGCATTGGGCTCCTACACGGCGGGGAAGCCTCAGGACACGGCAACCTGGGCCCCCGTCGGTACGCAGGTTTCTCTTGAGCAGATGCTTTCACAGCTTGACGAGCCGTTTTCGATTCTTTTGCTCTCCATGATTGACGAACGTGGCCTTACTGATGCTCAGGTGTATTCCAGAGCAAACCTCTCTCGTCAATACTTCTCCAAGCTCCGGAGCGGCAAGGTCAACCCCAGCAAACGAGTCGTGCTCTCCTTAGCCGTAGCCCTCAAGCTCTCCCTCAACGAGACGCAGGCGCTCCTGGAACGTGCGGGCCATGCTCTCTCGCACGCCAACAAGTTCGACGTCATCGTGGAGTGGTTCATCAAAACTGGGCAGTACGACGTATTTGAGATCAACGAGGCGCTCTTCGCGTTTGACCAGCCGCTTCTTGGCGCAAGTTAGGCGGGTCATGGTTTCAGTTATCCGCATGTTGATGTCCCCTCGCAGTTGACCACGCGCGACCCTCAACCTGCGAGACTCCTAGGCGTAGGCAAGCGAGCCAAGAAGGCTCAGCGCAAAGGAGGACATCATGGAGAACAACCTGACCGAGCTCGTATTCGTCATTGATCGCAGCGGCTCCATGGGAGGACTTGAGAGCGACACCATTGGCGGCGTCAACTCCGTCCTGGCAGAGAACCGTCAGATTGATGGTGAGGCGTACGTCACCACCGTATTGTTTGACCACGAGATCATGTACCTGCACGACCACGTTGATCTGCGCGAGGTCACTGATTTGACGCGCAAGGACTATCAAGTGCGCGGCTGCACGGCCTTGCTCGACGCTGTTGCTGACGCTATCAAGCACACCGATCGGGTGCAGGGCTACCTGCCCAAGCCCTTCCGTGCGAAGAAGGTCATTGTGACCGTCGTGACCGACGGCCTGGAAAACGCAAGCAAGCGGTATTCTTACACGCAGGTCAAAAGCCTCATTGAAGAGAAGACCGCGCAGGGATGGGACTTCCTGTTCCTGGGGGCCAACATCGACGTGGCGGCCGAGGCGGACAGGTTGGGCATCGCACGGGAAAACGCGGCACCCTACCTTGCCGACAGCATGGGAACGAGCGTGGCCTACGAGGCCGTCGCATGTGCGCAGCGGATGTCTCGCACGAAGGGACACGTGGACAAGAGCTGGGCGGCCGGTGTTCGCGCGGACCACGCTAAACGAAGGTAGCCTCTTGGCTAGACGTTCTTTCGTGGCGTCCGCTCGCATGCGCTAGACGCAAACGAGATCTCCATCAGCCGTTAGCTGAATCACAAAGTCCGCCGGACGCGAATGCTCGAGCGCCCGGCGGATATTTGGTCCGTCGGTACGCTCGTAGTGTGCCTCGGCTTCGGTGCGCGAGAGCCCGCCCCGCGCCTTGCGCGAAACCGCACGCTCACGCAAGAGCGATTCTTCCGCCCTCAGAAAGATGGTGTAATCCGCGATCGAGGCGAGTTCGAGCCATGGGCTCTCATCCAGAAGGAGCCAATTGCCCTCTATAAGCACGATGGGCGCCGTAATCAGCGCCGCGTCTTCACGGGGATTGTGGACGGTGCGGTCATACACGGGCCACGCCACTGGTTCGCCCGTCTTTGTTTGGGCAAGGCAGTAAGCAAACTTCTCCACGTCAAAGGTCTCAGGGGCACCCTTTATGGCCGCAAGGGAAACGGCCTCGCCGTTGCGCACAAGCTCGTGCGTGCGGAGGTAGTCGTTGTAGTGGTGAAAGCCGTCAAGACCAATAACCTGCAGGTCACAGCCAGGAACTCGAGGTGCCAGAGCCTCAAGCAGGAGCGCCAGGGTCGATTTGCCAGCCGCCGGTGGCCCCGCAAGAAAGGCAATCGTCCTGCCCTCGCCCCGTTGATGGATACGGGCAAGCGTCTGTAACAATGGCATCAATACCGTCTTGCATGCTTCGTCACTATAGTGCGCCTCATACGTGTAGCCATTAACGGTCAGTGGTACTGAATGCCCCATGTGGACCCTCTCCCCTCTTGACTCCACCCATAAGACGAAGGGCGACCCATACAAGTGAGACAAGCCCCTTTGTATAGGTCACCCTCATGAGAGCTTACCGCTCGAGGTTTACTTCTCGAAGTCGTCGCTCAGATCAGCGCCGTTGCTGGCGATGACCTTCTTGTACCAGTAGAAGGAGTCCTTGCGGCTGCGTGCCATGGAGCCCTTGCCCTCGTCGTCCATATCGACATAGATGAAGCCGTAGCGCTTGCGCAT
>JAUNJR010000242.1 GCA_030533135.1 Coriobacteriales bacterium
ACTCATTGGCACCACACCCTCAAACGCAATACGTATGTTCATTTCGGCGTTTAACCGGGCGGGCACGTTTCCTTTCGAGATAACGGCGCCGCGTCCAAACGAGGTGGGAGTTCGCGATGCGAGTTGAGTTCCGGTGGTACGCGATGAGGTTCGTGATGTGGCTCTCGCGCGTCGCGCCTTGTGCCTACACCGAGCGCATGAGGGCTTCGCAGGTAAGCAAGTGCATGCGTAGGGTGTGGTACTAGACCCGTATCAGACCCTTATCAATATCTGAGTGCGACAAGGGGAGCCATGAGCGCCAACTACTTCTCTCTGGACATTGGCGGCACGAACGCAAAGTGGGCGCTTGTCTCACCCGACATGGTCATTTTGGAGCAGGGGTCTATCCCCAATACGTTCACGGCCGCTGACGAGCTCTGTAAGGCCCTGTCGGGCTTGGTGGCTCCCTATGCTGGACAGGTTGCCGCCGTGGGCGTGAGCGTCCCTGGGACGGTCTTTGAGGACGATCCGCAAGGCATGGTCTATGGTGGCGGACGTCTGAGGTGGCTTGACGGCGTGGCGCTGGGGGCAGAGCTGTCGTTTGCCACGTCGCTTCCCGTAACGGTAGAGAACAACGGCAAAGCCTGTGCGCTGGGTGAGTATGCAGCTGGCGTGCTGAGGGGCACTGCCCTGGGTGTGGTTTTGGTCATCGGTGCCGGTGTCGGGGGCGGCATCATCTCTCACGGTCACCTCATGCGCGGTGCCCACAACTTTGCTGGTGAGTTCAGCTTCCTGCGTACCACGCCGTTTGAAGGGCGCCTGCGCCTGGAAGATGCGATGGCCGGCACGTGTGGGTGGGAGGCCCTCAAGCGCGATATTCTCAATGCCAAAGGAATGCTCGACATTGGCGATGTGGATGGCTTCGATCTTTTTGATTGGGTGAACCGGGGAGACCCCGATGCGCTGCGTGGCTTGCATGAGTACTCTAAGCAGCTCTGCCTGTGGATTCTTAACCTGCAGTGCATCCTTGATCCAGAGATTATCGCCATAGGCGGCGGCATCAGCGCACAGCCTGCGCTGCTCGAGGCGGTCGTCACCACCATGCGCTCCATGGTGGCCGATCTGCCACATAAGGAGATTCCGCGACCGAAGATTGTGGCTTGTGAGCATGCAGGGGTGGGGAGCCTCATCGGTGTTGCGTACGAGGCTCAGCGCCGTGCCACAAACATGCAGGTATAAGGTGCTTTTCAGCTCCATTTCCAGTTGAAGCATAACAGGTTAATACAAGTTTTGCTTTGTAAACCTTCCCACAGCTGAAACAATGGCGCGCTACGATGGCATGCGTTGCGCATCGCCATGCGCACATTTCTGTTTTGGGGCAAGCGCCCCGCGTCATGAAAGGTCAACCGATGAAGAAGCCGCAGGACATCCTGAAGATGCCGCACGACCAGCTGGAGGCTCTCCAGCTCGAGGGCATCAAGAAGACCGTCATCCAGTGTTATGAGAACGTCGAGTTTTATCGCAACCTCTTTGACGAGGCTGGCTTTGATCCTTACGCGGTCGAGACGCTCGAAGACCTGGCCAAGGCTCCTTTTACCACCAAGCAGGACCTGCGTGACAACTATCCGTACCACATGTTCGCCGTGCCCA
>JAUNJR010000128.1 GCA_030533135.1 Coriobacteriales bacterium
TCAATTGCCGGGTTCAATGTCACGGTGTAAATCAACGTAGGCTCCTCTCAACCAAAAGTAATTCAGATTATGACGAAGAAAACTGTGTGGGGTGACAAAAACGCTCAGCGGTACGGCAAACGTACCTGGTTTGTCGGATAGGTGGGAGAAAGGGCGCATTTCATCGCATCGCATTCATGATTCAAGTCACATATATCTATTAACTAATTGTGTACAAATTGATTTCATGCTATTTTGTGAAGGATGAAATACAAAGTGAAGGAGTGTCATGGCTCGAGAAGAGCTCAAATTAGAGAACCAGCTGTGCTTCCCGCTGTATGCGTGCTCACGCGCCATCACCCGTGCATACGCCCCACTGCTTGAACAGGCAAACCTCACCTATACGCAGTACCTCACCATGATGGCGCTGTGGGAGTACGGGACTACGAGCGTGAAGGAATTGGGCCAACGTCTCTTGTTGGACTCGGGCACGCTCACTCCCCTGCTCAAGAAGCTTGAGGCACGCGGGCTCATAACACGCTCACGAGATGCTTCCGACGAGCGAAAGCTTGTCGTTTCTCTAACGCCGGCGGGAGAGGCACTCGAAGACGTCGTTGCGGATGTCCCACGTAAAATGGCCTGCAACATAGAGCTTTCTGCTGATGAGGGGAGGCAGCTTGTGACGTTGCTTTACCAGATCATCGGCGACCTTACAGAGTTGCCAACTGACGAAAGCTAACATGGCCTTCGAGCCACGTCTGCCCAGTCGCGGGATTGCTCGTGACACAGAGCGTTCCACCGGGCTCATCGAGTGACACCTTGATGGTGGCGCCTGTACGAGCAGCAAGGCACATGCCAACCGCCGAACTACCGCTTGCGCAGGAGTTTTCCCAAAACACCGTTCCGCTCTTGGGAACATAGACAAGTGGCGTTAATCGGCGCTCGCTCCCCTGCCCCTCAAGAAACATGAGGCCAAGGCCGTCTGCGGAAAGCTCCTCACACCAGGCTCGCACCGCGCGCTCCGCGCTGCTGCGCTCATCCAAGAGTCCGAAGAAGACTGACTCTGGTTCGATGACAATATGTGAGATACCTTCCATCCTGACAAGCGACAGGGCGCCATTCAATCCGTCAAAAGAGAAGCGCCGGCACTCGATTGCCAGCTCACGAGGCATGAGGATGCGCGAATCATAGCTACCGTCCCCATCAGAATGCATCAAAACATGTATTAAATCATGTGTCCCGGAAACCTTCAGGAGCACTTCTTGAGTGTCGTCGCATGCCACGCCAGACCGCAGCAGATAGAGCGCTGCCGCGCTAATTGACGCGTTGCCGCAAAACTCGCCACCCGCCATGCGCAGCTCTGCGTCAGCGTCATGATCGCCCATGTGCAGGAACCCAACCTGCTCGACCTCGGGGTGCTTGCGCATGATCTGCGCCGCAACCTCAGGCTGCCACTCCACCGCGACTTCGTCCTCGACTAACGCTGTGATGTTGCCAGTCGGATCCCAGATGGTAAAGGCAAGCCCCTTGGCGTTCGCCACGTTCACACGAAACTCCCCTAGCGCTCAAACACGCGCAGGAACTGCTTGGTGCGCTCCTCTTGCGGATGCTCGAATACGTCTATCGGGTCGCCCTGCTCGACGATCACGCCACCGTCCATGAAGAGCACGCGGTTGCTTACCGCCTTTGCGAAGGGCATCTCATGCGTGACGACCACCATGGTCATGTGCTCATCAGCGAGCTGGCGGATAACCTTCAGGACCTCACCCGTCAGCTCGGGATCAAGCGCGGAAGTCGGCTCATCAAAGAACAGGATCTCGGGCTTCATGGCAAGGGCACGTGCGATGGCCACGCGCTGCTGCTGGCCGCCAGAGAGCTGGTAGGGATAGGCATTGGCCTTGTCGGCAATGCCCATCTTGCCCAAGAGGTCCATGGCGATATCCTCAGCTTCCTCCTTGCTCTTGCCCTGTACGTGCATGGGCGCGTCAATGAGGTTCTTGAGGATGCTATAGTGCGGGAAGAGGTTGAACTGCTGGAAGACCAGCCCGCAATAGCTGCGGAAGTGACGCAACTCCTGCGGTGAGACATAGACCGCATGACCTGAGGCGTCAGTGTGCGCCGCGCGCTTTCCCATGTACAGAATCTCGCCGCCATCGATGGTCTCAAGGAAGGTGGCACAGCGGAGCAGCGTGGACTTGCCCGAGCCAGAAGGCCCGATGATGCTGACGACCTCTCCCTTGTCCACGCCAAAGCTGATGTCCTTCAGGACCTCCAGCCCATCAAACTGCTTCTGGATGTTGTTCATCTCAATAATCATGCTGTTCGTCCCTCTTCTATCACCGCGCCACAAGGGCGAGCCTGTCGCGTAATCCGTTCCCTACTTGTAGTAATCCAGAGCCTTCTCGATGCGCGCCATACCAAACTCAACCAGATAGTTGGCGACAAAGTAGAAGATGCCCGCAATGACGAACGGCGTGAACGAGGTCTGCGATGCCGAGATTTGCTTTGCGAGGCTGAAGACCTCCTGGTAGGCCAAGGTAAAGGCTAGGGAGGTATCCTTGACCAGCGTGATGACCTCATTAGTGACAGCCGGCATGATCCGCTTGATGACCTGGGGCAAAATAATGCGCATAAACGTCTGAACCTTGGTGTAGCCCAGGACCTCAGCAGCTTCGTACTGGCCAACGGGAATCGACTCGATGCCGCCGCGGTAAATCTCGGCAAAGTAGGCGGCATAGTTCAGCACGAAGCCCAGGATGATGGCGGGGTAACGCCAACCGCCGATGTTCATGCCAAAGAGGTAGAACGGCCCAAAGTACCAGACCAGCAGCTGCAACATGAGGGGCGTGCCGCGAATGATGGAGATATAAACACTGATAACCGAGCGCACCACGACGAAGCGCGACTTTTTCAGTAGGGCCACAACCATTCCGAGGGGCAGCGCGCCAAGGAGCGTCAGAACAAAAATGCCCGTCGTCCTCAGCATGCCGATAGACATGGTGGAGAGCATGGTTTCCAGAGTCATCGCGGTCATTCCTCACAGTCGCGGTTGGTCAATGAAGCGGCCGGCACGTGGACGCCGTGGCCCAGCATGCCGGCTGCTAAGAGAGTTGCTCTGCCGAGCTTACTTGCCAAGAATGATGTATTCCTCGATCTCGGGATACTTGGCAGCGATGGTGGCCACGGTGCCGTCAGCCGCGAGGGCGTCGAGGGCGGCGTTCACCTGTTCGCAAAGCTCGGTATCTTCCTTGCGGAAGCCGATGCCGTACTGCTCGGAGCCAAGGGCCTCGTCAAGCAGGACGAAGGAATCGTCATTAGCGATAGCCTCGTTAGCACGGGTGACGTCGACGGCGATAGCGTCAACAGCGCCGGCCTTAAGGTCGGTGATGGCGATGGTGTAGGTCTCATAGACTTCGAGGGAAGCGAACGTGTCAGCGAGCGCCTTCTGACCCTCTTCGTCATTCAGCAGGTCATACGCGGAAGTGGCGGTCTGGACGCCAACCTTCTTGCCCGCAAGGTCAGCGAGCGTGGCGATGCCGGAATCCTTCTTGACCATGACCATCTGGGTGTTGTCAGAATACGGCTTGGACCAGAGGTAGTCGTCCTCGCGGCCGTTGATGGTGAATCCGGACCAGATGCAGTCGCAGCTGCCAGCCTGGAGCTCGGCGTCCTTGGCATCCCAGTTAAACGGCACGGCCACGTACTCCCAGCCGTAGTAAGCGCAGACGGCCTGAGCAAGCTCGACGTCAAAGCCGCCAGTCTCACCGTTGTCGTCCAGATAGGAATAGGGGCGGTAGTCAAGGTCGAAGCCGTGCTTGAAGGTCTTTGCGGCCTCAGCAGTGGCATCGGCATCAGCAGCGGGCTTGGAGCCACAGGCCACCAGACCCAAGACGGTCGGGGCGGCAAACAGCATGGCGGTGCCGCGCAGGAAGTCACGACGGTTGAGGTTCATCTGCATGGTTCCTCCTTTGCATACCTGCGTCGTTTTTGCGCAGGTTGCCTTTGCACTTTAGCGTACTGGAGTAGCGTAGCTGAGGGCATGTCTCGCAGCAACAAACCACACCGAAGTGAAACGAAGGTGCAACGGTACCAACAAGACAATGCCTAACAAGTAGAGATACGCACCGTTATCTCAATGCAATAACCAGTTAGTTTGAGTAGAAGCTCTGGTTTATTCACCAAAAAACGGGCTCCAGCTCGTAGCTGGGGCCCGTTCTCTGTTTGACCTCGCGCTGTTTGTAAAGCATCTGAGCGATTAGTCGTCGTACTCAGACCTGCTGAAGAGAATCTCGCCAGTGACTGCATCGATGTCATAGTCGTACTCATACATGCCCGACTCGAAATCGACGTCGTAGTGGATCTGGTAATCATCGGTGTCAAGCTCGACCTCAAGCTTGTGGCAGTCAGCCTCGGTCAGACCTGCATCCGCCAGCGCGATGCGCTTTGCCTCGTCATAGCCAATGTACTGATCGGGAGCAGCGGGCGCCTGTGCGGAAGGTGTGCTCTTCTGCGACTCGACCTGTGCGGGAGCCGCTGCCTCGGGCTGGGCTTCAGGCTGAGCCTCAGGTTGAGCCTCGGGCTGAGCTTCGGTCGCGGCCTCAGCGGCAGGCGCCTGGGTGCTCTGCGGCTGATTACTGCCGCATGCGGTCAGCCCCATCGTCAGCGCGAGCATTCCTGCAGCTATAAAAGCCGTGAACTGGTTAATCTTCTTCATTACTGTCTCCTACATTATTCAATGAAACAATTGTCCAGCTATGCATCCTCGGTCACGAGGTTGTTGTTACCGGGGGTTCTTACCAACGTACTCTGCGGAGCTCAAACCAAGGATCATGCGACCAAGCCCGCCAAAGAAGAACAAGATAAAGGTGAAACCCAGCCCCTTGTCGAACGATGCAGCCAGCTTCCGGGACTCGATCCATCGCATGATGGCCAGCGGAAGAAGGCAGAGCCCGGCTCCTGGCAAGAAGATCGGATTCGCCTGAGCAAGGTTTCCAAGCGTCGTGGCGACAAAGGTGAGCAGCGCATAAAAGAAGCCGACGGCACCATTCCAGCACAGGTCGAACTCGTCAATCAT
>JAUNJR010000129.1 GCA_030533135.1 Coriobacteriales bacterium
TGGCGATGCGCGTGATGCGCGCGGTGTTGGAGAGGACCGAGCGCTCGATGCGAAGTGCGGAGTTGAGGTCCACGGCTTCCTCGATCTGGTTCTTAACCTGAAGGTTGGACTGGAGGAGGTTCACCGTGCTGGTGGTGAGAGCCACGCGAGCCGAGCCAAGGGCCACAAAGACCGCAATGGCAAGTGCCACGAGACGTACGTAAGCGATGAAGTCCGTCGTAACGCCGCGACGTACGCGCGCATCGGCGCCTCCGCCGTCAACGACGTCGAAGGACGGGCGCGGTGCGACCTCATACTGTCGTGCCCGCTCAAGATAGTCATAGCGCGGGGCCCCGGATCCCTGGTAGCTCATGTCTGGTAACTCTCTGGCTCGATGGTGGTTCGAAGGTGGTGCGTTTGTGGTGTGTGGTAGTGCGTTTATGCTTCGTTTGTGTTAGCACACGACCTTGCGGCCGGGATGCCTGTGTTTGCCTTATGCGGTCGTGACGTCGCGCTTGATTGCCACGCGCATAAGAGCGCTGCGTGCCCGCGGGTTCTGGGCAACCTCCTCGTCAGTTGCAACGAGAGGCTTCTTGGTCTTGACCTCGACAATCGGCACGTTCCCGCAGACGCACACCGGAAAGTCCGGTGGGCAGGTGCAGCCCCGGCTGAGCTCGGTGAACACGTGCTTGACCATGCGGTCCTCAAGCGAGTGGTAGCTGATGACGCAGATCCGACCACCGGGATTTGCCCAACGGACGGCTGCGCGCAGCCCCTGCTCCAGAGCATCAAGCTCGTGGTTCACCTCGATGCGCAGGGCCTGGAAGGTCTTGCGCGCCGGGTGTCCCCCGTGACGCCGCTGCGCGGCGGGGATGCCCGCCTTGACCACTTCGACCAGCTGAAGCGTGGTCTCGATGGGCGCCTTCTCGCGCGTGCGCACGATCTGGCGGGCGATGCGGCTGGCGTTGCGCTCATCTCCAAAGACGCGCAAGATCCGGGCGAGGTCTGCTTCGTTGTAGTGGTTGATGACCTCTGCTGCGGTTATGGGGTTGTTCCCCGGATCCATGCGCATGTCAAGCGGGGCGTCCTCGTGGTACGAGAAGCCCCTCTCGGGGATGTCGAGCTGCGGAGACGAAACGCCCAGGTCAAACAGGAAACAGTCAACCCCGGGAACTTCAGCCTGGACAAGCAGTTCGTCCAACGCCTCGAAGTTGCCCTTGAGGAAGCGGTGCTCTGCCTGGGGCACCTCGCGCTCAAAGCGCTCGGTTGCGGCGGCAAGCGCCATGTCATCCTGATCGACGCCAAGGGAGAGTCCGTCTGGCGCCACCCGCTTGGCAAGCTCCACCGAGTGCCCGGCCCCGCCCAGGGTGCAGTCGCAGACGACTTCACCTGGTTTGGGATCCAGCTCCCGGATGACCTCGTCAAGCATCACGGGTACATGCCGATATGCTGCTGTCAAGATGCCCACCCCTTCTGGCGATCTGGTTAGCCAAACATGAGCGCGTCGAGGTCGTCCTCGAAGCTCGCCTGCTCAGCCTCCCACTGCTTGGTACTCCAAATCTCGAAGTGGTCGCCGTTGCCGATAACCGTAACTGCTCCCTCGAGACCCAGCTCCTTACGCCTTCCAGGCTTTGCGACGTCCAGCTTGCCGAGCGCAATGCGGTTCGCGGAGTCAAGCTCGACCTCCACGGCACTTGCATTGAGGCCACGCCTCAGCTTGACGTCCCTAAGATTACGAGGGTTGAAATGCTGTTCGCTATTCTCGAAAAGACTCTCAATCCACGCATCAAAGCCTTCGGGGGTGAACCCGTACACGCAACCCTGAACGGGAACCATCACGACACGTCTGTCGATCTCCTTGCGAAAGGGCGATGGAACGGTGATGCGGGCCTTACCGTCGACATTCATCGGGTATGTGCCAGTCATCGCGTCCCTCCCTCCGCATGGTCTCGTCACACCGAATCTAGATAGTCCTCCCCCAGTGGGTGCGCGATGAACACTTTAGCGCAAATCCGACACTTTGCCACACCTGAAAACACCTATAAACATAACTGGTGTCAAAAAAGGTTCAAATGGCCAACCCGCTGCGGAGAGCGGCTTCCTCGGCTACAAGATGTTGTGGGAACGACTGTTTGTGGCACAAGGCAGCTTGAAGGTTTTATGGGGGGCGCATTTGATGCCTGAAGCCGGGTCTTTCGACAGCGGATCTCAGGGTTCACGGGACGGGCAGTGCGATGCGATCAGTCGAAAAGAGGGCGACGCAGTGCTACCCTCCCCGACTGTTAGAGAGAGGAAGAAGTATATCACGGTGGGGTATGGCACGTACCAACGCTTGCCGCAAGCGGCAGTCGTCACTCACGCGGGGAAAGCCATTCCTCGGCGGCCAGTTTGGAGCGTCCCCACGGCGCTACGGTCAGAGCATCGTTATCACAGTAGCGGCACATGGGTAATCCGTGCAGTTGTTCGTGTGGTCGTCGCAACTCCATCTGAGCCCGCCAGCGACAGCTTCCAGCTGCTCGTCGGATAGCTCGTAGCCCTGCTCCTTGGCGAGAGCCAACAGGTCTTCAGGCGTCTTGCAGGCGAGAGCCTTCTCCTTCAGCTCGGGGGTAAGGTCGTCGAACTTCAGGGTGTGCCTCCTCCATTGATTGGGTTTCCATTACTCGACATTCTACTCTACACATGCGCACGGGGATGGGCCTCAAGGTACACGGCCCGTATGTGGCTGCGGTCCACGTGGGTATAGAGCTGCGTGGTGGAGACGCTCGCGTGGCCCAGAAGCTCCTGCACGATGCGTAGGTCAGCACCGCCTTCGAGAAGATGCGTCGCATAGCTGTGCCGAAGCGTGTGCGGATGCAGGTGCTCGATACCTGCATAGCTACCATATTTCTCTACCAGCGCATGAACCGCCTGCCGTGTTATGCGTCCTCCTCGAGCATTGAGGAAGACAGCAGCTGTCGGAGTGCGCCCCTCGCTCAGTACGGGTCGCGCGACCTCAAGATAGCGCGACAACGCTCGGGCGGCGCTCCCCAGCACGGGGACGACACGCTCCTTGGACCCCTTACCAAAGACGCGCAACATCTCGTCATCCAAGAAAAGATTCCCCAGATCCAACCCACAGAGCTCCGAGACGCGTAGCCCACACCCGTAAAGTGTCTCGAGGATGGCTTCGTCACGCAGGAGTGACGCTTGTGCCAGCTGTCCCTTTCTTCCCGACGCGTCCCCGTGGAACTCAAACATGCGCTCGTCGAGCAACGTGAACACCTGCTCACGAGAGATGACGTCTGGCAGGCGCTCAGGCTTTTTTGGCAGCCTCAAGTCGGCCGTCGGGTGGTTCTCACATATGTGCTCTGCAACCATGAACCGATGGAACCCCTTGATGGCAGAGATCGCCCGTTCCACCGAGGCTGGCGCAAGACCAACTTCATCCAGTGCACGGATATGATCTTCGATGACTTCTTGCGTGACCTCATCGGGCCGCGTCACGCCTTGGTCGGCAAGATAGACCAGATAACGGTGGAGGTCGCGGCCATACGACTCCACCGTGTTGGCCGAGCTTCCCCGTTCCACCGAAAGGTAACCCAAGTATTCGTCAGCGGCACGTGAGAGCGGCGTTGCCGTCTCTCCCTCACGCAAGACCTGTAGCGAGGAGATCCCTCCCCTACCACGAGCCGCCATACTGCCACCCAACCTTTTACTGCTCGTCAGGAATGACGGGAACGCCAACCACCCGCAGGTCACGACGGTCGACTCCCTCATGGTGAGCAATGGACGCACGGACAAACTCTCGGAAGAGCGGCTGCGGCGCATTAGGGCGACTCTTGAACTCGGGGTGCGCCTGGCAGGCCACAAACCACGGGTGCTCGGTCTCCGGAAGCTCAATCATCTCGACAAGGCGTCCGTCAGGACTCGTGCCAGAAACGACCAACCCCGCCTCGACCAGCGCGGGACGCAGGGTATTGTTTACCTCATAACGATGGCGATGGCGTTCGTGCACGAGCTCCATACCATAAGCCTCATACGCCAACGTGTTTTCTGCCACCACGCAGGGATAGGCACCCAGACGCATCGTGCCGCCCTTGTCGTCCACGCCCTCCTGGTCAGGCATGAGATCGATGACTGGCCAAGCGCAATCCGGAACAAACTCAGTCGAGCTGGCACCCTCCATGCCACAGACGTTACGAGCGAACTCGCAGACCGCTACCTGTAGGCCAAGGCACACACCCAAATAAGGAACTTTGCGCTCGCGTGCGCGCTGGGCTGCAAGAATCTTTCCCTCAATGCCGCGAATACCAAAGCCACCCGGAACCAAGATGCCGTCCGCATCGCCGAGAACTTCTTCCACGTGCTCTTCGTCGAGCGCCTCACCATCAACAAGCTCAATGTCCACGTGGCGACCGTAGTACACACCGGAGTGGTGCAGCGCCTCGATGACCGAGAGGTAGGCATCAGGCAGCTGCGTGTACTTGCCCACCACCTTGATCTTGGTCACGCTCTTCAGTGCTTCGGCCTCGTGCAGGGCACCCGTGAACGAGTACCAGCTGCTCATGTCGCTCTCGCGCGGGTCAAGGCCCAGCTTCTCGCAGACCTTCACGTCAAAGCCCTGGTCGGCAAGGTGGCGTGGCACATCGTAGATGGAGGGGCAGTCGGAGTTCTCAAACACGCAGTCCTCGTCCACGTCGCAGAAGCTCGCGATCTTTGCGCGCACGGGCGCATCCACCTCATGGTCAGAGCGGCAGACGATGAAGTCGGGCTGCAGCCCCATGGAGCGCAGCTCCTTCACGGAGTGCTGCGTGGGCTTGGTCTTGATCTCGTGCGCCGCCGCAATGTAGGGAACGAGGCTCACATGGATGAGCACGGTCTCGCCGGGGCCCTTCTCCTTGCGGAACTGCCGCACGGCCTCCACAAACGGCTGGCCCTCGATGTCGCCGATGGTGCCGCCCAACTCGGTGATGACCACGTCGGCATCCGTCTCCTCCTCAATGCGGCGGAAGCGGTCCTTGATGGC
>JAUNJR010000243.1 GCA_030533135.1 Coriobacteriales bacterium
GAGCACCTGGTGGCCGACATGGCCGCGGCCTACGGCTGTGACGTGATGCGGGTCTACGCCACGGGCTTCTCCAACGGCGGCGCCTACACCTGCCAGCAGGCGACGACGCGTCCCTGGCTCTTTGCGGCGGTGTCTCCTTGGAACGCGCCACCCGCCGAGGCCATCTCTGGCAGCAACATGGGCGACTACTTCTACCATCCGTCGTTTGCCGCGGGTGATTACGAGCTGCCGTTCTTTATCGTCACCGGCGACTGCGACGACAAGGGCGTGACCGATCGTACGGCCGACCTTCCGGAGGTGCTGCCTCCCAACGGATGCACGCTCGAGAGCGAGCAGGTTTGGGACGGCTCCAACCGCTATACCGCCGAGAAGGGCTACACGCAGGGTGAACGGATTCGCTCGCGTGTGTTCTGCAACGCGCAGGGTAGCCCACGTGTTGGTCTCACGGTAGCACGCGACATGCCGCATGGCGCCATCGCCGACGAGGCACGCGCCGCGTGGGAGTTTATGGGCCGCTTTAGGCGTTCCGAGGGATCGAAGATGGTCGAGGAGATTTAAGCATGAGAAACGACATGAACCCGCTGGTAGGCCGCTCTCCCTACGGTGGTACGCTGATTGAGGAGCTGGTCAAGGGCACGACCTCGGGCAACCTCAATCCCGAGAACGACGTGGATGTCTCGCTTGGTGCGGACCGCACCATGTACTCGTATGTTCCCGCGAGTGGCTGTCCACATCCCAAGCAGGGCCAGGTGCTCATGGTGCTGCGCGATGACGCGACGATTGAGAGCGCACAGGCATTGCTCGACGACCTGGGCCTAGCTGCCTTGGCGGAAGATCGCCACTTCATCGTGCTGTTCCCCAACCCGCTCCCCGGCGGCTGGAACTATGCCTGCGATCCTACGCGCGATGATGACGGCGACTTTCTGGTGCGTTGCTTTGCCGCGCTGCCGGTCTCGAAGGGTGGTGTCGCGGGCTTCAACGGCCTAATCTTCCACCTGGCGACCTCCCCGGAGACATCTGCCATGGCTGCGACCATGGCGATCACCCGCCCGCTTGACGCCGCCGCCATCATGGTGGGTGCCTTCCCCGAGGCCTACGAGCTTCCCGAGGGCGCCGGTGCCGAGCAGGTGGCTTGGCTTTACGAGACAAACGACCAGCTTGCGAAGCACCTCGTGGCCTGCGACGACGCAACGGTTACTACCGAGCTTGAGCGTGGTATCGTGTGCCACGCAAATGCCGAGAACCCCTGCGTCCGCTACTACGAGAGCATAAACGGCCTCGATGCCGTGGAGCTCGCTGACGCCTGGGAGCGCATGTTCTCCGAGACGCGCCGCTGGCGCAACGATGTCTATGGCATCTACCAGCCGCGCATTGACTTTGCCGCGCGCGGGTTTGTGGCGCACGTGCAGGATACGTCGCTTGACCTTGCCGACGGACTGCCGCGTACCTGGTTCGAGTACGTCCCCGAGCGCCTGCGTGGCAGCACCGAGCCCATGCCGCTCGTCATCTACCTGCACGGCATTAACTGCATGGGTCTCTATGGCGCCGAGCAGAGCGGCTGGGCCGACCTTGCCGACCGTGACGGCTTTGCCTGCGTCTTCC
>JAUNJR010000046.1:0-221 GCA_030533135.1 Coriobacteriales bacterium
GCCCATAAAACTCAGCGTCACCGTGACGCACCAATACCAAACGCTCGACCATCCCAAACTCCAATCTTTCAGGTCATGTCGCCAAGACATTGTAACAGCCGTCACGACGGTGGGCTCCAACCCACAAAACGGGAACGCTTCCTGCATAGTCGCTTGGAGGGACGCGTCATTGTTGTGGCCTTCATGCTGTTTGGGACGACAAGGGCGAATTGTTGTCACGT
>JAUNJR010000046.1:231-14423 GCA_030533135.1 Coriobacteriales bacterium
CGGTGTCGTCCCATCTGGCGTGGTTGCCGCCGCTTGGGACGACACGGGCGGCTTGTCGTCCCATCGGGCGGGTCACGACGCGACTGCACGTCATGTCTGTCAGTTAGGCATCATAACCAGCAGCTTCGACATGCAATTATCCTGCGGACTCAACAACAAGGGGCGGGCCCCTTTGTTCGGCTTACCGAGCCAAGGGGCCCGCCACATCAGTCTGGGTCGATCGGCTTACAGGACGTGCACGTCCTTGGGGCCAAACTTGACAAAGGCCCTGTCGCCGACCTCGTAGATCTTGTGGTTCTTGGGGTTGAAGTCGGTGATCTTGACCAACGTGTCACCAACCATGACCTGGTAGTTCTGGTAGTTGCCCATGAAGCGCGACAGCGTAACCTGGCACGGCAGGACGCCCTCGTCAGCCAGTACGGCAGACTCGGGGCGAAGCACCAGCACGCAGGAATCGCCCACGGTATGCTTGCCAACGTCAGCAACCTCAACCTTGCTGCCCTCGATGGTAGCCATGCCAGACTGTCCATCCCTCTCGATGATGGAGCCGCGCAGGAAGTTGGACTCGCCGATGAAGTCGGCCACGAACTCGTCAACCGGGCGGTAGTACACCTCATGCGGGGTGCCAATTTGGTCGACGACGCCCTTCTTCATGATGATGATCTGGTCGGAGATGGCCATGGCCTCGGACTGGTCATGCGTGACGTACACGGCCGTGATTCCTGCCTCCTGCTGGATGCGGCGAATCTCGTTGCGCATGTCAACGCGGAGCTTGGCATCAAGGTTGGACAGCGGCTCGTCAATGAGCAGCACGCCCGGCTCGATGACCAGAGCGCGAGCCAGAGCGACGCGCTGCTGCTGACCACCCGAGAGCTGGTTGGTCATGCGGTTCTCCATGCCCTCCAGGCCCACGAGGCCGAGAATGTTGGTGACCTTCCGCTTGATGGTCGCATCGTCCATCTTGCGAAGCTTCAGGCCATACGCAACGTTGTCGTAAATGTTGTAATGTGGGAGCAGAGCGTAGCTCTGGAACACCATGGCGGTGTCACGCTTGTTGGGCGTGAGCTCGTTGATGGGCTCGCCACCCAGATAGATCTCGCCCTCATCCGGGCTCTCAAAGCCAGCGATCATACGCAGGATGGTCGTCTTGCCGCAGCCCGAGGGGCCAAGCAGGCAGATGAACTCGCCCGGCGCGATATCGATGTTGGCGTCATGCACGGCATAGAAGTCCTTGCCCGTCTTGGGATCCTGATAGATCTTGGAGACGTGCTCGATCTTTACGCCCTTCTTTTCCTTTGCCATCGTTATGCCTCCTCAACTTGGGCACGGCTGGTGCCGAAGTACTTGATGAAGATGTTCATCCCCAGCACCGCGGTATAGGTGATCAGAATCAGGATCGTGGAGAACGCGCAGGCCACGGCATACTCGCCACGGTTGGCGTACTCGTTGATCTGCACGGTGATGAGCAGAATCTTGGGGTTGACGACCAGGATGACTGCCGAGATTGCCGTGATGGAACGCACGAATGCGGTTACGAGACCGGAGAGGAACGAGTCCTTGATGAGCGGCAGCGTGACGGTCATGAAGACCTGGAAGCTGTTGGCGCCCATGTCGTAGGCCGATTCCTCGATGGACTTGTCGATCTGGCGTAGGGCCGAGATGCCCGAGCGCGTGCCCGTGGGGAGCGAGCGGACCACGAACACGATGATGAGGATAGCGGCGGTGCCATAGAGCCACTGAAGAACACCCGTGTGGAAGAGGCCGTTGGAGTAACCGCGGACGAAGCCGACGCCCAGTACGGTGCCCGGAACAGCCATGGCGAGCATCGAGGTGAACTCGATGAAGCCACGCAGCGCGAACTTCTTCTTGACCACGAGGTAGGAGATGATCATGGACAGCAGCGACGTGATGGGGCTGGCAATAAACGCCATGATGAACGAGTCGGTAAAGGCGTCAGCACCACGGTAGTTGTTGAACACCTTGAGATACCACTTGTTGGTGAGGGTGTAGTTGCGGCCCCACGTGGTGATGACCGATCCATACGGCACGCAGATGTACATGGCAATGACGATGATGGCAATGGCGCTGCACATGATGGTCAGCGGGATGCGGACCGAGCGGTCGGTGATGAGCATGCGCTGGCGGCTCGCCTTGCCGGACAGCGTCGCCGTTGACTTGGCCTCGAGGATGTACTTCTGGACGAAGAACATGACGAAGGTGATGGACAGGAGCACGACGGCCATGGCCGCAGCGCCCTTTTTGTCAAAGTTACCGGTGATCTGCATGTAGATTGCCGTGGCGAGCGTGTCGACGTTACCACCAATCATCATGGGGTTGGCGAAGTCGGCGATGGATTCCATGACCGTGACCAGGAAGGCATTGCCGAGGCCCGGAAGCAGCAGCGGGAAAGTAACCGTCGTGAAGACCTGCCAGCGGGTGGCGCCCATGTCACGCGCGGCCTCCTCAAGCGAGGGGTCGATGTTCTTCAGCAAGCCTCTCAGCATCATGTAGCACACCGGGAAGAACGTCATGGTCTGAATCAGGATGATGGAGCGCATGCCATAGATGTTGGAGTTCTGAATGCCAAGCAGCGTCTTGGAAATGATGCCCGAGCGACCGAAGAGCAAGATCATGGAGAGCGAGAGCACGAACGGTGGTGAGACAACCGGCAGGATCGAGACCACCTTGAAGAGCCCACTCATGAACTTGGTGCGGAGCTGTACGTACTCCTCGACATAGGCAAAGAGCAAACCGATGAGCGTGGAGAGGATGCCTGTGATGGCACCAATCTCCAGCGTGTTTACAATGGCTTTCTTGAAGTCGGGCTTTGCCATTACCCTTCTGAAGATATCAAAGGTGATGCCGCCTTGGTCGCTGATAAAGCTATCGACTAGAAGGATTGCAAGCGGGTAGAGGATGAAGAGCGCCAGGAACGTGACAAGCACCACGATAGTCGTGACCATGATGGGGTCGGCCAGGAGCTTCTTACGGTCCAATGACGCACCTTGGGATGTTGCCATAGGGCGTCCTCTCTCATCAATAATCAAAACATGGCCTGAATAAACAAGAGGCGGGCAGATGGGACGATCGCCATCCGCCCGCCACCAGTGCTAAACCTTATGCCAAGGCTTTTAAGCAGGGACTACTCAGTCTTGAAGCGGTCGTCACCACCACCGAGGGCGGCCATGATCTCCTCCTTGTAAGTAGCGGTGTTGGCCATCATGTCAGCAAAGTCGAAGTCCATGACGTTGTTGGGATCGACGCCCATGTCGATGGCGATCTGCGGCTGCTCGGCATTGTCGATGACCAGGAACTGATAGGAACCGACATTCTTGGCCTGATTGACGCATTCGGGGGTGAGGACATACTCAAGCCAGAGCTGAGCCGCGTTGGGATGAGCGCAGCCCTCGAGGGCAGCGGAGGCGCCGACCTCATAGGAGGCGCCGGAGCTCGGGGAGACGAGGCCGACGTTGTCGTAGCCGTTGTCCACGATCTGATAGATGCCGTCGTGCAGGAAGTTGATGCCGATGGTGCACTCGCCGATGCCGATGGACTTGGACGGGCCACCGCCGGACTTGGTGTACTGAGCGATGTTCTTGTCGAGGTCGACCAGGAACTGAATGCCCTCGTCATGGCCGTACTTCTGGATGATGGTGTTGAGGATCAGCTCAGCCGTGGAAGCGGTGTTGTAGTTGGAGGACCAGATGAGGCCCTTATACTTCTCGTCGAGCAGGTCAGGCCAGTCGGCAGGGGCGTCGATGCCCTTGGCGGCGA
The DNA here is from genome assembly GCA_030533135.1 of Coriobacteriales bacterium. GTDB lineage: Bacteria > Actinomycetota > Coriobacteriia > Coriobacteriales > Atopobiaceae > UBA1367. Next base: position 4,006 of record JAUNJR010000046.1, read on the forward strand.
GCTCCTCGTTGTTGGTGAGGAAGCCCAGGATGCCCATGTAGATGCCAACCCAAGTGCCATCAGTGGAGGTGAAGTTGGGGTTGGTGATGTGGCTCAGGTTTGCCGGGGCAGCCTTGGCAAGGAGGCCGCCGTTTGCAGCCTGGACATAGGAGGTGCAGCCGCCGCCGAACCAGACGTCCGCGGAAGGATGGCCATTCTCCTCCTGGATCTTGGCGAGAACCTCGCCGCCGCCGAGGCGCTGCCAGCTGGTGGTGATGCCAAAGGTCTCGGTGAACTTGTCGCAAGCGGCGATGATGTAAGGCTCCTCGCAGGTGCCGTAGACGACGAGCTCGCCCTCGGCCTGAGCAGCCGAAACGAGGTCAGCGTCATAGCCTTCGACAGCAGCGCCACCACCAGTTGATCCACCACCGGAGCTGGAGCCGCCACCGCAGCCAGCGAGGGCGAGACCGGCCAGGGCAGAAGCGCCCAAGAAGTCTCTACGAGAAACGTTATGCATGATCTTCTCCCTTACTCTGTCGGGTTCGTAATAAACCCGAAACCAACAACTGGCTCAACATACTCCGTCATTGACATCGAGTTTGTTTGTTTTTTCGATAAACGGTAGCGTGTTGTGGGGTGAGTATTTTATGCCCCTGAGCACGTATCTGTTCTAAAAACAGCCTTATGTGAATAACCACAAATGACTGCAGGTTCATCCGAATTGGAGGACAAATGAGGTAATGTGTTTAGGCATCTCTGGCCGACGCAGACGAAAAGGACCTAATCATGGCCGAAGACCTGCTCGAAATCTTGAAGAACTTCCTCGTTGCTCCTCATTGGTACCCCGTAGTCCCCGTGATTGGCTTCATTGTCATCGCCGCCGCATCCGCGGGACTCTCGTCTTCGGACTATACCGAGGAAGGCGCTGCGTCGGGAGCTGCGGCATGGCCCGCCCCCATGGCACTCTCCCTAGGGCTCTTGGCAATCTGGAGCGCCTTGGGCAATTACGCGGACGGAGCCGCGCCCCTGATCGTCTACACGGTCATAGCGGCAATCTGCGGCATCGTCGCCTCCAATCGCGGACGGATTATCAGCATCACCAACAACATGGGGGGCTTCGTCTCACTCATCCGCGACATCATCATGCTTGCGGTGGGCATCATCGCGACGATGCTTGCCCTCGAGCTTTCTTGGAACACGTCCTTCCCCGCACTTGACCCAAAGTGCTTCCTCATTGAGCTCGGCTTAATTGCGGGCATCATCATTGCGCTGTACTTCCTGGGTCAGCAGTCTGCTGCCATCATCTGGCCCGCCGTCCTCCTGGCAGTGTTTGCGGGCACATGCCAGTACTTCCTCGCCAAATTCAAGGGCGTCGCCATCCTTCCCAGCGACCTGCTCGCAATGCCGACCGCCTTCAAGGTCAAGGAAGGCTACTCCTTTGTCCTGGATAGCCGCGGACTCTGGGGGCCAACGGCTGCATGCATCGCCTTCATGGCCTTCTCACTGATTGGCGGGCTCCCCTCTCAAAACGACGTCGTCGACGTTCCTCGTGGCAGGCACGCAACGCAAGCGCAGTTGGTGGGTGGACCTCAGGACCCGAAGCGCAGGGGCGAGAGGCTCCGTCATGCCCTGTTCGTCATCGCACGCTTTGGCATAGGCGTTGGCGTTGCAGCTCTCGTTTTCTTTGCCATGACCGGTCCCAACTACATCAAGAGTCTCGGCGTAACCATGGATTACAGCAAGTCGCTGGACTCCTACAAGAAGGACGGCTTCTTCACCGGCTTTGTCGCGGCCGCGCAGGACTTCCCCATCAGCAAGCCTGAGGGATACTCCAAGACTGGAGCCACCGAACTGCAGACCGCTCTTGCCGAGAGCTACGAATCCAACGTCTCCTCCGACTCGTGGCGCGTCAAGGCGGTCGATCAGTTCACCTCCAAGCAGCCGTGTATCGTCGTTGTCATGAACGAGTCCTTTGCCGACCTTTCGATCTTTAATGGCTTGGGTTGCGACTATAAGGGCCCGACCTACTACAAGAGCGTTGACACCGCACTCTATAAGGGCAAACTGGCTGTCTCGGTCATCGGCGGGGGCACCTGCAACACGGAGTTTGAGATCCTGACCGGGAACAACTACGGATTTGTTGGTGGTGGCAAGTATCCGTTCATGAGCTACCGCATGCCGCGCGAGAACCTCGTCCAGCAGCTGGAGTCTCTGGGCTACACCACGACCGCCATTCACCCCAACCTCGCGACCAACTGGAATCGCGACATCGTCTATGACACCCTCGGTTTTGATCAGTTCATCGACATCACTGCCTTCGAGGAAGCGCCGCAGCTGCACATGGGCGCTACCGACGCCTCTACGTACGACAAGATCCTTGAGATCCTTAGGACCAGCGCTGGCCCGCAGTTCATCTTTGATGTCACCATGCAGAACCACGGCAGCTACAACCTGGAAAACATCCCCGAGGAACAGCAGGTCAACTACGTCCCACAGGGAGTCCCCGAGGATGCCCTCACGGATGAGGACGTGAGCGCGCTCAACGAGTACCTTGCCTGCATCGAAGCCTCTGACGCTGACTTGAAGTACTTCCTGGACGAGCTGATGAAGGTCGAGCAGCGTGTGGTCGTCATCTTCCTTGGTGACCACCAGCCTCCCTTCACCCCGCTGTACAACGACATCTTCTTTGCAGACGAAGAAGATCAGGTCGCTCATCAGGAGCGCGTCTACCAGACCGAGTACTTCATCTGGGCAAACTACGATGTCGCTGGCGTGGCTCAGAAGAGCGCCAACAAGGACATGAGCGCCGACATGCTTGGCGCCGTGACGTTGAACCTCATCGGTGCACCGCTCTCCGACTATCAGAAGGCGCGCATCATGGAGCGCAGCAGCATCTTTGCCGTCAACGCCTTTGGCTATCTGGGAGCAGATGGTGTTTGGTATGCACCGAACGACGAGACATCGCCCTACGCCCAGCAGTACCAGGAACTCTCCTATCTGAACTACCTCAACTTTGGTTCCAAGGTCTAAGAAGAGCGGTCCGATATACTGCGATGCACAAGAAAGCGCCGCCCGAAGAGTATTCGGGCGGCGCACCCTTTTTTGAGGACACCGAGATGAGGTGGGACGCAGGGGATACTCCCCTTTGTCCCACCTCATCCCCTTTGGTTGACGACTATGCAGCCCCGTTTTGCGACTGGGCCAGAAGGGCTGAGGAGACCGGGTCAGTGCCTGCCAGCACGATGGCGTTCAGGAATATCACGTCCTGGATGTCGTTCTCACGCACAAAGTCAGGAATCGAGCGGTCACTGTACCTAAAGTCAATGACCCAGGTGGTCTGGTAATCGTCCACGAGAAGCGGCACAAAGCAGCAGCCGAACGAATCCTTGATGACTAGGCATGAGGACCCATCTGTCTTGTTGGGGTTATCAATGCGGCTGAGCGGACGATCACCCGAGATGAAGCAGTTGTACTTGGAGTAGATGTTCCAGTCGGAGACATCCGTGACGATGTTGGTCTCGATCTCGTTGCCCTCGGTGTCCCAAATCACCATGTCATTGGTGGAATCCGGGATGTAAGCGTCAACGTAGTCGGGGTTAGCTTCCATGTCTGAGTTGCCCAGCTCTGCGTAGAACGTCCCCAAGAAGTTGTCGAACGTCATCTTCTCGCGCCCAAGGATGTTGGAGGGCTGCTCACGTCTTTCATGGCAGAACTCAAGGTAGGCATAGTAAGCGCCAAGCTGCGTCCAGTGATGGTCGGTGCGGAAGTAGATGTACTCGTCATTGTGGGCACGCAGCGTATCGTACACGTTGATGCCGTGCACCGAACGATCATAGAGGCTGTAGAAGTACTTGATGGCCTGCTCTTGGTCCGTGCCACCCAGGTCCTCGAGCGTCTTGAGATCCAGCAGCGCACCGGCACTGGTCGGCACAATGATGGAGTAGACCGTGGCCTGACCCTCAAGATTCTTTGCGCAGGTGTTCATGGCACGGGCGTACTGCTCTACGGACTCCTGGTCAAAGTAGTAGATGTTGTACGCCGCGCCATCGTTGACGTAGAGACCCTCCATGATCTTGTTCTGGATCTCCTCCGCCATGTAGCGCTCGGTCGGGACTTCGACGACCTCGTCGTCAGAGGCCGCCTCGACGGCCTTGTTGGTTGCCGAGGCATCACCTTCGCCATTCTGTGCGGTGCCATCCGTGGGCGGCAGCTCGTCGCCACCCGTCGTACGACCGACCTGCTGGGTCTTAGGCTCGATACCATACAGCCCAGACAGAGCCTGCGACGTCCTGACGAGGGGCTCTCGCAGCGGATACGTGTCGCCATACCAAAGTGACAGGTCCGAGAAGAAGGCACCGTCCAAGAGCCGTGCGACCGTCAGCTCTGGGAAGGGCGTCAAATCGCGCTTCTCCAGGTTGGAGTGCGTGGGCCGCAGGAAAAAGAGCATTCCAATCAGGCAGCCGAGCGCAGCAGCCGCCATCGTGGCGCGCACACCCGCCTTGCGGGCCTTAGAGAGCGAACGACCGCGGCGACGCAGGTCATCGCGATTTGCTGCTGAGTCAGTCCGTGCGTTTTGCGGACGCCTCGTCCGCTCGGTTGACGGCGCAGCACTTGCCGGAGCCTGCGCACGAGTCACGCGGGTATCCTCCGCGCTCGACGAGGCGGCATTGGTCCGTGCCCTTCGACGTGTTCCATCTGCTGCAGAGCGCCTCGTCTGTCCCTGCGCAGTCGCGACACGACGCCGAGCCGAGCGATCGCCGTCACGGGTGCCAGCACTTGTAGCAGCCTGGCGGGTTCTTGGCTGCGCCGCGTCGTTGGATGCGGAGCGCTGTGCTGCCCGGCGCCTCAGGTCGCTGCGGGAGAGGCGGCTTGTCTGATCTTGGTCTGCCATAGCTCAAGTCCCCCTTGGCCTAGAACTGGAAGTAGATGAACGGGTTGTAGCTGGCACCAGCCAGCGCAATGGTGGACACGAGGAACAGGACGATAGGCACGAGCAGTTCCTCGGCGTCATACGCATACAGAGCAAGGTCGTTTGTGCGGGCCAATACCGCCAGCTGATGACGCAGCCACGACCCCACGCCGGTGCATGCAACCACCGACACGATCAGCAAGAATACGTTCTGTAGGAAGGCCGTGCGCACAGCCAGGGAACTGATGCCCGTCGCCCCGATGCCAAACATGCCCGCGAAGGCACGGCCCATCTCGCCAAAGTCTTCGAAGCGGAAGAGGACCCAGCCGAGTGTGACCACCAGAAGCGTCAGCACGTGACCCGCCGCCTTGGGGAGCCGGTCGGCCAGCACAAAGTGCTCAAGCAGCAAGAACACCAGATAATAGGCGCCCCACAAGATGTAGTTCCAACTCGCGCCATGCCAGAGACCCGTAAGCAGCCACACAACGGCCATGTTGCGCACATAGCATGCCGTGCTGCAGCGGCTACCACCCAGCGGAATATAGACATAGTCACGGAAGAACGTGCCCAACGAGATGTGCCACCTGCGCCAGAAATCCTGGACAGAGGTGCACAGGTACGGATGGTCGAAGTTCTCAAGGTAATGGAAGCCCACCATGCGCCCCAGACCGATAGCCATGTCAGAATACGCCGAGAAGTCCAGGTAGATCTGCAGGGTGTAGGCAATCATGCCCAGCCACCATCCCAGCCAGGGCTGAGGGGTAAGCGCCCCGGTACCCGCAGGAACGAGCGTATCGGCCAGCTGCGCGCAGGCGTTGGCCAGCACGACCTTCTTGGCCAGACCCACGCAGAAACGGCGGACGCCCGCATAGATGTCAGACGAGGATGCCCTGCGATGGTCAATCTCATCCGCAACCGTCTGGTAGCGCACGATGGGTCCAGCGATGCACTGGTGGAAGAGCGAGCAGTACAGCAGCAGCTTCCAGTAGGTGCGCTGGGCGTGCACCTGTCTGCGGTAGACGTCCACCACGTAGCTGATGAGCTGGAACGTGTAGAACGAGATGCCGATGGGCAGGACCGGGGCAACAATGTCTTTGGTGGAGTGCAGAAGCGCGTGGATGCCACCCATCAGGAAGCCCCAGTACTTGAAGTACGCAAGCAGCCCCAACAAGGCTACCAGGTCCACCACCAGGAAGAGGCGCCTAGCCCCCTTGTTGTCTGCCGACTCGATGAGCACCGCACAGCCCCAGCTCACCAACGCCTCGCCCGCGATCAGCAACACGTAACGTGGGCCAGCCCAGGCATAGAAGATGAGCGAGGACACCAAAAGCACATGGTTGCGGTAGCGGTCAGGGACAAACTGATAGACGCACAGCACCACGGGCAGGAAGGCAAAGAGGAACAGGAAGCTGGAGAAAACCATGTGCTAGGAGCCTCCTTATCGCAAGATTGTGGATAAGATGAGAAGCCAACGTGACAATGGTATCAAACGTTCTGTAAAACGGACTGCTCAGCCCCATAAAAGGGTCTCAGGTGGGCTAGAATAGTTCGGCGGAAAAACGAAGCAACGAAGGATCTCAGCGTGGCAGTACCCCTGAATGACGACACAAACGCACAAGCCGCAGAAGAGGCCACCAAGCCGGTAGTTCCGGTGTGGCTGAGCGAGGCAGCCGAGGCAGAAGCTGCCGAGGAGGCAAAGCGCAAGAACCGTAACTTCGCCATCGTGATTGGCGTAGCACTTGTGGCCCTGGTCATCTCCTATGCCTTGGGCGTTCACCATTACACGACGCACTTTGTCCCCGGGACCACCGTGGGAAACATCGATGCGTCAGACCTCTCCATCGAAGAGCTCGCGACCGCGATCGATGACGAGATTGGCACGTTCTCGACACGCGTGAGCGGCGATGGTCTCGACTTTGCCGTGACGGCCTCTGACGTTTCGCTGTCAGTGGATGGCAAGACGCTTGCCGCCGATGCTCACGAAGAGACCAACCCCTACGCCTGGCCGATGGGCTTCTGGTCGCATCAGGTCATCGAGCCGGAAGTCGGCGTGACCTTTAACGAGGACCAGCTGAAGGAGCGCGTTGCCAGCGTGGTTGAAACCTTCAACGAGAGTGCCGAGGCACCCACCGACGCCACCCCTGTCTATGACGCGGAGCAGGAACTCTACGTCATGCAGCCGAGCGCCTTGGGAACGCAGGTTGACGCTGACGCCGTTAGCGCCGAAGTCATCAAGAGCGTCAGCGCCCTCAAGCCCAAGACCACCATTGGCGAGGCCCAGCTTGCCCGTGCGGACATTCTTGACGATAACGAAAGCCTCGCCGCGGTTATCGAGGAGGCCAACAAGATCGTCTCGCTGCATGTTCCCTTGCAGCTTGACGGGACGACGCTTATCACGGTCGGCCCTGAACTCATCTCTCAGTGGATGAGCTTCTACCAAGATGACAGTGGCATGCATGTCTACATTGACCAGAACGCCATCCACCAGTGGTCCTACGACAATCTCAATTCCATCGTTAATGGTGAGAACGAGACGCGCACCTGGGAGGTCAACTCTTGGGATGTCGCCACCGAGCTGCAGCCTCGCCTGGCAAGCGCCGACGGTAGCGCCATGGAGATTCCGACCATCACCATCTCGACGCGTCCCGAGGAGTCCGAGGGCCATGAGACCCGCGGCCGCCACATTGATGTCAATCTGTCCACACAGTATGCACGCCTCTATGACACCGACGGCAAGACCGTGCTGTGGCGCTCGTACTTCGTGTCGGGCAACGAGGCGATGGGGCATTACACCCCCACGGGTGAGTTTGAGATTAACAACATGGAGCAGGGCGTTGTTCTGACCGGCCTGAATGACGGAGTCGTTCTGGAGGAGGGCCAAGAGCCCGGCCCCGAGGACTACTACAACAGCTATGTGGACTACTGGATGTGCTTCCTGGGCACCGAGTATGGTCTGCATGACGCCACGTGGCGCTACGACGAGGAGTTTGGCGGAGACACTTATCTGTGGAACGGGAGCCATGGATGTGTCAATTTGCCGCATGATGCCGCTGGCGAGCTCTATTCGCTCATTCACGTAGGTGAAAAGGTCTACATTCACTACTAGGCTTTTTGGTTGGAGGATGCTACATGGCTTTTAACCTCTTTAAACATAAGAACGACAGTGACAATTCAACAGCTTCGAGCGCAGCCGTAGATACCGGAAAGAAGCGTGTGCGCAACCGCATCATTGCTGGTGTGAGCGCCGCGGCGGTGGCTATCCTTGCCAGCACTTACGGTGCGGGTCGCGCTTACTGCGGCGACCACTTCCCTCCCGGAAGCGTCGTGTGCGGTATTGATGCCTCGTGGATGACCGCGAACGAGCTTGCTATCGAGCTTGAGAGCTCGGTTGCTGACTATCGCAACGTCATCACGGGTGACGGCCTCAACCTCACCCTGACGGCAGCCGACCTTGGCATGACCGTTGACGGACTGACCGTCGCGCATACCGCCCTTGCCAAGTGCAACGCTTCAGCCTGGCCGCTGGGGCTCTTCTCCAAGACCGCCATTGCAACAGGCGTGGATGTCTCTGTCGACCGTCAGATGGCTGCCGACGCCGTGGCAGACGCTGTCTGGAACTACAACCAGACCGCAACCTCCCCCACCAACGCGCAGGTCGTCTATGACGATGAGGCTCAGGCTTACGTGACCGTCCCTGAGCAGCTCGGCACCCTTCTTGATGCCGACGCCGTCACAGACGCCATCGTCTCAGATGCCCTCGTGCTCGAAGAGGAAACCAAGCTTGACGAGGCTCAGCTGGCTCGTCCCGACGTGCTGATTGACAGCCCCTCGCTCGCCTCTGCCTGCGAGAAGGCCAACCGCATCGTCCAGCTTGCCATCCCCCTCACCTTTGAGGGCTCGACCGTCGCGACCATTGATGGCTCCGCGATCAAGCCGGCTGTCTGGTTTGACTACTCCTACGGCAACGTAACGCCCAACGTGGACTTTGACACCATCTGGAACTGGTGCTACGACACACTGAACGCCGTCGTCAACGGCGAGACCGAGACGCGCGTATGGGAGGTCAACTCCTGGGAGACTGCGCAATCCCTAGTACCGCAGATTGACTCCGTAAGCGATGCGCCGCTTGAGGTTGCCACCATCACCATCGAGACGCGTCCTCCCGAGTCCGAGGGGCACGAGCAGTACGGTCGCCACATTGACGTGAACATCACCACGCAGTACGCGCGCCTCTACGACACCGACGGCAAGACGGTGCTGTGGCGCTCCCCCATCGTCTCGGGCAACCCCAACACCGGCTATGGCACCGCCCAGGGCTGGTTCACCATGGACTGGCGTGACGAGGACATCACACTCTACGGACCCGAAGATCCCGAGACCCACAAGCCCCAGTGGGCAAGCCCCGTGCGCTGGTGGATGGGCTTCTATGCCAACTCCGACGGCTTCCACGACGCCGACTGGCGCTGGGAGGAGGAGTTTGGCGGCGACACCTATCTGTGGGCTGGTAGCCACGGTTGCGTTAATCTGCCTATCGAGAAGGCCCACGAGCTGTGGGACCTCACCGATTACGGCGAGAAGGTCTACGTGCACGAGTAGCGCATTCTTAAGCGATTGCAACGGGGACGGAAGGAAAACCTTCCGTCCCCGTTTTCTGTCACATTGGGGACAGTCCCCAATGTGACAACTGTCATGTTGGGGACTGTCCCCAATGTGACAGTTAATGAGAAGGCGGCCCGCCTCATGGTGAGACGGGCCGCTTGTCGTATCGCTTGCGCCTGCGCTACGAGGCGATGTCGTTCCAGTGCAGGAGCTTGAATCCGGCGCCCGAGATGGCCTCCTCGGCGGCCGCACGGTCCTGCGGCTTGATCTTCAGCACGTCGATGGCCTTGTCGCCATCGGTCAGGAAGCAGTAGCCGTACTCGATGTTGACGTTGGTGGAGCCGAGCGCCTCGAGAAGCTCGGCAAGGGCGCCAGGACGATCAGGAACCTCGACGGCCAGGACCTTGGTCTTGGTGGCGCGGAAACCCGACTCCTCAAGCACGTCTACGGCGCGGAAGACGTCGTTGCAGATGATGCGGACAATGCCGTAATCAGAGGTCTCGGCGATGGTCAGGGCACTCATGTTGATGTTGGCGTCAGCCAGCGTGCGGCACAGGTCCGCGAGACGTCCCTCAGAATTCTCGAGGAACACGGTGAGCTGCATAATCATTACTTATCGTCTCCCCTCAGGTCGATGACGCGCTTGGCCTTGCCCTCACTACGCGCGATAGTCTTGGGCTCCACCAGCTTAACGCGAATGCCCACCGAAAGCGCAGCCTTCATCGCCGACTGGATGTCCTTCTGCAGCTGTTCGATAGCGCTGATCTGGTCGAAGTCGAAGTCGGGGTTGACCTCGGCCTTGAGCGTGACGACGTCGAGGTGGTTCTTGCGGGTGAGCTCGATCTGGTACCAGCTGGCCACCTGCGGGAAGGTCTTCATGACGTCCTCGATCTGGGACGGGAAGACGTTGACGCCGCGGATGATGAGCATG
>JAUNJR010000244.1 GCA_030533135.1 Coriobacteriales bacterium
TGACCGAACGGCCAGAGTAGTCGACACGCTTGCCCAGCAGGTTCTGACGGAAGCGGCCCTGCTTGCCCTTGAGGGCCTCGGCCAGCGACTTGAGCGGGCGACCGCCACGGCCCGTGACGGCGCGGCCACGACGGCCGTTGTCGAACAGGGCGTCCACGGACTCCTGCAGCATGCGCTTCTCGTTATTTACGATGATCGCGGGAGCGTCAAGGTCAAGCAGACGCTTGAGGCGGTTGTTGCGGTTGATGACGCGACGATAGAGGTCGTTGAGGTCGGACGCGGCAAAGCGGCCACCGTCAAGCTGCACCATCGGGCGCAGGTCGGGCGGGATGACAGGCACGACGTCCAGAATCATGTTGGCGGGATCGTTGCCGCCCTTCAGGAAGGCGTCGACGATCTCAAGGCGCTTGACGGCCTTCTCACGCTTCTGCTTCTGAGCATCCTCGGACGCGATGACGCTACGCAACTCCTCGGCCTCACGCCCGAGGTCGACGGAACGCAGCAGGTCGCGCACGGCCTCGGCACCCATGCCACCCTTGAAGTAGATGGAGTAGTAGCGCTTCATCTCGGTGAAGAGGCTCTCGTCGGAGATGAGCTCGCGCTCCTCCAGCTGCATGAACTTCTGGTAAGCCTCGGTGCGGAGCTGCTTCTCCTCCTCGTACTCCTCCTCCAGGTCGGCAATGCCGGCGCGGATTTCGTCAGCGGAGAGGGGCTCGATGTCGTCAAACTCGTCGCCAGCCTCGCCCTGAGCCTTGAGGCGAGCGATCTCGTCGTCGCGCTCGGCGTCCAGCTCCTCGAGGTCAGCCTGCAGCTCTTCCTTGAGGTCAGCGGCATCAGCCTCGCGGGCCTCGGTGTCCACGTGAGTGATCACATAGCTGGCGAAGTAGAGAACCTTCTCGAGGTCCTTACTCTTGATGTCAAGCAGGCGAGCCAGCGGGAAGCTGGTCGGGCTCTTGAAGTACCAGATGTGGCTCACGGGAGCGGCCAGCTCGATGTGGCCCATGCGCTCGCGGCGCACCTTGGCGCTCGTAACCTCAACGCCACAGCGCTCGCACACGATGCCCTTGAAGCGGATGCCCTTGTACTTGCCGCATGCGCACTCCCAGTCCTTGACCGGGCCAAAGATCTTCTCGCAGAACAGGCCGTCTTTCTCGGGCTTGAGCGTGCGGTAGTTGATGGTCTCGGGCTTCTTGACCTCACCGTGCGACCAGCTGCGAATCTCGTCAGCGGAGGCGAGGGAGATCTTAATGGCATCAAAATCTGTGGTATCGAAATCTGCCACTGCGCTACTCCTTATCGTTGGTAACGTCGCCGATCAGAATCTCGACGTCCTGGTCAGAGGCCTTGGTGAAGCCACCGATGAGGTCGTCGGCACTGGAGGCACCGGCAAAGACGTCTACGGCGTTGGTCGTGCGGGACTCGCGAGTGCTCTTGCTCTCGGTCTCGCGCTTGCGATAGCTGATGGGCTCGATGTCGAGCGCCAGCGAACGGATCTCCTTGACAAGAACCTTGAAGGACTCCGGAATGCCGGCGTCGGGCACGTTCTCGCCCTTGACGATGGCCTCGTAGGTCTTGACGCGGCCGTTGGTGTCGTCG
>JAUNJR010000245.1 GCA_030533135.1 Coriobacteriales bacterium
GCTCGAGATGTTGGCGTGGTTGGAAGTGCACCGCTGCGGGCGGCAACTGCTCGAACTTGGTATCAAGCTCAAACCCGCAGGTAACGTCGGCGTAGGGCTTGACTGCCGTTGCAAACCAGTCAAGCATCCCTTCGGAACCGTGCGCAGCGGGCGCGTCGACGCGCGTATGGGGAGTCAGGTGGTCATAGAGCACCGTTACGTCCAAGAAAGGCTCTCCGATTAAGGGAAACTCCAGATAGATGCAGGGAAAGGTCTCCCCGACCATGAAGGGAAGGGTGGCCTCTTTCGCCCGGGCGAAGCTGTCGCCAAAAAGAACTGGACCGCGGCCGTTATCGGCTGCTTGCAGGCAGAGCACCTGATAGGCATCACCGTGAGAGAGTGGTTTCATTCTGCACCTGCCATGAGATAGGCCTTGGCATCCAGCGGTCGCCCGGAACGCCAGCGCAGTTTGAGGAATGCGGGGTAACAGAAGAGCGTGAGCATATCGCTACCTAATGTAGCCTTTTTGGCGAACGAGGTGTTCTGGAGAAGACGCCAGCGATCGTCCGCTAGGCCCCACGACTCAACGTGCTGCATGAGTTCTCCCGCTGCACCATCACCCTCAAAAGGAGCCCTACCAGAGGTACCTGGGGGACAATCAAAGCGGACGCTTGCCGCAAAAGCTTGGCCCGCTTGGCCTTCTGGCGTCACATCAAACTGGAATTCAATGGGGAACGGCGTTTGCGCAAGCATATGGCAGCGATCAAGCAACGAGTCGGACATCTCACTCAACCCGGCCTGCTGAAGGTCTGCCGCTAGAAGCGCCTTGTCTTGCGCGTAGGCAAGCTGCCTCGTGGCGTCTGGAACGCATTCAACTCGGACGTGTAGGTCGGAACGGCCTGGGAAGACGCCTGTGTAGCACGCAAACCACGCATGCGGAAGGCGCTCCATGAAGGAACGGTACGACGGCGCCGCATCCGCACGATTGGCCTTAGCAAGAAAATCGCAGGTCAGCTGTATGTTATGACGGTATAGCAACAACTGTACTGCAGGATGGTCAATATCTCCCCGACTCACGTCATAGCTCAAGGCCAGCTGACGGGCGTCTTGCTGCCGGGCAAACCAGTCAAAAAGCCCGGATGGGGCGTTAAGACCACAGGGAATGCTGGGGGAAACGGGCTCGAAGCGTTGGGCCTCTTGCTCCTTGAGCGCCTCTCGATTTGTCAATACGTGCAGGTCAAACCATGGGTCACCCGAAAGCGGCAGCTCGAACCAGAGCTCAGGAAAACCTGCGCCAACAACGCTGCGGCAGAAAGCCTCATGTGCGAGCTGCGCATCAGTACCAAAGAGCTGCTGCTCACGGCCATCGCATGCGGCAAGCGCATAGAGTATGTCGTAGAGAAACACGCGATCAAACATGCAGCCCCCAGGTCGTGAACATTCCGATGATACCGCGTGCCCAACCTCAGCACGAGCGCAATGCGTTAGCATCCGTGCTGACGGCTCGTCTTACCAAAAGCTGTGCCACTGGGGAAGCGCTGCCCAGGCGTGTAGAATTGGATAATCTGCACCCCTGTCGTCAGGAGATCGGCCGTCATGATCAGCCTGCTGCTCATA
>JAUNJR010000047.1:0-12602 GCA_030533135.1 Coriobacteriales bacterium
ACGGTGCGATCTTGCCGATGATCTCGCCGTCCTTGCCGGACAGGTCACATGCGGCACAGCCGATAGCGACGTTCTGCGGGGAAATCATCTTTCCTGCGGAGATGCCCAGCGAGTTGGAGGCCACGAGCCATGTCTCGTTGACGCCGATGGACTGGGCCGCCTGAAGCTGCACGTTACCAAAGAGGACCTCGCTTGAGGTACCCGAGCCGGTAACGAAGGTGCCCAAGGCGCCAAGCAGCGGGGCAACCAGCGGATACAGGCTGCCAAGAGAGCCCACGAAGAAGGCCGCGATGCTCGCAATCATGCCCGAATAGCCCATGATCTTTGCAACGGAAAGCACACCCAGCATGGTGAGGATGGTCTTGCTCATCTGCTTGACCGTAGCGCCAAGCACCGAGAGCATCTGCTGGATGGGGCAGCCCTGAATGAATCCACCAATGATGCCGCACAGCAGGATGAGGACGCCCGGCGTGTTGATCCACGAGAAGGTCAGGGTCGCGGGGTTCTCGCCACTATAGACCTGTACCTGAGTCTTGATGGCAGAGAGCGGCTGGGAGATGAACGGCACGAGCGAGCTTGTAAGCAACAGCACCACAAAGATGAGGATGAAGGGAGACCATGCCACAAGCGCCGCATGAACGGTCAAAGGACCACGGCCAGCAGCCACCTTGAGGCGCTCCTCCTCCGGAACCGGCGTTCCCTTCATACGAAGCGCCATGAGGAACGTGCAGGCCAGCGAGCAGACTGCACCGACCACGTCAGGCAGTGCGGCACCGATGAAACGGGCGGCGATGATCTCGGGGATGGCAAACGAGAGGCCAGCAACCAGCGTGATGGGAACGACGCCCTTGAGCGCCTTGAAGCCGTCGCCAACCAGCATGACCATGAGGAACGGGCAGGCAATAACGAACGGGAACACCTGCAGCGCCTGCATGAAGGCCAGGTCCGTCTCGACCAGACCGGTGATGGAAGCCAGCGTAGTGGTAGGAATACCGATGGAGCCGAACATGGTGGGAACGCCATTGGCGATGAGGCAGCACAGGATGGCTGTGATGGGATTGATGCCCAAGGCCATCATCATGGAGGCGGGAATTGCCACGGCGGTGCCAAAGCCAGCCATGCCTTCCATGAAGTTGCCGAAACACCAGACGATGAGCAACGTCAGCACGCGACGGTCAGACGAGACCGAGGTCAGCATCTGCTTGATCTTGTCCATGGCGTGGGTGCAGACGGTCAAGTTGTAAGTGAAGACCGCCGCAATAATGACAATGACAATGGGCCATAGGGCAAAGAGGCATCCCTCAAGTGACGCCGTCAAGACCTCCATGAATCCCATCTTCCACACGACCATAGAAACGACCACGGCCACCGCAAGAGACTCGAAGCTGGCAATCCACGCCTGCTGCTTGAGCACGATAAGGGCGATGATGAGCCAAATGATTGGCGATAGCGCCAAGACGAACGAGATGAAGAGCTGTGCCATAGGTGCTCCTTTGTTCACGAGACGTCCACATATAGGCCTATGGTACCGCTGGATTGCGCCATGGTTGCCAACGATGTTGGATGGATAGGCCAACGTAACCTTCAGTAAGTAATCGGCTAGATGTGGTGTGGTGACGGCGAAGTGTAGGCGTCGTCACGCGATAGCCAGCCTTGTCGTACACTGCTAAGAATTCATATCAAATAATCAAGGAGACCCCATGCCCTGCACCACCTTGCTCGTTGGAAAGCTTGCATCATACGACGGATCGACCATCATTGCCCGGAACGAGGACTCCATGGACGGAGAGTTCACGCTCAAGAAGATGACCGTCGTCAAACCCGAGGACCAGCCGCGCCAATACCGCAGTGTCCTCTCACACCTTGAGCTGGACCTTCCCGAGACACCACTGCGTTACACGGCTGTTCCCAACGCGCTTCTGAACGAGGGCATCTGGGCTGAGGCGGGCGTGAACGTGCTCAACGTGGCCATGTCAGCCACCGAGACGTTGACCTCGAACGAGCGTGTATTGGCAGCTGACCCGTTGGTCGAGCTGAAAAAGGCGGTAGGCACCCCTGGAGAAGAGGGCTACCAGCCCGAGGTCCCCGGCGGCATTGGCGAGGAGGACATGGTCACGCTGGTCCTCCCCTACATCACGAGCGCACGCGATGGTGTCCGTCGTCTGGGCGAGCTCCTTGAGCAGTACGGCACCTACGAAATGAACGGCATTGCCTTTAGTGACGTCGATGAGATCTGGTGGCTTGAGACGGTAGGCGGCCATCACTGGATTGCCCGTCGCGTGCCAGATGACTGCTATGTCACCGTACCAAACCAGCTGGGCATTGATGCATTTGACCTCGCTGACGCCGAAGGGGCGCAGAAAGACTGCATGGCCAGCGCCGACCTGCGCTCTTGGATGGCCAAACACCACCTTGACCTGACGCTGCGTGAGGAGGGCGACTCCGACGACGTCTTTAATCCCCGTGAGGCCTTTGGCAGCCACAGTGATGCCGACCACGTCTACAACACGCCGCGCGCTTGGGCCATGCAGCGTTTTCTTAATCCGCGCAGCAACGTGTGGGACGGCCCCGATGCGGACCTCCGACCCGAGGACGACGATATCCCCTGGTGCCGCATGCCCGAGCGTAAACTCACCATGGAGGACGTGAAGTACGCGCTGTCGCTACACTATCAGGGCACGCCGTATGATCCCTATGGGCGCCTGGGAGACGAGTCCACTCGTGGGAAATATCGCCCCATTGGCATCAATCGCAATGGCCAGCTAGCTGCTATCCAGCTGCGCCCATACACAAGCAAGGCCACCTGCGCGCTGCAGTGGATGGCCTTTGGCTCCAATCCCTTCAATGCGCTGGTGCCGCTCTTTGCCAACGTGGATGAGATGCCTGCTTACCTGACGACTACTGACGAGCGCATCTCCACCGAGAGCTTCTATTGGATGAACCGCCTCATTGCCGCGTTGGCGGACCCCCATTTCAACGAGTGTGCTGCCGAGATCGGGCACTATCAGATGCGGGTGGGAGTACGTGCCGGGTGCGTCATCAACGAAGCTACGGATGATTCGTCGGCAGACCTGGCCGAAGCAAACGCGCAGATTGCCCGGCTTCTACAGGAGGAGACGGACAACCTGCTTGCAAACGTGCTCCAGACGGCGAGCGTGCTCATGCGCAACCACTTCAACCGAAACGACGCGTAGCGGCCAGCGGATGATGCAGGCCACCTGTCGGCTTGTCATAGTGCGCTGATATCGATGCGGCCGCTTGCAACCGTCAGGTCAAGCTTGGTGTAACCGTCACCATACACGGCCACGCCATCCACATCGTTCAGCCGCTGCTCGATGGTCACCTTGCCTGACGCTTCCTGCACATTCGGCGTGAACCCCAGATCATGAGGCAAGGCGATGCGCGCTTGTCCCGATTGCACGTCGCATGCGATGCGTTCTGGCTCACCCTGGACGACAACATCGGCGCTGCCGCTTGCGACGCGCAGCGTAAGCGCCTCGCAATCGAGCCCATCCATGGTCAGGGTTCCCGAAGAACAGGTGAGGTCGACCGACTCAAGGCAGGCGATGATGTCGCTGGGCAGTTCTATAGTGACCATCTTTCCACTTGTGATGGCTAACCCGTACTCGTTGTCGTCAATGCGGAGCGTACCATTCTCGACCGTCCAAAATAGGTGACGACGGTCGCTCCCATCATCGAGATAGCCCTCGGTGATCCGTACGAACCCCTTTCGCTCGTTGTCATGGTAAGGCTGGATGATGACGTTCGAGGAGCCGCCATAGACTTCGAACTGTGTGACGCCATCTGCCTGCACGTAAAACGGATCAAGCTGCACGAAGAGCGTTTTCGTCTGGTCAGCATCTCCCGTCAGCGAAGGGTTGATTGCCACAAAGGCATGAAACGCAACCCTCACCAACGCAGCGAGAAATACCAAGATTACCGCAATGGCCGCAAGCCATAGTATCCAACGCCTTCCGGACGTCGGACGAACATCTGGGCTGTTGTCACGGTACGTCATGATTGTCTCCTTTCCGCACCATTCCGTTGCTATGTATAACACGAGCGAAGGTCTCCTATTGTCGGCAAGCAAACAGAAAAGAGGACCCCATCCACAAGGATGGGGTCCTCTGTCAAGTGCCTCGTCTGGAACGCTATGTCCTTAGCTGCTCTTGCTATCACGCCTGGTGTGAGTACATAAACACCATGTCCATACCCAACACCGATCCGAAATCGACCAAGATGTTATCGCCGAAGGCCTTAACAGGAATGGACACCTCGTCAATGTTGATGGTGGCGCCGCTCTCGGTGACCTCCCAGGTGCATTCAGAATCAAATGCCATGATGGTGCCATCCTCGTTGAATACCATGGTCGGATCAGCAGCGTCACCCATCATCTCTTCCAGCGCGGCAGGGTCACCATAGACGCTCAGGCCACTCATGCGCACGCCCGACAGCTTCCACGTACCCACGAGCGTGTCAGCTGAGGCAATGTCCGTTGCGTTGCCCAGTGCGATCTCCTGCATATTGGTGATCTTGCCATCTTTGCTGTACACCAAGATGCCAGACACCTCGTCAGAGTCAAGAGCGAGCGACAGGCACTCATCTTGATAGGTCACGTCTACCGTAGCGGGAAGCGTGGCATCCTCATCAGTCGGTTTCAACGTGACGGTAATCACGTCATCAGATTTGAGCGTCCAGGTCAGCGTAGTGCTGTCCTCGCCAAAGGCAAACGTGCCAGTCCCGTCCTCTGCAATAACCATTGACGAGGAGGCGTCCTCAGTAATGGCAGACAAGTCGCCGACCATGGTGACACCGTTCGCCTGAAGGCCAGCCATCTTCCACTCGCCGATGAACTTCTCGCTCGGGTCAACGACCACCTCTGGCTCGGGAGCGGGAGCCTCTTCGGTCTTCTCGGCAGTCTGTTCCTCGGCAGCCTTCTCCGAGTTACCTGAAGAGCCGGAGCCACCACATGCGATGAGCCCCAGGCAACCAATGCCCAGCACCAATACCAGCACGTACGACAGATACTTCCTCAAAGCCCTCATGGTCACATTCTCCCTTTCTGCACGTGGGGGCAGTTGCGTCATGGCCGCAATTTAGGGATAGGGCCCTTCCGGCACATGACGTATAACCCATGATATGTGGGGAGATGAAGCGCAGGGTTCTGCAGTAAGGACCGTACCACAGGCGGGTTGTTGCCACATGCGAAAGGTGCAACTAAACAGGTAACATTACGAAGCGGATGCCTTGCCTTAGAGCCCGAGAGCGCTCGCTTCAAATCCGTCGGCCTTGGCGTGGATCAAGCACGGTCCTTCTCCCAGGCGGACCGCTGCCAAGGCACGCCCGTGTCGTAGGGGGAAGCAGCCTTCCTGGTAGGAGCGCTCGCTCTTCTGGGCGGCGCTACCAAAGGCAAGGAGCGTCCCGCCCTCAACCGTGATGGTAACCTCCGTGTCAAGGCTTGCTTCGACCACGCCCTCCGAATCCGCAGCGGTTACGTCAACAAACACCACGTCACCAGGCCCATCAGCGCCAGGTTGGTAGCGCGGCTCACGCGTAAGCGTCAGCGCAAGGGGCGCCGTGGCGCTTTGCAGCTCTGCGCGGACAACGCACTCCCCTGTCGACTTGCAAGCGAGGGCAACCAAGGTCCCTGGCTCGTAACGTACCTTGAAGTCCGCATGGCACTCATGCGTACGCTTGGTACCAACGTGACGTCCGTTGAGATAAAGCTTGGCGATTGGTGCCTTGGTGTAGACCTCGACAACCGTCTCGATGCCGTCACAACCCGCCCAGCTCCAACTGGGAATGGAATTGGTGCCACGCCATGGAGCACGCACGGGGTTAGGCAGCGTGCAGGGCCGCACGAACAGTGACACATCCGTCACGTCCCAGACGACCTCAGCCATCGCCGCCTCACCGTTGGGATTGCCCACCAGATCAAGCGCACCCGTATCTGCGCAGAGCCACGGGAAGGGCTTGTTGACCATCTCGGGGTCGGCAGACCATCCCGCCAGACTGCACTCTCCCAAATAGTCCCACGAGGTCCACATGAAGTCGCCAATCACCTGCGGGATGCGCTCGACGAGCCGCCAGTTCTTGGCAAGCTCATACGGCATGGTTTCGGCCCCAAAGACCGGGCGGTCGGGCATGCGCCGCAGGTCAGGCACGTAGCGACCTGCCGCGTAGTTGTAGCCAGCAAGGTCAAGGACGTCGAAGTAGGGAGCATTGGCACGGCCAACCATGGGCGTAGAGGCAATAAGCTCCATGATGTCGCCCATCTTGGTCGCATAGGTGTTGTAGGCCAAGCTGCTGTTCTCGCTCATACCTCCGTCCGCGTTGGCGGCAGCTTCACCCTCTTTCCCGTCACCATTGAACGAGTCGATTCCCAGACCCGCAGCAAAGAGGATGGTTGGGTTGACGCCTGCCGTCACCGGACGGGAGTGGTCACATGCCCGCACGTATTCTGCCAGCTCACGTGCACAGGTGACACCCCGTTCATCCTTAGGCTCCGCGTTTTCGTTGCCGATGGAGTACATGATGACTGACGGATGGTTGCGATCCTTGTGTACCATGGCGGCAAGATCGTGTTGCCAGCAGTCCTCAAAGTCGCTCGCGTAGTCAGCCGGATTCTTGTGCTGATACCACATGTCCGCAAACTCATCCATCACATACATGCCCAGTTGGTCACATGCCGCAAGCATGGTCTTGGAGATGGGGTTGTGGGCCGAGCGAATCGCGTTGAAACCGTGCGATTTCAGGATGGCCACCTCACGCCAAGCTGCCTCCGCCTCCTCGGCCGCCCCAAGAATGCCGTACGTATGGTGCACACAGCCGCCCCGCAGCAGCACCTCGTCACCATTGATGCGCAGGCCAAAGGCACCCCACGTGATAGTGCGGATGCCAAACGAGACGGACGTCTCGTCGTAGGTCACCGCTCCCTCATGGAGGGTCACACAGCAGGTATAGAGGCTAGGCGATTCGGCGCTCCAAAGACGTGGATCAGGAATGGTCATCTCAACGTCAACACCCGTAGCGCTCGCGACCGCAACACCGTCCTTGAGCACCACGACGCTCACGTCGCCTGCACCAACCACGGTCGTCTGCACGCGAATACGGGCAGGGCTTGTCGAGAGCGTCTCCACCTGTACGCCGTCAATCGCCATGTGGTTACGCTCCTGCACGTAGAGCCGCGCAGGACGATAGATGCCGCTACCGGAGTACCAGCGCGAATTGGGCTGATGGGCGTTGTCTGCGATGACGGTAAGCACCGACTGCTCACCAGGGTGCAGGTGGTTCGTCAGGTCAACCAGAAAGCCGGTATAACCATAGGCGTTGCGGGCAAGCTCAACATCGTCGAGCAGCACCGTCGCCTTCTGATACACGCCCTCGAGCTCAAGCGTCACGGTCTTGTCCACCCACGAGGCTGGTACATCAATGATTCGCTGGTAACGATAGGTGCCACCGGGAAAGTATGCGCCAGCGTTACCCGTGACGGCGTCAGCCGACCGCGTTTCGGAGAGCATCGCGTCATGTGGAACGCGCACTGACTCACCGACGCTCGAATCGTTGCGATACAGCGTCCATCCATCCGTCAACTCAATAATCTCACGCATGGCAACCCCTTCCTTCGTCACAGCCCCATTGTAGTGAATCGGAGGGGATACCCCCCCTTTGAGTCAATACTGACTCAAAGGGGGGTATCCCCTCCGATTCACTGTCGGGCGATTGCTCTGTAAGCTATGCCAGCTCTGCCACAATCTCGTCGGTCGTAACGATGCGCGAACCGTAGCACTTCACAAAGTGCTCGATACCGGCTTCCTGAGTACCACACAGGAAGGTACGCGTAGCATCCTCGACAACCACCGACGCGTAGCCCAGGAAGTACGCATCAGCCAGCGTATGCAGAACGCAAATGTTGGTGTCCTCGCCTACCGCGATCACCGTCTCGACGCCGAGCTCACGAAGGAGGAGGTCAAGGTTAGTTCCAAAGAATCCGCTGTAACGGCGCTTGGGAATGATGAAGTCCTTCTCACCAGAACCGGCCTTGAGGGCGGGGTTGGGCACTGCTTTGCCAGCCACACCATGCTCGCCCCACAGGTCAAGCTCTCGGTCAATGCCCAGGATATGCGCATCATCGCAGAAGATGACCGGCAGGCCTGCAGCACGGGCTGCATCAACCACACGCACCGAGTTGGTCACCACACGCTCTTCTTCTGGGCTGGGGTTGTAAAGCGTGTCATCGCCCTCCGTGACGAGCACGTCGATGACGAGAACCGCCGTCTTTGCCTTGTCAAGTGCCATGTGCGCTCTCCTTTCGCAGGTAGAGAACTTATGTCTATGAAAGGGCGACGCCGCCCATCCAGCCCCATCGCGGAGTGACAGATCCGCTATAGCTCGCGATCCAGGAGTCAAGCCCCTGCGTGTTGATGAAGCCAATGTTCTCCATCACGAGGCCATTGCCAATATAGATGCCCACGTGACCATAGATGGCGCCAAGTCCGCCAGACGGATACGTTGACACGGCCACGATCATGCCCGGCTGAATGGCGCTCGTATCGGAGCTGAAGCAGTAGTAGTTGTAGAGATCGCAGGCATTGCCGCCCCATGAGCCGACGCCGGCGCGCTCAAAGACGTCCTCGACCCACCACGCGCACAGACCGCCGCCAGGCGACGGAGTGGTGTAGCACGCGTTGATGACGGCCTGCTGAGAGCCCGTGGCTCCCTGGGTAACCTGGTCAGGGTATACGCGCGTATAGCCGCCACTGGAGCTGCCGCCCGAAGCAGCAGCCGCTGCGGCCGCAGCCGCCTCGGCCTCACGTCGACGCTCAGCCTCCTGCTCGGCAGCCATCAGCTCCTCGTCGCGTTTGGCAATGAGCTCTTGGACCTGGGCATCGAGACTCGAAAGGTATCCAGAAATCTCTTCCTGCTTGGCACGCAGTTCCTCAATCTGAGCCTGTTGCATGGCATTCAGCTCCTCGAGCTGGGCATGCCAATCCTCAAGCTCGGCCTGCTGCCGCTCAAGGGCAGCCTTCTGCTCCTCAAGCTCCTGTTTGATCTGCTTGACGTCCGCGATGAGCTGCGCGTCGCTTTGGCTGATCTTGTCCAGATAGTAGATATTGGACTCGAGTTCCTCAAAGCTTGACGACGAGAGGAGGATGGACAGGAAGTCCCTTCCTCCGGACTTGTAGGCGCTCGAGATGCGTCGAGCAAGGCGCTCCTGCTTACGGGCAAGCTCACGCTCACGCGAGGCGATGCTCTCCTCGGTCTCGGCAATGAGCCCCTTGACCTGATAGATCTGTTCCTCGACGTCATAGATCTGGTCAAGCGTCTGCGCCTGAGCGATAGAGAGCTCCTGGACCTCGTAGGCAAGCTGGTTGAGCTGGCCCATCGCGGCGTCGTACTGTTCTTGAACCGCATCAATCTCGGCCTGGGTCTGGTCGGCCTTGGCACGCAGCTCTTCCTCGGTCTCGGCGAGGGCGGGCGTTGAAGCGGCAAACAACGCGCCAGCACCCAGCAGCAGCTTGAGTGCTTCTCGACGCGTCAGGTTCTTGGTTTCAGTCTTCTTGGGTTCCACGTCATCCCCTAAGTTCGTTGAAGGTGCTTCGGGCTGTCGAGTTCCCCGCACACGGGCTCCCATACCCGAGTGCGTAGTCAGTATGGTAACACGCAGCAAGGCCCTCGCTGCTAACTCGATTCGAACTGCACAGCCCTGAGAGAAAGCTGTAGGCGTAAAAAGGCCTGTTCCCTAAAGCGGTAGCGAGCCATACCATGCCACGACACCCGCACCAAAAAGCGAGGTCAACCAGCATGAAAGCGCAATGGCGGGGCCAAAGGGAAAGGCACGGGAACCTTTCTTCCCCGTAAGGGCGAAGAGTATTCCCAAGATACAAGAAAGCGGCACAAGAAACAGACAAGCTCTCCATCCAAAGAAAGCGCCGGCCACAGAAAAGAGCTTGAGGTCTCCCCCACCCATGCTGTCGGTCTGCAGCACATGGTCCATGATGAGCGTCAACACCAGCAGGGGTATCCCGACTGCAAAGGCACCCGTCAATGACCGGATAGCAAGACCCACGGCCACCGATGGCCCCTGCACGAAGGCAATAATCACGAGGTAGATGACGCGTATGGCCATCGCGGCAAGAACGCAGCCGTTGGGAATGAGCCACGCCGCGACATCGGTCAGTGAGCAGACGAGCAGTATCCAGAGAAATGCCGCCATCTGGGCCAGCTCGAGCGTAACCCCATACGTGGCCAGCAGGGTGACACACGCCACCGCCGACAGAGACATAATCAGCGGCACCGAAGGCAGCTGTGCACTTTCGGACAACAGGCCACGGCGTACAAGAATCTGGCGAGCTGCCTGACTAGCAATGCGTCCGCCCACGCAGCCGACAAGACCGGCTTCACATATCTTGAGGACAAGTGTTGGACCCACCGTTGCGTGGCCCCCTTCATCTCGCACGTATCAAGGCATGCAAGCATGCCCAAGCGCTCTCGGAGAAGGTTAAGCATAGCAGGTGTCAGATAAAACGACGCTCAGAGTACCTCGTTCATGGCACCTGATCTGAACCCTGCAAGATCAAGTGTGACGTACGTGAACCCCAGTTCCTTGAGATACGCCACAACCTGCTCTCGTGTCAGCGGATCGGCAAGCTGCGCGAGCTTGTCTGGCATCACTTCGATACGCGCCAGCTCGCCCGCAGCACCATGCACGCGCACGCGCAACTGAACAAAGCCCAGGTCATGCAGATAGTCTTCCGCCCTTTCGACGCGCTTAAGCTTCTCCAGGGTAATTGCCTCGCCATACGCAAAACGCGAAGCAAGGCATGCAGCGGAAGGCATGTCCCACGTGGGCAGACCGTAGCCACGCGAGAGCTCCCTGATCTCTGCCTTAGTCAGGCCAGCCTCCTGCAGGGGGCTTCTGATGCCAAGTTCGGAAAGCGCCCGAAGGCCGGGACGATAGTCTCCCTGATCATCAACGTTGGAACCGTCAACCAAGCAAGCCATCTTGTGCTCAACGGCAAGGGTGGCCATCCGTTTGAAGAGCTCCTTCTTGCAGTGATAGCAACGGTCCTTTGGGTTGTCGCGAAAGCCTGGCACCTCAAGCTCGTCAAAGGGCATTACCACATGGGGAATATGGCGTTCTGCGCAAAAGGCGCGGGCACGTTCGATTTCACGAGCGGGGATAGAGTGGCCGGCGACCGTTATGGCCAGCATATTGTTACCCAGTACCTCATGGGCGACGGTGGCAAGCAGCGTGGAATCGACACCAGCTGAATAGGCAACGGCAACTGATCCCATCTGGGAGAGGATGTGCATCAGAGAATCGAGCTTCTCCTGCAAGACTTGGTTCTCAGCCCTCATCATGTAATTCCTACCTCTTCAATTGTGTTTTGTTTCATTGTATGACAAGTGCGTCCAACCATGCCACAATAGACAGATGCAACATGAGAGGGAGGCCTCATGGAAATGAGAGATCTGCGGGAGCTTTTGTCGACCGTTGCGTCTGGTGATGTCACGGTGGACGAAGCCATGCATCGATTATCAAGCCCGTCGTTCGAGGATCTAGGATATGCCAAGCCCGACCTTGACCGCAGTCGGCGTCAAGGCGTGTCAGAAGTGGTGTATGGTGCCGGAAAGACGGCCGAGCAGATCGCCGGTATCATTCGCGCCTTACGCGAAGCTGGAGAGGGGCACGTGCTCATCACCAGAATCGACCCACGAAAGGCAGCCGAGGTCAGGGGGCTTCTGCGTGACGATGACGCGGCGGCCTTTGCCTATTATGAGGTTTCGCGCGTTGGCATCGTAGGTAAGAAGCCCGAGCCAGACGGCATTGGGTATGTCGCCATCGCCGCAGCAGGAACGAGCGACCTGTACTGCGCCGAGGAGGCGGCTCTCACGGCGGAAATGCTCGGTAGTCGCGTCGTGCGCCTGTATGACGTGGGTGTCTCGGGAATACATCGTCTTTTGGCGCATGTGGATGACCTGCGCGGTGCAACGGCGGTAGTAGCCATCGCCGGAATGGAAGGCGCCCTTGCAAGCGTCATTGGTGGCTTGGTGGCGTCCCCCGTTATCGCCTGCCCCACAAGCGTGGGCTACGGCGCTTCGCTTGGTGGCCTAGCGGCGCTGCTCTCGATGCTCAACTCGTGCGCAAGCGGTGTGTCCGTCGTCAACATCGACAACGGGTTTGGCGCTGGCTATCAGGCGGCACTAATTGATCACGTCGGTTGCTGGAATCAATAAACTGCAGGTAGATACTGACATACACAGAGGGGGAGAACCATGGGACGGACGCTGTATTTGGATTGCCAGAGCGGCATCAGTGGCGACATGGTCGTTGGTGCGCTGTTGGATGCGGGGGCGGACGAGGCGGGCCTTCGCAAGGCGTTGGACAGCCTTGGTGTGGATGGCTTCCAGGTGAAGGTGACGCGGCGTACCGTGTCTTCCCTAGATGTCTGCGACTTCGACGTGGTGCTCGATGCCGAGCATGACGGTCACGACCATGACATGGAGTGGCTGTACGGGAACCTCGAACACGACGAGGATCACCATCACGGACACGATCATGACCATCACCACGAACATGAGCACGGGCACGAGCATGA
>JAUNJR010000047.1:12612-14372 GCA_030533135.1 Coriobacteriales bacterium
TCATGCCCACCATCATGAGCACCGCGGCCCCGCAGAGGTCAAAGCAATCATTGACGCCGGAACCCTGACGCCCCGGACGCGAGAGCTTGCTCACCGAATCTTTGACATTATTGCGGTTGCCGAGGCCAAGTCGCACGGCGTACCACTCTCTGAGGTGCACTTCCACGAGGTTGGCGCGGTTGACTCCATCGTGGACGTCGTTGCCGCAGCATACTGCCTTGATAATCTCAACGTGGACGACGTCGTCATCTCCGCGCTGGGCGAAGGTCACGGACGTGTGCGCTCGCAGCATGGCATCCTACCCATTCCCGTACCAGCCGTGAGCAACATCGTGGCCGAGCAGGGCCTTGTCCTTCAGCAGCGTGATATCGCGGGAGAGCTGGTGACGCCGACGGGCGCCGCCATCGCCGCCGCATTCCGTACGGCAGACGCGCTACCAGCGTCCTATCGCATCGTTGCCACGGGTACCGGTTCTGGAAAGCGCGACTATCACCCCGTCAGTACGGTACGAGCCACCATCGTGGAGGAAGTTGCCCCGGCATCGGCAGTTCCCGCGGGCTATACCTTTGAGAAGCCGCATCTGTGGAAGCTGGAGACCGAGGTTGACGACTGCACGGGCGAGGCGATGGCCCACGCGCTCGACCGTCTCTACGATGCCGGTGCGTTTGAGGCTCATTACCTGCCCGTCTTTATGAAGAAGGGGCGGCCTGGGTATCAGCTCGAGGTGCTGTGCTCTGAGCAAAGCATTCCCGCACTTGAGCAGGTCATTTTTGAGGACACGACCACCATCGGGATTCGTCGCACGCCCCTGTGGCGCACCGCTTTGCCGCGTGAGATTCTCGAGGTTGCCACCACCTATGGGCCTGCAAAGGTGAAGGCCGTCACCCTGCCGACAGGCGAGCGCAGACTCTATCCCGAATATGAGGATGTTGCATGCCTGGCAAAAGAGGCTGGGGTCCCCTTCCAGGCCGCCTACCGCGCAACGATTGCTGCCGCGCAGCAGTAAGAGGGCACACTCTGCTCACTTGAGGTCTCCCGGGGGCGGGTACCGGCTCCGAGGGACCACAAGTGGGCAAATGCAAGAGACCTTTAGGCTTCGGGGCCTTCCGCAAACCACTCGAGGCGTCCGTGCCTTACGTCGCCATCTTCAAGTGCTACTGAGGCCACGCTTCCCTTGGTAAACGGAATGTCCTCACCCGTCAGCTCCCACAGAATGCGATGGACGAAGGGGATATGTCCGACAACCACAACGGTCCCCTCCCCTTCCGCGTCAAGCTCAGCGAGGAACTCGTCATCATCTTGCTCGTACAGCGAGTTGTGAATGTCGAAGTCCTCTGGGTCGATATCTAACACGTCCGCGGCAATCTCTGCGGTCGCAAGGGCACGCTCTGCGGGGCTCACCCAGAAGGTCACGTCGTCAAGCTGCTTGAGTGCGGCAAACATCTGCGGATATGCCTTCTTGAGCGCCTTCTTCCCACGCTTCGTCAACCTGCGGGACTCGTCCCCATCGGGCCCATAAAACTCAGCGTCGCCATGACGCACCAACACCAAACGCTCGACCATTCCACACTCCAATCGTTCAGGCCATTTCGCCATGACATTGTATCAGCCATTAGGGCAATGGGTCCCGACCCGCAAAACTGGGACGCTTCCTGCATAGTCGCTGGTGGGATGACGTCATCCCGTCAGTCTTCCGCCGCATGGGACGACATGCAATTATCCTGCGGACTCAACAACAAGGGGCGGGCCCCTTTGTTCGG
>JAUNJR010000246.1 GCA_030533135.1 Coriobacteriales bacterium
GCTCATGGATGCCGAGGCGCCGTACGGGTGCATCGACGAGGAGACGTTCGTCGAGATTGACTATGGCTTTGACTTCTATGCGCCGCAGATCTTCACGGACGACAAGGGTCGCCAGATCCTTGAGGGTTGGATGGGCCTTCCCGATATCGAGGGCCAGTACCAGGTGCCAACCTACGAGTGGCTGCATACCCTCACCTGGCTGCGCGAGCTGTCGCTGAACGAAGCCGGCAACATCTGCCAGTGGCCGCTCGTCGAGTACAACGCGCTGCATGGCGACCGCGTCGAGCTTACCTATGTGGGCTCTCGTGACAACGTGGGCAAGCTGGGCTCCTCCAACTACGACGCCCATGACATCTCTGGCGCCGTCGGCGCGCGCTTCAAGAATGGCACCTGCGACCTCTACCTTGAGGGCATCAAGGGCGAGGGCCGCGTCCTGCTCAACGCTGACCTCGAGCTGGCCGTCATCGGCAACATGATTGAGCTCTCCTTCAAGGGCATCGCCGGTGGATACCGCACCGTGCGTCGTCTGCCGCTGAGCGAGCTTTCCGCGGGCAAGCTTGAGAACGTTCGCATGGTCGTCGATACGTCCGCGGTCGAGATTTACCTCAACGAGGGCGAGAAGACCATGTCCACCCGTTGGTGGCCGCAGGAGATCACCGACCTATGCGTCAGCTCCACCTTCAAGGCTGATTCGTCCTACGCCTTCGAGATGAGCTTCTTCGACTTTGGCAACATCTGCTAGACGCAGATAGTGGGAGGCCCCATGCCCTGCCAGGACCCATCGCGCATAGGACGCGCTCAAAGGGTGCCCGGCTGGGCATGGGGCCTCCCCCGTGTCTATCGGCTGATCACTGGGGCGGTGATTTGGGTTGGGACTCTTTCTGCAAAGAACCATTTGTCTTGTCGTGGGGTATTTGTTTGGGTCGTTTCTTACTGCGGAGGTTGTGGCTCGCTCGGTGGCGGGCACCTCGATCTTCAATCTGGGAGACGGTAATCCCGGCATGGCTAACGTAGGCCACGAGCTGGGAAGCAAGGCTGGATATGCCTGCTTGGCTGGCGATATCCTCAAGACCGTCTTTGCAGTTACGATTACGCACTCACTCTTCCCCGCCCTCGGTTTCGCGGGCATCGCATGGACCGGCCTTGGCGCGACGCTCGGTCACATCTTCCCGTTTTGGCATGGGTTCAAGGGTGGCAAGGGCGTCACGACCATCTCGACGACCGTCATGTTGATTTCGCCGCTGTGGGGCTGCATTGCGGGCATCGTAGGTCTGGTGACCATTATCCTTGCTGGTTACCTGAGCGTTGGCGCAGTCGTCGCCATGGGCTTCTATGCCGCGGTCATGGCCTTGACCCAGCGCTTTGAGCCAGCGCTCGTCTGCTTCGCATTCATGCTGCTGACCCTGTACTGCCATGGGTCAAAGCTCCGCGGCATCAAGGACGGAACCACCCGCCGCGCGAGCCTCTCCACCAAGTTCTGGGCCAAGGTTCGCGGCGACAAGTAAAGCAACAAGTAACCGTTATGGCGAATGGCCTGCCGGCTTGCTACTACGGCAAGCCGGCAGGCCATTC
>JAUNJR010000247.1 GCA_030533135.1 Coriobacteriales bacterium
GTCGAGATGTTGAAGGTGTTTGCGCGGTCTCCACCCGTACCGACAATCTCGAGCACCTCCATGCCCGGGTGCTCGACAGGGGTCGCAAGCTCGCGCATGGCGGTAGCGCAGCCGGAAATCTCGTCGATGGTCTCCGCCTTGGTGCTCTTGGTGGAAAGCGCAGCCAGAAACGCGGCATTCTGCGTCGCGCTGGTCTCTCCGCGCATGATCTCGCCCATCACCGTATAGGCCTCGTCAAACGTCAGGTCGCCCTTCATGACGATCTTCTCGATAGCTTCCTTGATCATGTCGGCCCTCTCTTTCTGATGCCCGAAGGCATCCTTGTGGGGCAAGAAAAAACCCGCCCCTAGACTGATGTGTCCAAGGACGGGCTCGAAGGGAGCTCGCGGTGCCACCTTGGTTCGCAGATACCTGCGCCCTTTCGCGGAATGCTTTGACAAGACGGCGACCCATGGTCTTCCAGGATGCCAACACACCCCTGGCACGTGACGTGTGCCTGACGTCGCAGCCTACTGGGGTCTCCCCGTTCGGTGCGCCCTCCGCGGCCCATTCAACGAACTCGCCTCTCGTCCTGGATCTCACCGTCCCAGGCTCTCTGTACGCGCGTGTGAACGTCTACTCTTCCGCGTCATTGGTTTGGTGGAGCTATGCGGTTGGCTAGTACTCTACTTCTCTTGTATTAGGATGTGTTACGAGTTTTGCAAGTGGAAACGTTTGCATCGTGCCAAGACGAAAGCCTCTGAGGCACGCTTATCTCTGCGGCGCCTGTGCCACGGTCTTGCGCTCGACAATCATTCCGGGCACGAGGATGTGCGGCGGCTCCTTGCCCTCTGGCGGATTGGTGGCTAGATCGAAGGCAATGCTGCCCACCTGCCTGTCATTAAAGCGATACGAGGTCAAGTCCAGGTGCGGAATCACGCCCTCAAGAGAGTCATCTGCCCCTATGACGCTCACGTCCTCAGGCACGCGAAGGCCGGCGTCGCGCAAAGCATAGATGACCCCAACAGCAATGGCATCGTTGGAAGCGTAAACCGCCGTGCACTCCCGATCCTGTACGAGGCGCATGCCCAACTCATAGCCACTGTCAGCCGTCCAGTCGCCATGCATGGGCTCAACCACGCGCAGCCCACGCGTTCGCAGCGCCTGCTCCCAGCCCTTTTGACGACTGATATTGGAATACGAATCTCGCCGTCCTCCGACGAAGCGAATCTCGCGATGGCCCTTCTTGATGAAGTAGTCCACGATGGAGACCGAGCAGCCCATCTGGTCGTTGCTGACGGTGGCGCAACGAGGGTGGTGCCGCGTACTGATGATGACAGTCGGAAGCGTCGAGGGCGGCTCAAAGGTGGCAAAGTCCTCCGTACTCGAACCAAGGTAGAGGATCTGCCCATCAACGGGCAGGCAGCTCATGCGAGACGAGGCTTCCCCAAGCGTCGCCTCTTCGTCCTCAAGCAGAATCAGCGTCATGGCGTAGTGGCGTTTTGCCGCTGCTACCGCCACCCCTTCGCGCTGAAGGCGCCTGCCGGTAGCAGCGATGTCTCCTGACATGGCCAATCCCAC
>JAUNJR010000006.1 GCA_030533135.1 Coriobacteriales bacterium
AAAAGCGCCCCGTTGCAGGGGCGCCGTAAGGTTCTGGCGGAGAGCTGGGGATTCGCCGCGTTGCCTGCGGCAACGCTCGACGGCCTCCGCGCCTGACGGCGCTCCGGCCCGGCACATGCCGCTGGCATGTGCCGCCCTCGCGGGTTCGAATCCCCTGCGGCGGCCACGTAAAACAAAAGCGCCCCGTTGCAGGGGCGCCGTAAGGTTCTGGCGGAGAGCTGGGGATTCGAACCCCAGATAGGATTGAGTCCTATACTCGCTTAGCAGGCGAGCACCTTCGGCCTCTCGGTCAGCTCTCCGTAGGTGATTTGCAATGATACCGCACATCGACCGTTTCGCGGGGGACAATTTCAAACAAGCACGCCATCTGACACAACCACATCATCTCTGTGTGCTCGCAGCGTCTCCCACGAGAAGCGCGAAACGAGATTGACGGCGCTGATCGGCTCTCCTACCTCGGCAAATCCAACTGCCGATGCAAGCATTCCCAACAACGGCTCCGGCCGACCAAACCGTTCGCGTAATGCACCCATATCCAAATCACGTTCACGTTTGGAGAGCCGTCTGCCATCGGGGGCAATGAGCAGGGGCACGTGCCCAAATTCTGGAGCCTTGCGGCCCAGCTCGTTTGCAAGCCAGATTTGGCGTGCGGCAGAGCCCAAGAGATCGCGACCACGAACGACCTGAGTCACGCCCATCTCCGTGTCGTCCACCACCACCGCAAGTTGGTATGCAATGACGCCATCGCTACGACACAGCAAAAAGTCGCCGCAGTCACAGGCAAGAGTTTCCTGCTGCCAGCCGTAACCGAGGTCAAAAAAGCGGATAGTACCGTCTTGGTCATCAGCGTCGGGCACTGCGATGCGCGTCGAGGGTGGCCGTCGCAGGCTTCTTTCGGCAATTTCCTCTGGCGTTAGCCCACGGCATGTGCCTTGGTAAATGTAGGTGCCGTCAGATGCATGCGGCGCTGTGGCAGCGTGTAGCTCGGCACGCGTGCAAAAACACGGGTAGGTAAGGCCACGGTCGTCCAGCACTGCAAGGGCTGCCGCATAGGCCTCACTGCGGTCACTCTGGTAGTATGGGCCCTCGTCCCAGTCAAGCCCAAGCCACTGCAGGTCTTCCATGAGGAGTGTCGCGGCAGCACGATTGTGAGCCCGTGGATCAAGGTCCTCTACGCGCATGATCATCCGGCCACCAGCCGACCGGGCGGACAACCAGGCCATGAGACACGAGAAAACGTTGCCGAGGTGCATGCGACCAGAAGGCGTTGGCGCAAAGCGGCCGACGACGGGGCGCGTGTCTTGGGCGTCCTGCAGGTGTTGGTTGGTTGTCTGTCTCGAGGTGTCCATAGGACGTATGGTAGCGCCAAACCATCGGCGCGCGATGCGCATTGCGTTGATTTACCGACGGCCTGTGCTACCTGTAAAGGCCGTGCGATTACTTGCCAAAATGTCCAAAAGGACCCCCTCAGTCGCGCTGCTTTGAGCCTGTCGTATACTTGACTCCGTGACTGTGAGCGGGATGACCCGCTGGACGGAGGCTCCATGGAATCGCTCTATAGAAAGTATCGCCCCCAGACGTTTGACGACGTTGTCGGCCAAAAACATGTGGTGGCTACGCTGCGTCGTGCCGTGCTTGAGGGGCGCACGAGCCATGCGTACCTGTTCTGCGGACCTCGCGGCACAGGCAAGACCACCATGGCGCGCCTGCTGGCAAAGGCGCTTTTGTGCGAGCAGGGTGCGGGCCATCTTCCTGATGGCACCTGCGAGGACTGCCGCCTCATTGCTTCGGGTGAGCATCCGGATGTCTATGAGCTGGACGCAGCAAGCAACACCGGCGTGGACAACGTCCGCGAGGAAATCATCAATCGCGTGAGCTATGCGCCAGTACGCGGCAGCTACAAGATCTATATCATCGACGAGGTTCACATGCTGACCCCGGCGGCGTTCAATGCGCTGCTCAAGACGCTTGAAGAGCCCCCTGAGCACGTGGTCTTTGTCATGTGCACTACCGACCCGCAGAAGGTTCTGGAGACGATCCTCTCGCGTGTTCAGCGCTTTGACTTCCGTCCCATCAGCAACGACGAGTTGCTGGGGCGCTTGATCTACGTATGCCAGCAGGAGGGCTTCACGTTTGATCGTGAGGCGCTGGACCTCGTGGTGCTGCACGCTCGTGGCGGCCTGCGTGACGCCCTGTCTGACCTCGAGCGTCTTGCGACATACACCAGTGGCGCCATCACGCTCGATGCTGCGCAGGACCTACTGGGAGAAGTGCCCGCCTCAACCCTGTCGGAGGTGACGCAGGCGCTGGCAGCCCGTGACGTCCCGCGTCTGTTTGCCGAGGTAGCGGGCTTGGTTGAGTCTGGCCGTGATTTGCTGCAGTTCACCCGTGAGCTGTGTGCGCACCTGCGTGACGCCTATGTCGTGGCAGCGGTGGGGGAGCGCCCGGGTGTGGTGTCAGCTCAGGGAGACGCTCTGGCTCGCCTGGGGGCAGAGTCTCGGGCCTTTGGCTCACCTGAACGAATCTCCCGGGCAATGATGGTGCTGGGCGATGCCTCGAGCGAGATGCGCACGGCTCCCAACCAGCGGTTGGTGCTCGAGCTTGCCTTTACGCGCATCGCGCATCCCGAGAGCGAGCTCACCCTTGAGGCACTGGCTGAGCGCATTGCCGTGCTGGAAAGGCAGCTTGCTCGCCTGAAGGCTGGTGACATCCCGATTCCTGCGCCCCCAGCGCCACAGCAAGCTCCACAGGCAGCGCCTGCGGTAAAACCAACGCCCGCGCCAGTTCGCGAGAAACCTAAGCCAGCCGCGCCAGTACAAACACGACAGCAGCCCCAGGTGCAGCCTGCGCCACAGCCAACAGCGCAGCGGGCGCCTGAACCGAGGCACGACCCACAACCCGTCGCACCGCAGTCTACAAGGCCATCTGCCCCTGCGCCTGCAGCCTCGCAGGCTGGTGCTGCAGTCACTGACCCCGGTGATCTGCAGCGGCGTTGGCGCCAGGTGTGCGACGACTTGCTGACAAACATGCCTTCACGCGGGTCGCTTCTTATGAGCTCGAGCATTGTCTCGGATGATGGTCAGGCGCTTGTGATTGCGTTGCCCAAGGGTTCGACGTTTGCTGCCAGGATGCTCGAGCGCACGGACGTGCGCGAGGCTATCGCCCCTGTCGTGGCACGTGCCTTTGGCCGTCGAAAGCTTATGTATACCGAGGGTGGCTCGAAACCGGCAGAGGCAAGGCGAGAGGCGCAGCCCACAGCGCCCGTAACCACTCCCGCTCCCATGCCAGCGCCAGCCCCACAACCGAAGCCGGCTCCACAGCAGGTTCCGGTGCAGCGTCAGGCCCCAGCGCCGGCCCCTGCACCAAAGCCGACGCCGCAGCCAGCTCCGCAACCAGTTCCGCAGCCGATGCCAAGCTATCCCATGCCGTGGGACGAACCGCCTTATGAAGAGGTGCCCTACGGCGATGCCGACGCAGCACCCTACGAGGAAGACGAATACTTTGCTCCGTCGCCGTTGCCTGAGCTGCCGACGCCCCAGCCGACATCGCGTATTGCTACGCCGGTACGACAGGAGGCACCGCAGGTTGTGCCCGCACCTGTGCCGGTACCAGCCCCCGCGCCAAAGCCCGCGCCAAAACCCCAGCCCCAGTCGGCGCCACAGCGCGCTCAAGTACCTCAGCCAGAGGAGCCGAGTCAACCCCCACAGAGTCCGTCCCAAACCCCGACCAGTGAGGAAGAGGCAAGGATTATGGACATGCTGAGCAGCGTCTTTGGGCCTGGGGTAACCTTCAGCAAGTTTTCTGCGCCTCCCGCAGGCACTGACTAACAGATTCAATCCGATCAAAGGAGAGCACCCATGGCTATGAACATGCAGCAACTGGCACGACAGGCACGCAAGATGCAGGAACAGCTTGCCGAGGCCCAAGAGCATCTCAAGGAGCTTGAGGTAAGCGCCTCAGCAGGCGGCGGAATGGTGAAGGTCACCGCTTCGGGTGATGGCGTCATCACCTCCATCACCATCGATCCCGACGCACTCGATCCTGAGGACGTCGAGCTTATTCAGGACAGCATCCTTGCCGCTGTCAACGAGGCGCTCTCCTCTGCACAGGACCTCGCCAACCGCCAGGTCGGCGCCATTACCGGTGGTTTGGGCATGGGCATGGGTATCCCGGGGATGTTTTAAGTGGAAGCGCTTAACGACGGCCGCGCCCTGCAGCGCCTACTTGATGAACTGGGCCGCTTACCAGGCATTGGCCCGAAGTCTGCTCAGCGCATTGCGTACTACCTTCTTGAGGCGGATGCCGAGGAGGCGCGTCGGCTCTCCAATGCCATCCTTGAGGTAAAGCGGCAGGTGCACTTCTGTCCGGTCTGCTTTAGCTATGCCACTCGTGATACCTGTGACGTGTGCGCCGACGGGACGCGGGATCGTACGACCGTCTGTGTCGTGTCGGAGCCGCGCGACGTTTCGGCAATCGAGCGCACGGGCGCCTACCACGGCTTGTACCACGTCTTGGGTGGCGTCATAAGTCCCATGGACAAGATTGGCCCTGAGCAGCTGCACGTACGCGAGCTGCTCCAGCGACTGGCTTCGGGGGAGCTGCAGGAGGTCATCTTGGCAACCAACCCTGATGTGGAGGGAGAGACCACGGCGACGTATCTTGCGCGAACCATCCGTCCGCTCGGTGTGACGGTTACCCGTCTGGCAAGTGGCCTGCCCGTGGGTGGTGACCTCGAGTACGCTGACGAGGTGACGCTTGGCCGGGCCATCGAGGCGCGTCGCGAGCTGTAGATGGCGGCGGGGCTTTGGCTGCGTGCAGACCGCCCCTAACTTCAGATGCTTTCTCTACAACGCCGGGCACTAGGTCTGGCGTTGTCCATTTGGTGGCCTACAACAACCCTTCAAAATTTCTCAAAATAGTACTGGACAAAGCTACCCACACCTGTGTAGAATAACTTTTGCACGAACACGGGGTGTTAGCTCAGTTGGTTAGAGCGCCGGCCTGTCACGTCGGAGGTCGAGGGTTCAAGTCCCTTACATCCCGCCATTGCACTCTTCGGCCCCGTCAGGGGCCTTTTTCATATCTGGAGGTGCCCCCGTGAGTACCAAAGTCCCCCTTGCGGTCTTCGACCTGGACGGAACGCTGGTTGATGGTCAGTCGGGAGCGCTCATCTCGACGTATCTTCTCTCGCGGAATGTGGTCAATCCCATTGCGGCGACGCGTCTTGCGTGGTGGGGCGTACGCTACAAGCTGCATCTTCCCCAACGGCAGGAAGAGCCGCGCGAGGTCATCCTCACCGCGCTCAATCGCAAGCTTCCTGACGACATCCGCCAAACCATGCGCGACTTTCACGACGAGGTCATCGTTCCTCGCTATCGGCCCGAGGCAATCCCTGAGGTGCATCAGCGTAAGCAAGAAGGCTGCGTGACCCTGCTGGCATCAGCGACCTTTCATGAGGTGGCGGAACGCGCGTCGGAATACCTGGGCATGGATGGCTTCGTGGCTACCGAAATGGAGCAGGACGAAGAAGGCGTCTATACGGGGCTCGTCGAAGGGCCAGTTACCGAAGGGCGAGAAAAACTCAACGCAGTGGTCAAATGGGCTGATGAGCACCTTGGACGGGCTAATTGGTACATAGCCTACGCATATGGCGACCACGTGAGTGACATGTCACTGCTTGCCACTGCTCGACATGCCTTTGCCGTCAACCCAAGTTATTTAATGAAGTTGGCTGCACGGCATCGTAAATGGACGATACTGAAATGGAGAACTAGTTCATAGCAGTAGATTCTTGACGTTATGAGCTGGCTTCCTGCGCAATCGGCCTGGCGGAAGGGGACGCCATGGAGATCTCAAGAAAGACCGACTACGCAATTCGCATGCTTGCAGAGCTCGTCCGAAGTAACGACGCTGTGATTTCTGTCCGTTACGCCGCCGAGAAGAACGGTGTGCCATACTCGTTTGCCCGTTCGATCCAGCATGATCTTGTGCAGGCGGGCATAGTTGCAAGCGTTCGCGGTAGTCGTGGAGGCATGAAATTGGCAGTTGATCCTAGACGGACAACTGTGTGCCAAATTATCGAGGCAATACAGGGGCCAATCTGTGTCGCGGAGTGCGATACTGGAGGGCCTGAAGAAGGCCCATGTCCCTTCCGGCAAAACTGCTCTTTCAGTGCGGTTTGGTGTGAAGCTGAACGTATGCTGCGGGATTACTTCGATGCGGTGACGCTGTACCAAATCGTCATCGAGGGACGTTGCCCTTATCCGAGGAATGGCCACGACTATGTGGTGCTGACTCCGGGAGAGCATGCCGCCCTTGCCGAAGGGACTCCAACAGAGGAGTAGCTTCTGGTGGCACATCTTGATCATGTGGACAGCCCCCTGGGGACAGGGGTTGATGACGTGCTGTCTTCACAGCTGGCGAGCTTTCGCGAACGCGTGCTTGAACGCGGGCGGGAGCTGTATCGCGATCTACCTTGGCGACGCTCGCGCGATCCCTATGAGGTGTGGATCTCTGAGGTAATGCTCCAGCAGACGCAGGTAAGTCGCGTTGATGGTCGGTGGCAGCGTTGGATTGCGCGCTTTCCCTCAATTGATGCCCTTGCCGCGGCTTCGGCAGCTGAGGTACTGGAGGAATGGCAGGGGCTGGGGTACAACCGACGGGCGCTCTCGGTATGGAATGCGGCGCGGCAAGTCTCCGAGCAGGGTGGCGTCATGCCACGGGAGGTTACCGATTTGGTGGCGCTTCCAGGGATTGGGCCTGCAACGGCTGCGGGGATTAGAGCTTTTGCGTTCAATCTGCCCGGCGTGTACCTCGAGACCAACGTGCGTACGGTCTTCTTGCACGAGCTGTATCCCGAGGCACAAGGTGTGCCCGATCGTGAGCTGATTCCGCTTGTTGAGGCGTGCTGCCCCCAGGACGCACATGACCCGGATGATGATCCTCGCACGTGGTACTTCGCGCTGCTTGATTACGGCGCATGGCTCAAGCGGACCATTCCCAATCCGTCAAGACGTTCGGCTGGACATGTGCGGCAGACTCGCTTTGAGGGCTCCCATCGACAGAAGCGGGCCATGGTGGTTCGGGCGCTTCTTGCGCATCAGGGAGAAGCGTCTGGCGTGAAGGCGGATGTGCTGGCGAAGGAGCTGACAGCACTCGAAAACACCGCAGGTAGAGCGGATATTTCTGAGCAGGATGTGATTGCGCTGCTCGAAGAGCTGTCCAACGAAGGGTTTTGCTCCGTGAGCGACGGCGTTTGGTCAATCTAGGTAATAACGTCTTCGCTAGCGGGTAAGATGATACGAAGGCTGGGTGGTCCAGCGCGCGCCATTCTGGCGCGTTCAGCATAAGGGAGAGGAGAGCACATGGCAGTAGACTTTGAGAGCTCGCAGACTAAGAAGAATCTTGAAGCCGCATTCGCGGGCGAGTCCCAGGCAACCAACAAGTACGCATACTTCTCGAGCAAGGCCAAGAAGGACGGCTACGTCCAGATTTCCCAGATTTTCGCTGAGACCTCGGGCAACGAGCGCGAGCATGCCAAGCTTTGGTTCAAGTACCTGCACGGTGGCGAGGTGCCGAGCACCTTGGACAACCTGAAGGCAGCAGCCGCTGGCGAGAACGACGAGTGGACGAGCATGTATCCCGAGTTCGCCAAGGTCGCCGAGGAAGAGGGCTTCGCCGAGATCGCAGCCAAGTTCAAGCTGGTTGCCGCCATCGAGAAGGCTCATGAAGAGCGCTATCTGCAGCTCGTTGAGCGTATCGAGAAGGGCGAGGTCTTTGAGCGCGAGGGCGTCAAGGTGTGGAAGTGCCTGAACTGCGGTCACCTGCACGTTGGCGCGAAGGCGCCGAAGGTGTGCCCCGCCTGCAACCATCCGCAGAGCTACTTCGAGGAGCAGTCGGTCAACTACTAGACTGACGTGCGATGGGGTTCGCCGCCCCATCAGCTTCTGGTTTGCGAGCAGTGCCCGCCCCGGATTGCCGGGGCGGGCTTTTTTTGTGTCTGGACAGCTTTGTTTCGGCTAAGCAAACGATTCGTATAAATAGAAG
The DNA here is from genome assembly GCA_030533135.1 of Coriobacteriales bacterium. Classification (GTDB taxonomy): domain Bacteria; phylum Actinomycetota; class Coriobacteriia; order Coriobacteriales; family Atopobiaceae; genus UBA1367. Next base: position 8,047 of record JAUNJR010000006.1, read on the forward strand.
CATTTTGGTAGGATTCAAAACCATGAAGAAGAAGCACACATATAACTGGCTCATTTGCCTCGGGCTCTTCATGCCCTAGGGGCAGGACGGGAGGCTCCTCTCGACTGCCCCGCCTCCTGACTTAACAAGGCAACATGCAGACGCATGCAAAACAGAGAGGAACCGCCATGTCTTTCGAGCTTAATCCCAGCTTTGCTTCTGATCCCGAGGCCCATTTCAACACCCTGCAGGTCCATGCCGGCCTTACCCCCGATCCGACGACGGGCTCTGCCGCACTCCCCATCTACGCCACTGCCGCTTGGCAGTTTGATGATGCCGAAGACGCCGCTGCCAAGTTTGCCCTGTCTCGTCCCGGTAACGTGTACAGCCGCCTGACCAATACCACCACTGACTCCATTGCCGCGCGTGTCGCCGCCATCGAGGGCGCTGCCGCTGCTGTTGCCGTTGCGTCGGGCCACTCTGCAGAGATCTTGGCTTTTACCAATATCGCAAAAGCAGGCGACCATATCGTCGCGTCTGACTCGCTTTATGGCGGTACGTGGAACATCTTGCTGCATACCCTCGATGACCTGGGCATCAAGACGACATTTGTGCCCAACAACGACATCGATGCCTTTGTTGCCGCCACGCAGCCCAACACGAAGTTCTGGTATGTGGAAACCATCGGCAACCCGCGCGTGGACGTCGCCAACGTGCCCGCACTGGTCGAGGCGGCGGCCTCCCTGAACCTGCCGGTGATTGTGGACAACACCTTTGCCACGCCTTACCTGTATCGTCCTGCAGACGATGGGGCAGCGGTGGTTATCGAGAGCTTGACCAAGTGGATTGGTGGACATGGCGCGACCATCGGTGGGGCCATCGTCGATTCTGGCAAGTTTGATTGGGCGGCTGTTCCGGGCAAGTTCCCCACGCTGACCGAACCCGACGGGTCCTACCACGGAGCCATCTGGACGCAGGCTGCTCCAGCAGCGCCATTTGGCACGCGCGTCTTGGCACAGCGCCTACGTGACCTCGGCCCGACCCTGAGCCCCTATGCCGCGCAGCTCATTGGCCTGGGGATTGAGACGCTCAGCCTTCGCGTGCAGCGTCACTGTGACAATGCGCTGGCCGTTGCACGCTTCCTCGAGAGCCATCCCAAGGTGGCTTGGGTGCGCTATTCCGGCCTTGAGAACGACCCGAGCCACGAACTCGCGAGCCGTATCCTACGCCACGGCTTTGGCGGCGTGGTGGTATTTGGCACCAAGGCTGGGCGTCAGGGAGGTCTCGAAGTCATCAACCACGTCAAGCTGCACACGCTGCTGGCCAACGTAGGCGATGCGAAGAGTCTCATCATCCACCCGGCATCGACGACGCACAGCCAGTTGACGGCCGAGCAGCTTGAGGCGGCGCACCTCTCCGAGGATCTTATTCGCCTTTCCGTGGGCATCGAGGATGTGGACGATATCATTGCAGACCTCGATCAGGCTCTAGCCGCCATCTAGCGGAGTGACTCGGACGTAGCGGCCCTGCCGAGCCTTGGCGCCAGCAGGGTCGATACGTACTGTTTCTCGAAGTGTGCCCCACTTAGCCCTAAGGCGCACGCGACGCCCGCTCCATGTTCATCTGGAGCGGGTGTTTTGTGTATCGTACAGGCGTGCCCACATCCACGACGAACTGGATAGGGGATGGGCGTGACTGACGAAGAGAAGTTGTTGCAGACGCTTGAAAAGCGCGGGTTTGTGCGAGGGGGCCTCTCGAAGTGGGGACAGCCTGTGTCACGGCCCGTAGCTGTGGGGCATGAGCCGCAGATTCTTAAAGAGGCGAGTGCGCTTCAGCGGCGGTTTGTGGCGTGCGCACACGGGACACCCTCGCCTGGCGCCGACTTGTGCGCAAGTTGGGTCGAGCAGGCGTTCTCTCGCCTTGGCCTTGGCGTTGTGCTGGGGGATGCGAAATCCCTCTATGACGGGTATTGCCACTACGAGGACACGCGTGACCTGAAGGTGGGCATGATTATCGCCGTGCCGCAACACCCCTTTTCTGCGCAGGGGCTTATCCATGGACATGTCTGCCTCTATATTGGCAACGAAATCGTGATGGACGCTGTCGGCCAGGAGGTGCGGAGAATGCCGCTCGCTCTGTGGCTCAGCGCTTACGGTTTGATGGCACAGCCTCGCTGGGGGTGGCTCGGCAGTATGGGGCTCAGTAAATAACGTGATATAAAGTTATGAACAGTCATGCCTGATTGACGTTTTTGTACCTATTTATCTTGCATTTCTTGCAGATCAGTTTCCGCCTACCGTTGCCGCCCCATTTTCATCCGCTGCACAAGACAGCGTCCATAAAAGAGAAAAAAGTGTGGCTTTCAGACTGACGAACACTAGAATCTATTACGTTATGTAGAAGCCGTGTGCAAAATGCGCAGGAGTTTTGTACGTGGTCATTCTGCTGGCAGGCAATGCACGTCGATTGTACGAAAAGGAGGTAGGTAGATGGTAGGTATCATCCTAGCCAGCCACGGTAAGTTCTCCGAGGGCATCAAGGAGTCGGGACAGATGATCTTCGGTCCCCAAGAGGACGTTGCAGCAGTCGTCCTGACGCCAGAGATGGGTCCTGACGATTTCTATGCCAAGGTTAAGGCAGCCATCGACACGTTCAGCCAGAAGGAAGAGATTCTCTTCCTCGTGGACCTGTGGGGCGGCACCCCATTCAATCAGTGCAGCCGCCTGATTGAGGAGAACGGGACTGATGGTTGGGTTGCAGTCACAGGCCTGAACCTTCCCATGGTCATCGCTGCTTACGGTGAGCGTATGGGTTCGGACTCTGCAGCCGAAATCGCCAAGGCCATTTTCCCCGAGGCAGCGGCTGGCGTCCGCATCAAACCCGAGTCCCTGCAAGAAGGGCTGGGCGCAGCTAGCGCTCCGGCTGCCGCCCCTGCAGCTGCACCGGTCGGCGCTATCCCGCCGGGCACGGTTCTTGGCAATGGCAAGATTGATATTGCCTTTGCCCGTATCGATACGCGCCTGCTGCACGGTCAGGTTGCGACCACCGTTACCAAGATGGTCAACCCCGATCGCATCATCGTGTGCTCCGATGCCGTTGCTCACGATGAGCTCCGCAAGTCCATGATCGAGCAGGCTGCTCCTCCGGGAGTCAAGGCTCACGTCGTGCCTATTTGGAAGATCATCGAGGTCTCGAAGGACCCGCGCTTTGGCGACACCAGGGCCATGCTTCTGTTCGAGACGCCTCAGGATCTGCTGCGCGCCCTCGAGGGCGGCGTAGAGATCAAGGAAGTCAACCTTGGCTCCATGGCTCACTCGCTGGGCAAGGTCGTCGTCACCAACGCCGTCGCTATGGATCAGGACGACGTCGACACACTCGAGAAGTGCGCTGCTATGGGCGTGAAGTTTGACGTCCGCAAGGTTCCTGCCGATTCACCCGAGCCGTTCGATGCCGTGATCGCTAAGGCGAAGGCCGAGCTCGCAGCTCAGAAGTAGAAGTAGAAGGAGGGAAGCATGAATCCCATTTCAGTTCTGTTGGTCATCCTCGTGGCCTTCTTTGCAGGCATGGAGGGCATTCTCGACGAGTTCCAGTTCCATCAGCCGCTGATCGCTTGTACGCTCATCGGCATCGTGACCGGGCATCCCACTGAGGGCATCATCCTCGGCGGCACCCTTCAGATGATGGCCCTTGGTTGGGCTAACATTGGTGCCGCGGTGGCTCCTGACGCGGCTCTCGCCTCTGTCGCCTCCGCCATCATCATGGTCAAGGGCCTTGGTGGCGCTGACACCACGACCGCTATCAACACCGCTATCGCACTGGCCGTGCCCCTGTCCGTCGCCGGCCTGTTCCTCACCATGCTTTGCCGTACCATCGCCATCCCGATGGTCCACTTCATGGATGCCGCAGCCGAGAAGGCTGACTTCCGTGGCGTCGAGATCTGGCAGCTGCTTGCAATTGCCCTCCAGGGCGTCCGCATTGCCATCCCCGCTGCCATGCTGTGCATGATTCCGGCTGAGGCCGTTACCGCTATGCTCCAGGCCATGCCGGCTTGGCTGGCTGGCGGCATGGCCGTCGGCGGCGGCATGGTTGCTGCCGTTGGTTACGCAATGGTCATCAACATGATGGCGACCCCCGAGGTTTGGCCGTTCTTCGCTCTCGGCTTCGTCGTCGCTTGCATCCCCAGCATTACCCTCATCGGCCTCGGTGTCATCGGTATTGCTCTCGCCCTCATCTACCTGGGCCTCAAGGACCTTGCTAAGCAGGGTGGCGGCGCTGGTGGCGGCTCGGGCGACCCGCTGGGCGACATCCTCAACGACTACTGATCCTCTAGAGCTCAAAGGAGTGTGATATAAATGGCAGAAGTTAAGCTTTCCGTTGCTGATCGTCGTTCAGTGTGGTGGCGCCATCAGTTCCTGCAGGGCTCTTGGAACTACGAGCGTATGCAGAACGGCGGCTGGTGCTACGCAATGATCCCGGCCATCAAGGCTCTGTACAAGGACAAGGAAGAGCAGGCTGCGGCTCTTAAGCGTCATCTCGAGTTCTACAACACCCAGCCCTACGTCTCCGCCCCCATCATCGGCGTTACCCTCGCTCTCGAGGAGGAGCGCGCCAACGGTGCCGCGGTCGAGGACCAGACTATCCAGGGCGTTAAGGTCGGTATGATGGGCCCGCTGGCTGGCGTTGGCGACCCCGTGTTCTGGTTCACCGTACGCCCGATTCTCGGTGCTCTCGGTGCTTCCATGGCTATGGGCGGCTCCATCGTCGGTCCGCTGCTGTTCTTCATCGCTTGGAACCTCATCCGTATGGCCTTCCTGTGGTACACGCAGGAGTTCGGCTACAAGGTGGGCACCACCATCGCTCAGGACCTCTCCGGTGGCCTGCTGGGTAAGGTGACCGAGGGTGCCTCCATTCTCGGTATGTTCATCATCGGCGCTCTGGTGCAGCGCTGGGTGTCCATCTCCTTCACCCCCGTCGTTTCTAGGATCGAGCAGGCTGCTGGCGCCTACATCGACTGGGCCAACCTTCCTGCTGGCGCTGAGGGCATTAAGGAAGCACTGTCGCAGTACAACTCCATTGGCGCTACCGCCCTTGATCCCATCAAGGTCACCACGCTTCAGGACAACCTGAACGCGCTGATTCCGGGCTTGGCTGCCGTCCTGCTGACGCTGCTCTGCTGCAGGCTCCTCAAGAAGGGCGTTTCCCCGATCACCATCATCCTCGCGCTCTTTGCCGTGGGTATCGTCGGCCGCCTCATTGGCTTTATGTAAGATCTTCGGGCCGTGCGTTAGCGTGAATCGCTGACGCACGGTTCACTTTTTCGCGGCCGCTTGGTATGGTTGTGCTTTCGCATCCCGCCAGGCGGCCGCGAACATTGTCAAAGGTGCGTACGTCAGGAGGACGCCGTGGCACAGTCTATGAACAACTCTGTCGACCTGACCGTCAAGGCGACCTCGTTTCATGGCATGGGCGTCTACGGACACATACTGGTGGGCAACAACGCCCTCGAGTTCTATAACGAGAAGAACCCCGAGGACTACATTCAGATCCCGTGGACCGAAGTGGACTCCATTGCAGCTGAGGTGCTTCCGGGGAAGATCATCCCTCGGTTTGCTGTCATTACCAAGCAGAGCGGTCACTTTGCCTTCTCGACACGCGACAACAAGGCGACGCTGCGGGCTATCCAGAAGTACGTGCCGGCAGAGCGCATGGTGCGTTCGGCGTCGTTTATCGACGTCATCATCTTGGGAATCCGTCGCATATTCCGCACGTTGACGGGACACCGTGACTAGCTAAGGCATCTTCAGCGATTTGGCAAGCGTGCCGAAAAGGGCTATCCCTTTCGGCACGTTTTTTGCTACGCCTTTGCCGTGGCCCGCCGACTCTTTGCCTTCTGGCGCGGGTTGCCGTTGGTCTTGAAGGCTGACGGGCAGAGATCCACGAGTGGACATCCATCGCATTTGGGTCGCTGCGCCGTGCAGGTGTCACGGCCAAAGTGAATCCACTGCTCATTGACGGTGCCCCAGAGTTCGCGGGGCAACAGTGCCAGTAGATCCTGCTCGCAGGCAAGTGGAGTCGGTGCTTTTGAGAAGCCCAAACGGGTTGAGATGCGGTACACATGCGTGTCGACGGCGATGCCCTCGACAACGTCGAACCCCTTGTTGAGCACGATGTTTGCGGTTTTGCGTCCCACGCCGGGAAGACGCGTAAGCTCCTCCATGGTACGCGGCACCTCACCACCAAACTCAGAGACGATCATCTGTGCCGCCTCGACGCAATGCAGAGACTTGCTGCGCCAAAACCCGATGGAGCGAATGACCTCGGCGATATCCGCCGGGTCTGCCTCGGCCATGGCGGCTGCCGTGGGCCACCGTTCAAAGAGTTCTGGAGTCACCTTGTTGACCGCCACGTCGGTCGTCTGGGCGGAGAGCAGGACGCAGATGACAAGCGTGAACGGGTCGGTATAGTTAAGCGCGCTCTCAACATGGGGATACCGTTCGTCCATTCGATGGCACATCTCGATGGCACGCGCCTGTTTGGCTTTCTTGGATTCCCTGGGCATATGGGCCTCCTACCTGCTGCTTATTGCTTATCTCTTGCAGTATGACAGTTTGTAATTGCTTTGTGTCGGTTGAGGTCGATGAGCACAGACTTGACGTTTCCTCAAAGATTACCTGCGCTTTTCTTAAAGATATCTATGAGCGGCTGTGGCACTTTCAGCGGATGCTGGATACCTATCACGGATGCCAAAGGTACAACACGAGTGGAGCTTCGTACAATGTAGTTTGTATCATGCAAATGGCGCTGTCGCGCAACGATGCGCGGCGGGTGCGCCACGAGGCTCAGATGATGGGAGTAACCATTATGGCAACCCGTGACAGCAACCTGTTTTTGACTAATGACGACCTGTTCATGATGGCAAAGGGTGTTTGGTACCGCAGCTACGAAAAGATGGGCGCTCACCCTGCAGTGCGCGGCACCAAGCGTGGCTATCACTTTGCAATCTGGGCGCCGAAGGCCAAGAGCGTTCACGTCGTTGGTGAGTTCAACGGTTGGGACGAGATGGCCAACCCGCTCGAGTGCACCAAGACCGGCGGTGTCTGGGAGGGCTTCATCGAGGGTGTCGAGGAAGGCCAGCTCTACAAGTACGTAATCGAGACTCCGCAGGGTGACTTCCTATACAAGGCCGACCCCTACGGCTTCTCCTCCGAGCTGATTCCTGGCACCGCATCGAAGACGGCCGATATCACGGGCTACCGCTGGAATGACGCCAAGTATCTGAAGGAGCGCCAGAAGACTCCGCACATGAAGCGCCCGCTCAACATTTTCGAGGTGCATCTGGGAAGCTGGAAGCGCAATGACGATGGCCTGGCTGGCAATGGTGACCCCGAGTCAGACGATCACGCCGGAACGTATCTGACCTACGATCAGCTGTCCGAGCAGCTGGTGGACTACGTCAAGAAGATGGGCTATAGCCACATCGAGCTCCTGCCCGTCATGGAGCACCCGTTTGACGGCAGCTGGGGCTATCAGCTGACGGGCTACTATGCGCCTACCTCGCGCTTTGGTACCCCCAAGCAGTTCAAGCACTTTGTTGATGCCTGCCACCAGGCTGGCATCGGCGTCATCCTTGACTGGGTGCCTGGTGGCTTCTGCGCCGACGCGCACGGTCTGGCCAACTTCGTGGGCGAGAAGCTCTACGAGAAGGAAATCCATCCCAATTGGGGTACCTACAAGTTTGACTTCTCGCGCGGCGAGGTCCACACGTTCCTGATCTCCAACCTGCTGTACTGGGTCGACGAGTATCATGCTGACGGCATCCGCGTGGACGGCGTCACCTCGATGCTCTACCTGAACTTCGGTATCGATGATCCTGCGCAGAAGAAGTTCAACGACAAGGGCGGCGAAGAGGACTTCGTCTCCATCGAGTTCATTCGCGAGTGCAACCAGACCGTCGGCAAGTACTATCCCGACGTCATGATGATCGCCGAGGAGTCCACCGCGTGGCCGCTCGTCACCCGTCCGCCCGAGGTTGGTGGCCTGGGCTTCAACTACAAGTGGGACATGGGCTGGATGAACGATACCCTGCACTACATGCAGGCAGACTTCCCGTTCCGTCCGGGCGCCCACAAGCTGCTGACGTTCTCCATCATGTACGCGTTCAACGAGAACTTCATCCTGCCGTTCAGCCACGACGAGGTCGTGCATGGCAAGTGCTCGCTGATCACCCGCATGCCGGGTGACACCTGGCGTCAGTTCGCCGGTATGCGTGCGCTGGCGTTCTACCAGATGACGCATCCGGGCGGCAAGCTCAACTTCATGGGCAACGAGATTGCGCAGTTCATCGAGTGGCGCTACTACGAGGGCATCGAGTACTTCCTGGCCGAGGAGTTCGAGAATCACCGTCACCAGCAGGAGTTCATCGCGGCTCTGAACAAGTTCTATAACGAGCATCCCGCCATGTGGCAGAAGGCGTACGAGTCCGACGGCTTCGAGTGGATTGACGCCGACAACGCCGAGCAGTGCGTCATCAGCTACGTGCGTCACGGCGACAAGCCCGAGGACGACCTGGTCATCCTCATTAACTTCGAGGTCAACCCCTACGAGGAGTACCGAATTGGTGTTCCGACGCCGGGTTACTGGCAGGAGGTCTTTAACACCGACGAGCAGGAGTTTGGCGGCTCGGGCGTGGTTAACGGCAAGCACAAGTTCCGCAGCACCGCTAAGCCGTGGAACGGCAAAGACAATTCCATCGTGCTGCGTGTTCCGCCGCTGGGCGGCATGGTTCTGCGCTACGCCGGCCCGCTGCCCAAGCCGCGTACCAAGAAGGCGACAGCTACCAAGAAGACAACGGCAGCCAAGAAGGCACCCGCCAAGAAGGCCGACGCTCAGTAAGAGCGGCAAGCGCATCAACAATTGAGCCAATGAGCGGCGCTCCCCTTGAGTCAATACCGATTCAAGGGGAGCGCCCTTCTGTGCATACACAGGCCAAATTGCACCCGAACCGTGATCACAGTACCTGCAGATTTGTTTCGGAAGAAGCAATAATCACGAAGCCATCACAGGATACTGGTAGGCTTTTGTAACTTGACTGTCTTTTTAGGTGGTCCAAACAGGCCCCGTACCCTATGGAGAGGGATAGATATGCAGCAAATTTTCGAGAACAAGAAGGACTTCATCAAGCAGTACCGCGCTATGTGCCGCGCCAGGTATGGCAAGCACTACGAGGACTGCAAGGAGTACGAGCGTTACGCAGCGCTCGCGCAGCTCATTGCTACCAAGGCAAACGCAGTGAAGTCCGACGGCCGCAAAAACATCAAGAAGGAAGTGTATTACTTCTCGCTGGAGTTTCTGATTGGTCCGCTGCTTGACAACTATCTGCTGAACTTTGGCATCCGCGACATGGTCGAGGAGGCCTGCGACGAGCTGGGCACCCCGCTCGACACGCTCATTGCCAAGGAAGTTGACCCGGGCCTGGGCAACGGTGGCTTGGGCCGTCTGGCTGCGTGCTTCCTTGATTCCATGGCCGTCGAAGGCATGGCAGGCTACGGCAACGGCATGCGTTACCGCTACGGCCTCTTCCGCCAGGAGATTAAGAACGGCCGCCAGGTCGAGAAGACCGACAACTGGCTCGAGCGTGGCTTCCCGTGGGAGACCAGGCGTGATGCCTCTGCCGTCGTCGTCCAGTTCGGTGGCCAGGTCGTGCGCCACGAGGACTTCTCACGCTTCTGGTTTACCCAGGAGGGTGGCGAGAAGGTTCGCGCCGTCCCGTACGATGTGCCTATCGTTGGTTACGGCGGCAACACCGTCAACCACCTGCGCCTGTGGTCGGCCGAGCCCTATAACGAGGACTTTGACCTTGACGCCTTCAACAACGGTGACTACGCAAAGGCTTCCAAGTTCCGTACCGACGTCGAGGCCATCACGACCATTCTCTATCCTGCCGACGCAGGCGAGCATGGCCGCATCCTTCGTCTGAAGCAGGAGTACCTCTTCGTCTGCGCTGGCCTGCAGACCATTCTGCACACGTTTGAGCGCAAGATGCGCCATGACCCGACCATTTCTTGGGAGGACCTGCCCAAGTACGTCGCCATCCAGACCAACGACACGCACCCCGCGCTCTGCGGTCCGGAGCTGATGCGTCTGCTCGTTGACGAGCGCCATGTGGACTTTGACCTGGCCTTCAAGATCGCACGCGAGACCATTTCCTACACCAACCACACCATCCTGCCCGAGGCCCTGGAGAAGTGGCCCATCAACATGCTCCGTACGCTCATCCCGCGTACCTACATGTTCATCGACGAGGTTGACCGCCGCTACCGCGAGAGCTTCCCGCACGATCGTGCCAACTGGTATGACCTGCTGCAGGAGACCGCCATCCTCTGGGACGGCGAGGCTCGCATGGCCAACCTGTCCGTCATCTTCTCGCACTCCGTCAATGGCGTTTCCGCACTGCACACGCAGATCATCAAGGACGCCACGCTGCGCGCCTTCTACACGCTGACGCCCGAGAAGTTCAACAACAAGACCAACGGTGTCAGCCATCGTCGCTTCCTGGCCAATGCCAACCCGCCGTATGCCAAGCTCATCACGGGTGCCATCGGCGAAGGCTGGCTGCGCGATGCCTTCGAGCTCGAGAAGCTGACCGCCTTCGAGGACGACCCCGCGTTCCTCGAGGAATTCGGCAAGGCCAAGCAGTGGGACAAGGAGCGCCTGGCCAAGTACATCAAGGAGGTCACGGGTGTCTCGCTGGGCACCAACATGATCTTTGACGTGCAGGTGAAGCGCTTCCATGCCTATAAGCGTCAGCTGCTCAACTGCTTCAAGATTCTTGATCTGTACAACCGCATGCTGGCTGACCCCAACTTCAAGCCCGAGCCCACGGCCTTCATCATCGCTGGCAAGGCAGCTCAGAGCTACACCTTCGCCAAGGAGGTTATCCGCCTCATCAACGGCATGGCAGAGGTCATCAACAACGACGCCCGCGTCAACGAGTACCTCAAGATCGCCTTCGTGCCCAACTTCGCCGTGTCCAACGCACAGCTCATCTACTCCGCAGCGGACATCTCTGAGCAGATCAGCTGGGCTGGCTCTGAGGCATCTGGCACCTCCAACATGAAGCTCATGATGAACGGCGCCATCACGCTCGGCACCGACGACGGCGCCAACGTGGAGATCCGCGAGCTCGTGGGCGACGAGAACATCAAGATCTTTGGTCTCTCCCGTTCCGAGGTCGACGCCCTTCGCGCAAGCGGCCAGTACTGGGCATGGGATGTCTACAACGCAGACCGCGGCCGTCTCGGACGCATCGTTGACATGCTGGTGGACGGCTCGATCTCGCGTCAGTCTGGCAACTATGAGAGCGTGCACGACGGTCTCATGCAGTCCAATGACCACGATCTGGTTCTCAAGGACTTCTACTCCTACGTGAAGGCTTGGGAAGAGCTCACCAGCAGCTACGCTGATGACCGACAGACATGGAACCGTTCGGCGGTTCACAATACCGCTAAGTCGGGATATTTCTCTAGTGACCGAACCATTCGTGAATACGATGCAGATATTTGGCATAGTGGCGATAGTTCTGCAACAAGGTAGGTCCCTAGACGAAAGGGGTAGAGCTAATGGCAAAGAAGGAATGCGTTGCAATGCTTCTTGCCGGCGGACAGGGGTCTCGTCTTGGCGTACTGACCAGTAAGGTCGCCAAGCCGGCCGTTTCGTTCGGCGGCAAGTACAGGATCATCGACTTCGTGCTGTCAAACTGCGCGAATTCGGGGATCAGCTCGGTGGGCGTGCTGACTCAGTATCGTCCTTACCTGCTTCACGAGTACCTAGGAACGGGCGAGGCCTGGAACCTGGACGAGCGTGGCGGCGGCGTGGCCATTCTTCCGCCGTATGCTACCCAGACCGGTGGTTCTTGGTATGCCGGCACCGCCGACGCCATCACCCAGAACCTTGGTTATCTCGAGATGCAGGATCCCGAGTACGTTCTGATTCTCTCTGGCGACCAGCTGTATCGCATGGACTATGAGGACATGCTCGCCACCCACAAGGCCAACAACGCCGACCTCACCGTCGCCGTTATGCCTGTGCCTTGGGAGGACGCTTCCCGCTTCGGCATCATGAACTGCCGTGAGGACGGCTCCATTGCCGAGTTCGTCGAGAAGCCCAAGGAGCCCAAGAGCAACCTCGCTTCCATGGGTATCTACATCTTCACCGCTGATGTCCTGTTCAAGGCTCTGCGTGAGGATGCCGAGGATGCCGACTCCTCGCACGACTTTGGTGGCGACATCATTCCGAAGCTGCTGGCCGAGGGCAAGCGTCTGTACACCTATCAGTTCAAGGCCTATTGGCGCGACGTCGGCACCGTTGCCTCCTTCCACGAGGCCAACATGGAGCTGCTCGGCAAGGAGCCCGCGTTCGATCTGTATGCGCAGGACGCCCCCATCATGAGCAACTCCTCCACCCGTCCTCCCGCGTTCATCGGCCCCAAGGGCGCCGTCGATGACTCCCTCGTTGACAACGGCTGCACCATCCTGGGTCGCGTCGAGCACTCCGTGATTTCGGCTGACGTCTATGTTGGCAAGAACGCCATCGTCAAGGACTCCATCCTGTTCCCCGGCGCTCGCGTCGAGGAGGGTGCTGTGGTCATCAACGCCATCATGGCCGAGCGTTCGGTCGTCGAGGCTGGTGCCACCTTCGGCTCCGCAGATGAGGATACCGTTACCCTCGGCGATGACGCCGTGGTTAAGAAGGGGGATGAATAACGATGCCCAAGGCCATCGGTCTTATTACCTGCAACTACACGACGACATCGAAGGATGACGTCTTCCTGGGCCGCCCCGTTGCCTCCATGCCGTTCCTGGGCCGTTATCGCCTGGTCGACTTCGCGCTGTCCAACATGGTCAACGCTGGCATCCGCAACGTTGGCATGATTATGCCCAACAACTACCGTTCTCTGGTCGACCATGTCGGCTCGGGCAAGGACTGGAGCCTTGACCGCAAGAACGGCGGCCTGTTCATCATGCCTGGCACCGCATTCGGCACCAGCCGCACCGGCGCCCGCTTCCTCATCCGCGATCTGGTTCAGAACAAGGAGTTCCTGAGGAAGAATCACGAGAAGTACGTCGTGCTCTCCACGGCCAACTTCATCGCCAACGTGGACATCAAGGACCTCATTGCCAAGCATGAGGCCTCTGGTGCCAACATCACCGTCCTCTGCAAGAAGGCCTCCTGCGACGGCAACATTGACGTCGTGACCTTCGAGTCCGAGAACGGCCGCGTCAAGAGCATGCGTCAGGGCGTCAAGTTTGGTGAGGAAGCCTTCCTTGACTACGCCGTCATCGAGCGCGATCTGCTCCTCGACCTGCTGGACGCTTTTGCAGCAGTCGACCACCTCGACCTCTTCGAGGCTCTGAACTCCGAGTATGGCCGCTTCCGTGTCATGATTGCGGAGTTCGATGGCTACATGAAGCCGATCTTCGACAAGCCGTCCTACTTCCAGGCCAACATCGACCTGCTCGACACCGACGTGCTCGAAGAGCTTGCACCCGCAGGCGTTGGCATCATGACCAGGGCTCACGACAACCCGCCCGCAAAGTATGAGCCGGGCGCGAAGGTCAGCAACTCCCTCATCTCTGCTGGCGACCGTATCTTCGGCGCCGTCCAGGGTTCGGTGCTGGGCCGCAACGTTGTGGTCGAGGCCGGTGCTTCCGTGCGCAACTCCGTGATCATGCAGGGCGTTGTCGTCGAGACTGGCGCTCAGATTGAGAACGCCATCATCGACAAGAACAACGTCGTTCCTGCTGGCACCGAGCTCCGTGGCACCGATGGCGACATTCTCTACCTGAAGAAGAACTAACCAAAGGACGAGACGGGATCACATCATGGCTGACAGGGTTAGAAGGAAGATCAGGGTCCTCTTTGCGGCGTCCGAGGCCGTGCCGTTCGTCAAGACCGGCGGTCTGGCTGACGTTGCCGGCTCCCTTCCGCGCGCACTCAAGCATGCCGGCGCAAAGGTCGCTGTCATCATGCCCAAGTACGGCAACATCCCTTGGGAGTATCAGGAGAAGATGGAGCACATCTCCGACTTCTATGTCCCCTTGGCCTGGCGCAATGTGTACTGCGGCATCGAGAAGCTGACCTTCAACGGCGTCGACTTCTACTTCGTGGACAACGAGGCATACTTTAAGCGTGACGGCAGCATCTATGGCTACTTTGACGATGGCGAGCGCTACGCGTTCTTCAGCAAGGCCATCTGCGAGGCCATCAGCCGCGTGCCCGAGCTTGCATGTGACGTCGTCCACTGCAACGACTGGCAGACCGCGTTGGTGCCCGTGTTCCTGCGCGAGTTCTATCGCGAGATTCCCGTGTGCCAGAACGTGAAGGTCATGTTCACGGTTCATAACGTGAAGTTCCAGGGTCAGTACTCCGACAAGGTGCTGTCCGACGTGCTCGGCCTCGAGAACATCCCGGCTGCCGTCGACCAGCTGTACTGCGACCGCGACTCCATCAACTACATGAAGGGCGCGCTCTGCTACTCCGACATCATCACGACGGTCAGCCCGACCTATGCTGGCGAGTTGCAGATGCCGTTCTACGGCGAGGGCATGGACCCGATCTTCCGTCGTCGTGCCGACGCGCTGGTGGGCATCCTCAATGGTATTGACACCATCGACTGGAATCCCAAGACGGACAAGTTCATTGCCGCTAACTACGACGTTAAGGATCTGGCCGACAAGGCCGAGAACAAGCGCCTCCTGCAGGAGGAGTTTGGCCTCGCACAGGATCCTGACCGTCCGCTCGTGGTCATGATTGGCCGCCTGACCAACCAGAAGGGCCTGGGCCTGGTGCGCTATGCTATGGGCCAGCTCATGGAGCGTGGCGTTCAGGTTGCCATTCTGGGCACTGGTGACGCTGATCAGGAAGAGGCCTTCCGTTACTTCGACTCGGTTTACGGCGACAAGATGGCTGCACGCATCGCGTTTGACAACGCGCTGTCTCACCGCATGTATGCCGGTGGCGACCTGCTGCTTATGCCGTCCGAGTTCGAGCCCTGCGGCCTTTCCCAGATGATCGCCATGCGTTATGGCACCCTGCCTGTCGTACGCGAGACTGGCGGCCTGAAGGACTCCGTCGCCCCGTACAACCAGTACACGGGTGAGGGCACGGGCTTCAGCTTTGCCAACATGAACGCTGACGAGATGGCTAACTGCCTGCTCAACGCCTGCGAGATCTTCTGGACGGACAAGGAAACTTGGGCCAAGCTGCAGAAGCAGGCCATGGCGGCGGACTTCTCTTGGAAGCGTGCTGCGAACGATTACCTGGATTGCTATCACAGGCTGCATCCGGAAATCATCCGCTACAACAAGCGTCGCGATTAGGTACTAGCCACAAAGTAAGGCTGAGGGGCCGTCCCACGGGACGGCCCCTTTCTTGTTATGGCTTCAAATGTACGCAATGTGTCGTGGCTGGGTTATAGATCAAAATGCGTGTCGAGCTAAGCTTGGTAACGTTCACGCGATATCGACCCGTGGAGCCTATCTCCCGCAAACGTCGTCACCCCGTGGTCAATGTGGCAGGTTCCTGTTGGTTGGCTACCAAAAAACGCGATGGTATGTACAGAAGAGGGCAAAAACGCTCCCTCTTGACCAAAAAACGCGATGGTGTGAACAGTTTTCGCCAGTTTTTGGGTGAATCGCGTTCATAGAATCGTGTTTTTTGGTCAAGACGGGCCCCAGAAGGCCCCTTCCGTTCACAACATCGCGTATTTTGGTCAGCCGTCAGATGTGGCTGTGTGCTTCTGCTCAGAAACGCCTGTCGCCCTCACCCTTTGACTGGAAAACCGCGTCCTGGAAGCCCCAAGCCCGCAGGGGTTTGGGGTAACACCACACGATATGAACAGTCGACGCGCGCACAGTACGCGACGTACTGCTATCATTCATAGAATCGTACTGTCCACCGACCCAATGCTGCGAGAAGGCTGGCGTTGGGCTTAACGAATCGAGACATCGTGAGAGCTAAGCACGTCACCTCGTCCCTTGAGTATCGTGACCCGTTTGGTGCGGCCCGCGTGGGCGTTACCGTAACCCTGCGGATTGACGTGTGGGACGAACCCGAGGCAACCGCAAAGCTGCGCCTGTGGACTGATGAGGACGGCGAGGAGCTCATCGAGATGGAGAGCGCCCCGCTCGGTGACGCGATTCGCTTCTCAGCCTCTTTCACGCCTGAGATTGCGCAGATTGTTTGGTACAGCTTTGAGATTACCGCGGCAAACGGCGACGTGTGGCGCTATGGCGCCCACCCCGAGCGCTCTACGGGCGAGGGGGCCTTTGCGTACGGCGAGCCGCCTTCGTTCCAGATCACCTGCTACGAGCTCCAGCGCTCGGTGTTTCCTGACTGGTACAAGAACGGCATCGTGTACCAGATCTTCCCGGACCGCTTCGCCCGTGGCAAGGACTGGGAGGAGCGCGCCGCGGCAGCTCTGAAGCTGCATCCGAATGGCCCCAAGCGCAAGCTGGTTGACGACTGGTACAAGACCCCCAGCTACAAGAAGGCTGAGGACGGCAGCATCGCCGAGTGGGAGTTCTACGGCGGCACGCTTGAGGGCATTCGCGAGCATCTTGACTACCTGCAGGGCTTGGGCGTCACGGTCCTCTATCTGAACCCCATCTTCGAGGCGCAGTCCAACCATCGCTACGACACCGGCAACTACATGCAGATTGATCCGATGCTGGGCGACGAGGAGAGCTTCACGCGTCTCTGCGAGGAAGCGCGCGACCGTGGCATCTCCATCATTCTTGATGGCGTGTTCAACCACACCGGCGCAGACTCGATGTATTTCAACCGCTTGGGCAACTATGACACCGTCGGCGCATACCAGAGCCCCGATTCGCCGTATCGCGACTGGTTCAAGCTCTGCGACGACGGCACCTACGAGTGCTGGTGGGGCGTCGACGCGCTTCCTGACCTGAATGAGGACAATCCCGACTACCGCAAGCTGATCTGCGGCGAGGATGGCGTGGTGCGCAAGTGGCTGCGCGCTGGTGCGCGCGGTTGGCGCCTGGACGTTGCCGACGAGCTGCCCGATGACTTCATCGCCGAGATCAAGGCCGCTGAACTGGCCGAGAAGCCCCACGCGCTGCTCATAGGCGAGGTCTGGGAGGACGCCACCACCAAGGTTGCCTATGGCCAGCTGCGTAAGTACTTCCATGGCCACGAGCTGGACGGCGTCATGAACTATCCGCTGCGCCACGCCGTGCTTGACTTCCTCACCGACAAGATTACGGCCGAGGACCTGGCCAATGCCACCGAGCAGCTCTGCGAGAACTACCCGGGAGAGGCCTTCCGCTCTACGCTCAACCTGCTGGGTAGCCATGACCGCATCCGCCTGATGAACGTGCTGGGCAACTCTCCGCATCGCAGCACGCTGGGCGAGGAGCAGAAGGCCAGCTTTAGGCTGGATAAGGACCACCACAGCCTCGGTGTGAGCCGTCTGTGGGTCGCCGCCCTTATGCAGATGACGCTCCCCGGCGTTCCCTGCATCTACTACGGTGACGAAGCGGGCATGGAGGGTTACACCGACCCATACAACCGTGGGCCGTATCCGTGGGGCAAGGAAGACACCAACTGCACCACCATCTATCGCAACGCCATTGCTATTCGTAAGGCTCTGCCGGTGTTTACACATGGCGTATTCCGTCCGTTCGCGCTGAACGATGACGTGTTTGGCTACTGGCGCCACGACGGCAAGACCTACGCTTGCGTGCTCATCAACCGCAGCCTCTCAAAGTCTCATACGGTGCGCGTTCCCATGCGTGACGAGGCCGTCTCGGACATCATCTCCGGCCGTCCCGTGAAGGTGGTGGAGGAGAACGGCGAGAAGAAGGCCGAGATCTTCATGTGGCCGCTCGGCACGTCGGTGCTGTACTTCCACAAGCAGGAGCGCCTGCAGGCTCCCATCGAGCGCGGCATGGGCGTGCTCGCCCATATCACGAGCGTGCCCAACGACGGCAAGCCAGGCGAGCTGTGCGATCCGTCAAAGCGCTTTGTCGACTGGCTGGCGGAGGCTGGCGTCAAGTATTGGCAGATCTTGCCGGTCAATCCCTGCGACCGGTGGGGTTCCCCGTATGCGGGCCTCTCCGCCTTCGCAGGCAACCCCATGCTTGTGGACTGGCCTAAGGACCGCGAGGGCTACCTCGAGAATCTCGCCAAGGAACCTGAGTACAAGACGTTCTGCGAGAAGCATGACGAGTGGCTGACGCCGTACGCCACGTTCCGCGCCATCAAGGACCTGCTGGGCGAGGATGCATGGCAGGCTTGGCCCGAGCACTACTGGACGTTCAGCCCCAGTCTCGCGCGCGACAAGAAGCTCGCTGACGGCGTGGAGCGCAACAAGCGCATCCAGTATGCCTTCCAGGTTCAGTGGAACAGCCTGCGTGCCTATGCAAATCGCCGCGGCATCAAGATCATCGGCGACATGCCCATGTATGTGTCGAGCGACTCTGCCGACGTGTGGGCGCATCGCGACATCTTCGCGCTCGACAAGGATGGCGCCACCGTTTCTCAGGCCGGCGCTCCGCCTGATCCGCTGGGCCCCGAGGGCCAGCTGTGGGGTAACCCCACCTTCCGTTGGGACGTGCTCAAGGACCGTGGATACGATTGGTGGATGGCTCGCTTTGAGCGCATGTTCGAGCTGTACGACTACGTGCGCCTGGACCACTTCCTGGGCTTCTCGTCGTACTACTCCATCCCGCAGGGCAAGACGGCACTTGAGGGCTCCTGGCGCTTTGGCCCGGGCCTGGACCTGTTCCAGGTGGCGCATGACCGCTTCGGCCAGCTACCCATCATTGCCGAGGACCTCGGCACGGTGACCCCGGCTATCCGTGCGCTGGTTGCCGCGACGGGTGCTCCGGGCATGAGCGTCGTCCAGTTTGTGGACGAGGATGTGCGCAACGGCTTCCATCCCGCGCCAGGCGCATGCGCCTTTACCGGCACCCATGACACGCAGACGGTCCTGGGTTGGGTCAAGAAGCACTTTGGGCTGCACGGTGCCCAGGCCATGGAGCTGGCAAAGAGGCTGAACGACTTCGTGCTTGGCTCCGAGAGTGATCTGGCAGTGCTGCCGCTGCAGGATGTACTGCTGCTTGGCGATGACTCTCGCATGAACGTGCCGGGCGTGGCTGAGGGCAACTGGAGCTGGAAGGCCGAGCGCGAGGACCTGAACGCTTCAAGCGAGTACCTGGCCCAGCTGGTCAAGAAGAGCAAGCGCGGCTAGTTACCGCCTTTAGTTTTGAATAATGACCTGTCGCCTTGTCACAATTATGGCAAGGTGGCAGGTCATTTGTCATAAGCAGCGGGGCTCCTCGTGGGTCGGGTATCATGGCTGTAGAGAACGACGAACCGCATTACCCGCGAGCCTTGCGCTCGCGGGTTTGCCTGCATAGAGAAGGAACGTGCATGTTCATCGACCGCGTTGCTCAGCAGCTGTTGATGGCGCCAGAGCTGAGGGACATTCTTCGCGACCTGCGAGATGGCAAGGACGCTATGTTGGCGGTGGGCCAGAGCGGCCGTTCGCTGGTCATGGCGTCGCTGTGGGCCAACGATCCGCGGCCGTGCCTGTTGGTGGTGCCTGGCGAGGAGACGGCAGACCGCATGGCTCGCGCACTGGCCGCGTGGCTCGGCATGGACCGCGTGGCCCGATATCCCGAGAGGCGGGACTGGCCTTGGTCGGACAAGCCCGCAGATGACGCGGTCGTCGGCGCGCGCTGCGCCGCGGTAGCCCGCCTTGCTGCGGGGGAACCGTGCGTGGTGGTTGCCAGTGGTCGCGCGCTGCTGCGTCGCGTCCCGCCAGTGGGGTCTGGCTACTATGCCTCGTGCACGTTTTCTGTTGGTGACGAAGTCGAGTTTGAGGACGTGCCGCGCCTTTTGGTCGGGATGGGCTACACCGACACGGGAGATGTTGACGGAGCTGGCACCTTTCATGTGCACGGCGACACGGTGGACGTCTGGCCAGCACAGGCGACGTCTCCGGTACGCGTTGAGTTCTTCGGCGACGAGGTTGACCGCGTGCGGCGTATGGTGCCCTCAACGGGACAGACCATTGGTGAGCTTGAGTCGGTGACCATCTCACCGTGCCGCGAGCTCGCCCTGACGGATGAGACGGTTGCGCACGCCAAACGGGCGCTGTTCCGCGCGGCTCGTGACGACACCCGCGTGGCTGCCGACTTGGAGCTCATTGAGCAGCGGGCGGCGGACCCCTCGCTCGACCGCTATCTGGAGGAGCTATACGGCTCCACGGCGTCGCCCATTGACCACGTGTCAAAGAATGCACTGGTCGTGCTGGCCGAACCGCGCGCTCTCTTTGATGACTGCCAGCGTGCGTGGGACGAGATCTCTGCTGCTGCGGGAGCTGCACGCATTACCCCAGATGCTCTCTACACCAACCCACGGCAGCTAGACTTTGGCAAACAGCAACGGCTGAGCTTCTCGTCCATGCTGCGCGCGGGAACGTCCGTGACGGCGGAGCTTGTCGTGCGCCAGCCGGGTATTGCTGGCTCAGACTCGAAGCTTCTAGGCCGAGTGCGGCAGCTGACGCGCGACGGGTGCGTGGTGGTGTTCACCGTGCCCGATCGTGGCGCGCGCGAATCGCTGAAACTGCACTTCACCGACGAGGGCATTCCCATCGTCGAGTCCCTTGCCGCTGCGCCAGAAAACCGTGACAAGCCGGCGGGCCATAGCCTGCGTCATGGGATGGTGACGTTCACGGACTTGCCGGTGCCCGCGGGTATCGTCATCCCGTCTGCCAAGCTTGCGGTGCTGTCGGTGTCCGACCTGACGGCACGCATGGCAAAGAGCCGTCGCGCGCGTCGCCGTGTGGACCCGACGAGCATCACGTTCCCCTTCAAGCCAGGTGACTACGTGGTGCACGCCACGCACGGCATTGCGCTCTTCTCGGACATCGTCCGCCAAGAAGTCGCTGGTCGCGAGCGCGATTACTTTCTGCTGGAATACGCTGGCGGCGACAAGCTCTTTGTCCCGCTCGAGCAGGTTGACCGCATCACGCGCTACGTCGGTCCGGATGGCAGCAGCCCTCGCCTCACTCGTCTGAACACGGCGGACTGGTCCCGTGCGACGGGCAAGGCGCGCAAGTCGGCCAAGAAGCTGGCATTTGACCTGGTAGATCTTTATACAAGGCGCTCGTCGGTACAGGGGCTGGCCTTCTCACCCGACACTCCAGCGCAGGAGGAGATGGAAGCAAGCTTCCCGTACGAGACCACGCCTGACCAGGAAGCTGCCATCGCGGACATCAAGGCGGATATGGAAGCGCCCAAGCCCATGGATCGACTGCTTTGCGGCGACGTTGGCTTTGGCAAGACGGAGGTGGCTCTGCGCGCGGCGTTCAAGTGCTGCCAGGACCTCAAGCAGGTCATGGTGCTTTGTCCTACGACCATCTTGGCACAGCAGCACTTTGAGACGTTCTTCCAGCGCTTTACCCCCTTTGACCTGAGGGTAGAGGTGCTCAGCCGCTTTGTGACCCCAGCTCGGCAGCGAAAGGTGCTGGCGGGGTTTGCCGATGGCTCGGTCAACGTGCTTATCGGCACGCACCGACTGCTCTCTGCCGACATCAACCCCTATGACCTGGGCCTCGTCATCATCGACGAGGAGCAGCGCTTTGGCGTGCAGCACAAGGAGCAGCTCAAGAACATGCGTGAGCAGGTTGACGTCCTGACACTGTCAGCCACGCCGATTCCACGCACCATGCAGATGGCCATGAGCGGTGTGCGTGACATGAGCCTCATCATGACACCGCCGCCGGGACGCCTGCCAGTGAAGGTGGTGGTTGGGGAATACGACCCCGACCTGGTGAGTGCTGCCATCCGAGAGGAGATACAGCGCCATGGGCAGGTGTATTACGTCTCTAACCGTGTGACGACCATTGATGACGCGGTGGGACGCGTGATGGAAGCCGCGCCTGAGGCACGCGTGCGGGTTGCGCACGGCCAAATGAGCGCGCGCGAGGTAGAGGACGTGATGCTGGAGTTCTCCGAGCACGAGTGCGACGTGCTTGTGGCAACCACCATCATCGAGAGCGGCATCGACAATCCGCGTACGAACACGCTCATCATCGAGGACTCGCAGCGGCTTGGCCTTGCGCAGCTCTACCAGCTGAAGGGCCGCGTGGGACGCGGGCGCGTGCAGGCATATGCGTACTTCATGTTCCCGCCCGAGTTGCCGTTGACGCCAGAGGCGACCGATCGCCTGACCGCCATCAATGAGTACCAGGACCTTGGCAGCGGCATGAAGATCGCCATGCGCGACCTGGAGATTAGGGGCGCGGGCTCGTTGATGGGCGCTGAGCAGCACGGAAACCTTTCGAGCGTGGGCTTCGACCTCTTCACCCAGATGCTGGGCCAAGCCGTGGCCGAGGCGCGCGGCGAGACGCCCGAGATGGAGATGGCCGAAATCACGCTTAACTTGCCGGCTGACTTCTATCTGGCTGACGAGTATCTGCCTGAGGTGGACAAACGTGTGCTTGCGTACCGCAAGGTGGCTGCAGCCGTAGATTTGGCTGAGATCGACGCCCTTCAGCAGGAGCTCGAGAGCACGTGGGGCGCTCTGCCGCTGGCTGGCCGCAACCTGCTGGACCGCGCACGCATCCGCATACGTGCGCAGCGACTAGGCTGCACGTCAGTAGCTCTCACCAGCGGTCGCATCGTCTATCTGGGGGTGGACGTGCCGCGCGACGTGGCGTTTAAGTTCAAGCAGAAGCGCGCCATCATCTATCCCAAGACCAAAAAGCTTGCCTATCCGTTCCACACTGGTAAGGAAGAGCTGCTTCCTGCGGCTTTGGGCGTTCTGGAGGAAATCGGCGGAGACGACGAGACGGACGAGTAGCGTTATGGCAAGTCGCCTATCGACTTGCCATAACCGCGCGCAAGGGAGGCGAGCTCGTCATCCGAGGTTGTTGCCAGCGAACCGCAGGCGGCAAGATGGCGCGGCAGCCACATGCCACCGTAGAACGGCAGCTGCGTAACGATGGCCTTACCCCGCGTTCCCAGGACTTCCAAACGGGGCCATTCAAGCAGGTCAAGCATCGTATGGCCAGAGAACGTGATGCCCACCATGCGCTCCTGCCGTTGTGTCGGAGCGTCAGGCACGGGCTCATCTTCAAGCACCCGCGCAATGTGGACGTCGGCCATGCGGTCGATGCGGAACGTACGCTGTGCCCGTCGCCCATAGTCAAAGGTATCCAGATACCAGAACTCGTCCACATGGCGGATTGCCTGAGGGGCCACGCGCCGCGGCGCAGGATGGGCCTGCCCCATGGCTTGGTACGAGAACGTGAGGGCTGCACCAGCAGAAATTGCGCGGGAGCATGCCTCCAGCGTCTCGTTCTGGTCCTGCGTGAGGGCTGCCTCGATATGCGCGGTTACGTCGGCCTCGCTGAGGCTGGTCGGCGCAAAGGCTTCGAGGACATCCACGCGCAGGGGATCTTCGGGAGCAAAGCCTAGCTCATCAAGGGCGGCCACCAGCGCCTGTGCCTCCGCGGTCGTAAGACGGATGGGTCGTCCCGTCACGCCTTGGGACCGGCTGAGCACAACGCCGTTGTCATCGGCAAGCGCAAGGGGCAGCTGGTAGTCCGTATCGGTGCAAGCGGTCAGAATCAAATTGATGAGCAGCGTTGCCCGCTCCACAGATACGCCAAGGCGCGCTGCCACGCTGGCGGGAGTGAGGGTTGCTCCCTCGGTGCCCAAAGAGCTAACCAACACCATAAGCTCGCGCATCGTGTCCGACCCGCCCTTGCGGCCACGTTGGCCGGGCATGGTGCGTTGAGATAAGGGCTCGTAGTCTTTGGGCTGGGGTACTGCCTGTGCCACGGACGCCTCCTGCAAGATGTGCTGCCAGGCGTCAGCCAGCTCGGCGGGGGCTATCGGCTTCATGTCTGCGGCGATGGCCCACCGTGCCGCGGCCACGACATCGCTCACGCCAACCGAACGAGCGCCATCGGCCAAGACATCGGCACGACGGTCGAGCTCGGCAAGCATGTCAGCATCAGCGCTCGGGCCTGGCATGAGCTGTGCCGTGCAGGTCGTGAGCCCAAGCTGGAAGGGAAGCAGCATGTGGTCATCTACGCAGAAGTCCTCAGGAATGGCAAAGCGACCCTTTTCCTGACGTGCCTTGGCAACGCGATCAATCCTGAACGTGCGCAGGGACTGGCTATCAACGCCCGTCTTGCCCGCTTGTGCGCATACAAAATAGAGGTTGCCGCGCAGCCCAAAGTGGCCATACGGCGCGACGGTGCGCTCCGTTGTGTTGCCGCGGGCGTCCACGTAGGTAATGGAGGCAAGATGGCCCTGCTCCATACACGCGAGCATGACCTGAAGGGGGCCGTGGCTGTGCTGGGCGGGGTCAAGTCGCGCCGCCGTGAGCGTGCCAAAGGCGTGATCAATCTTGGCGAGCGCCAGGCGCAGCTCGTTTCGGTAGGCAAAGGAGGGGTCGGCCACCAGTTGCGTACACAAAACGTCCAACATCAGGGCGTCATCGGCGGAGAGGGTCGAGCCGTCTGCAAACGAATGCTCGTCAGCCTGCCAAAGGGCATCGCGCTCCGTGATGCCAACCTGACGGATGACGAGCCCACACTCCACAAGCTTGATGCGGTCGCGCGAGAACTTGCGGCGAAACGAATCGTCGGAGAGGTCCTGATAGTGCGCGGCGTGAACCTCGTCCGAGGAAATGGGCGACTTTGCGTTTGAGAAGGCAATCGCCAATGCGCAGAGGCGTCGCGCCTGCTCGTCATCGCTGGTAAGTGACGGATATGGTGTGTCTGTCACGGTGTTTCCCTTCCGCCGTACGGTCTGGCAACCATTGTAGCGAACAGAAGTTTGGTTTGCTGGGGCAGCATATACCGAGGTGCTATGTTTCGTTAGCGACGCAAAGCCCATTTGTGGTGCCATAAGACGTATACTTGAACGACTAATGGCTCTGGACCGTACGCGTGCAGTGAAGGAAGAGTAGCATGGCCACAACACGTGACTACATTGACTATCTGAACGATCAGATTGACATCGCTCCGACCAACAGCCAAGAAGAGCTGCAGGCCGCTCAGCTGATTCAACAACTTATGGATCAGCATGGCGTCGAGACACGCCTACAGGAGTTTGGCACGCGTTCGGCAGGCAACCTGCCGTATCGCATCGTCATGATTCTTCTGTTTATCGGGCTCGCGCTTTCGGGCTTCTATGGAACGCCCGTCGCAGCCGCTGGCGTGGTCATCGTGTTTATATGCGGCGCGCTGTTCCTGCTCAAGCGACTGGGATATGACTTCCTGTCTGGTCTTGGCGGCAAGGTCCGCAGCCAGAACGTGGTGGGCGTGCACCGCGCCGAGGGCCCGCTGGTGATGAAGGGCAACCGCCCCATCGTCATCGTTGCGCACTACGACACATCGCGCGAGAGCCTGCTCAGCAAGCCTTCAGTGGCCCGCTTCCAGCCGCTGGTGAAGACCATTGCTCCGTACTGCGTGGGCATTGCATGCATTCTGGGCATCTTCCAGCTGTTCGGCTTTGTGCCCGAGGTTGCGCGCCGCGTGCTCTGGGTTGTGGGCCTGATTGCTGCCCTGCCGCCCCTTGCGCTGGGCATTGATGCCATCTATCAGCGCTTCTCTGCATACACGGAGGGCGCCAACGACAACAAGGCCTCCGTTGCCGCTATGCTTGGCGTGCTTGACAAGGTCCGTCCTGCCAAGGATGCCGCCGAGGGTTATGCGCATACTGCCATCGATCGCCGCTCCAAGAAGCAGGAGCCCGTGGAGGAGGCTGAAGAGTTCGTAGAGGAAGACGCTGAGTTTGACGACCTTGACGAGCCGTTCGACTTCGACGATCTGGACGAGCCAGAAGATTATGCAGCGTTTGATGAGCTCGATATCGCCGCTGCGGACGAGGGCTACGACGACGAGCTTGAGGCTTTCGACGAGCTGCCTGGGACCAATACGTATGCTGAGCCTGACGCTGCCGACTACGAGGGCCTTGACGCATTTGAGGAGTATGCCCTTGTGGAAGAGGCAGGCGAGGACTTCAGTGCAGAAGCCGACGCCGCTTACGAGGAATACGAGGCGGAGCGCACCGGCTCATTTGCTCCTGTTGTCGAGGATGAAGTTGCCGAGCCCGCTGCGCGTGTGACTCAGCAGCCGGCGGCTGCCGACTCCTTCGTTCCTTCCTTCGCACGCGTGCGCCAAGCAGAGCCGGAGCCCGAGGAGGAGCCCGGAATCAAGCCGCAGATCGTGACTGAACGCTATGAGGAGATTGTTGGCGTGCGCCATGGCAAGGAGGTCATTGAGTCTCTGCACATGCTGCCGCACGGTTGCGAGATTGAGTACATTGAGCCTCAGCTGATTAGCCGCAGCGTTCGCCCCGAAGACAAGTTTGACAACGGAAGCTATGGTTTCGACAACGACCATGACGAGTGGGGCGATGAGCGTCACAGTCGAAGGAATCGGAAGCGCACTAATAAGAAGACCTCGTTCTTTGGCAAGATTGGTGGGTTCTTCAGCGGTTTGCGCACCTCACTCTTTGGTGGTGGGCGTGCGGATGACCAGATGCTGGATGCAGCATTTGACACGGAGTTTGAGGACGAGCCGCTCGACGGCTTTGGTCCCGTCGATTTCGAGGGTGCAGAGTTTGAGTCTGCGGAGTATGCGGCTGACGAGATTGTCGAGACTGTCGAGACGGGCTTTGAGCCTGTCGACGAGGGCGAAGCGGTTGATGAGGTGCCGGCAGCTGGGCTGGTGGATCTTGATGAACCCGTGTTTGATGAGCCTTCTGACGCGAATTCCGATGCCATCGAAGAGCCCGAGCAGCTCGACGAGGTTGACACGTACGATGACGAGCTCGATGCTTACTCCGAGAGCGACTTTGATGAGCCCATTCCGCAGGACTGGGGTGTCATCGAGCCGGAGGAGATACCGACGGAGGAGCCGTTCTCGCTGTTTGGCGGCGACGACGATGACCTGATTCCCGACGCTGAGTACGAAGTCCTTTCTGATTGGGACGATGAGCCTGAGGATGCGTACGCGAGCGAGTTTGTGCCCGCGCCTGAGCCTGAGGCAGCACCTGAACCTGAGGTGGCACCTGAGTCCTTGACCGTACCCGAAGTGGAGCAATACGACGAGTTTGACCTCGAGCCCCTGCTCGTGACAGTGCCGGATCTTGAGCCTCTGCCAGTCGTGGAGGCTGAGCCGGAGCCCGAGCCCGTGGTTGAGGCCGAGCAGATTTTCGAGCCCGAACCCGAGCCAGAGCTGGCAGTCGAGCCAGAACCCGAGTTTGTGCCCGAGCCGGAACCCGAGCCCGAGCCCGTCTTTGAGCCGGAGCCCGA
>JAUNJR010000248.1 GCA_030533135.1 Coriobacteriales bacterium
CCCAGGCAAGTCCGCAGTTGACGCCTTCGGAGTATCCGAGGTCATCAGCTCTCAGTAGGATGCGCGTCATCTCTCTCCCCTCCTGTGGGCCTGTGAGGCCGGGACGCGCTAGCTTAGGCGCCCGGTAAACCCAGCGTAGCATAGGGGCTGCTCCAAAGAGTCGATGAGGCTCGCATTGAAGCCGACGCTCGCTTGAGGGTGAAAAAGTGTGCAATCATCTTTGCGCAGCGAGAAAGTCAGTTCACAAACTAGCAGGTAAATAATGTGATTGACATCTGGTCCAAAGAAATGATTACACACTTTTTCGCTGTAGGGACGTCTCACAGGCGGAGGCAACGGTTGTTCCCAACTTCGCTTAGAGGATGACCTTACCGCCGCGCACGCCAGCCACGTTGAGGCTGCTTCTTGTGCGGTAGAATGCCGAGAAGCTCTTCCGGATGCGCTCCGAGGTGATACATGCGTGCCTGAAAACTGAGGCGTCGCGTTCGCTCCTCGTCGTCGCCAAGTTCAGGCTCCCTTCCAAGCGCTAAGGCGACAGCACGTGCCACCCGCTCAATCTGCAGCGGAGTACGTAGATGTTGGGTGGTAACAGTGATAACTCGATAGCCTAGCTCCTGCAGGACGTTACGGCGTAACGCGTCATGAGCAATGCGGTCTGCCGCCGTGTGATGAAGCTCGCTATCGTACTCAATTGCTAGCTTTGCATTGGCCCAAAGCAGGTCAGGTGTGATGTAGTCCTCGTCCCAAATGAGGCGAGCAGATCCTTCGACCGTAAGCCTGTGATTGAGCTCAGGAACTGGCAAGCCATAGCCGCCCTGTTCACGATGCGTACTGAGGATAAGCGCAAGAGCGATTTCCATCGGGGAGGCTGCTCCAGCTATGATGTGTGGTGCAACCGCAAGCGCCTTGGATCGGCCGTGCACGCCGGGAAGGTCTTGAGCCTGCGCGATGAGCGTCTCTGGGGTAGTTGTCTGAGGCCTAAGAAAGACGCCATCGTCAATGCCGAAGCGTCCACACAACTCCATGCCTAGGAAGAGAAGCTGCTCCTCGTCAAGGAGGTTGGCCATCTGTACAAAGGTAAGCTCGGGCGTTGAGCAATAGAGCAACCGTGAGATGCGTATCGCCGGATACGTTCCGCTGGCAATGTTGAGCACGTGGCAATCAGTCACGGCGGTGCGCCTGCGGTCTTCCTGCTTCCACACTACGAGTTGAATGGGCCTGGTAAGAGGAGCGAGTTCCTCTGCTGCGAATCGTTCAAACTGTCGGCGGCTTCCTTCGAGGCTATCATACGGAAGGGCGAATCGGTTTTGGATGACGTCAATGGTTCGATTGCGCCTCAGCCACTCGACAGCCGATCCACGTCCAAGGAGCAGCGCCATCATCAACCTCCTACTCGTTGAGCAGACTTTTCGCGTCAGAAAGTGTGCAATCATTTTCGTGAACTGGAGTCATTGTTCCATAAAAGAACAGGTAGATAGGCCATGGCGAACTCTCGACCAGAAAGATGATTACACGCTTTCTGGGGAACGGGGAAGTAGGTGGCGACGTTTTGCCG
>JAUNJR010000249.1 GCA_030533135.1 Coriobacteriales bacterium
ACGAGATGAACCGCAGCAACCGCATACTGCCGGTCTACACCGGAGACGTTTCCGGCGCATGCTCCGCCCTCTTTGAGCTGGGCGGCATGGTGGTGATTCACGACCCATCAGGTTGCAACTCCACCTACAACACGCACGACGAGACCCGCTGGTACGACCACGACAGCCTCATCTTCATCACGGGCCTCACTGAACGCGACGCTATCCTGGGCAACGATGACAAGCTCATCCATGACGTGGTGAGCACGGCACAAGAGCTCCGCCCGCGTTTCATTGCGCTTTGCAGCTCCCCCATCCCGTGGATCAACGGTACCGACTTTATGGCCATATGCCGCCTCATCGAGCAGCGGACGGGCATCCCCTGCTTGCACGTACAAACCAATGGCATGCACGACTACGTTGTGGGAGCGGGAAACGCACTTGCAGAAGTCGCTCGTCGGTTTGTGGAACCTTTACCGTCCAAGGAACAGACCGTGAATATCTTGGGCGTCACACCCCTCGACTATCACGCTCCCGATGCAGCTGATAACCTCCGGCAGTTCTGTGAGCAGTCGGGCTTCACCGTCACCTCCTGCTGGGCCATGGGCAGCACACTCGACGAGCTGACGCGCGCCTCCGAGGCATCCGTCAATCTGGTTGTCTCCGCAACTGGGTTGGCCACGGCCAAAGTGCTTCGCAACCAATTTGGCACCCCCTTTGTCGTGGGGACTCCCTTCGCGGTCGGTGCCGATGTGACCGCATTCAAACCGATTCTTGCTCAGGCACTGCAGGAAGCTGCTGTCTCCAAAGCGCTCGTCTTTCCTTGCCGTGATGTGCGAGCCCAGCACGCCAACGGCACCCACTGCCTCATTGGCGACCCCGTCATCTGCGGTTCATTAGCAGCAGCCCAGGAGCTCTCTGGTGCAGCAGCATGTCGCATCATCTGCCCCACTGAGGCCTCACGCGAGCTTCTCGCTCCCTGCGATATTGCAGCTGATGGTGAGGAGGAAGTCGAGGTGGCACTCTCGCGGGCCACCTTCGTCATGGCCGACCCGTTCTATGAGGCCATCTTGCCAGCACGTGCAGAGCTAGCACCGATTCCCCATCTTGCTTTCTCTGGCCGTAACGCCCTCACGTACTAAAAAAGCGGCGGCTCGAGGTTAGCCTCGAACCGCCGCTTTAATTCGTTTACCGCCGCACTATGACAGCTTCAGGAGCTTGCCAGAGCAGGACGGCAGGTCAACCTTCAGAACACCCTTCGAAACTGCGATAATCTGACCCTCTACATCGAACGTGTTGCCACCGTAGCGGTTCCAGTCGGTATCGATGAGCACCTTTGCCTTCTTGGCGTCGGGAATCTTGATCTCGTACTTCTCATGGCTCTGCCAGGAGAGGTTCATGACAAACAGCACGCGCTCGCCCTTTTTGGAAACGCGCTCGAAGGCGTAGACCACATCCTGGTCGGCCTGCACGACGCGCCACACGAAGCCCGCGTCGAGGTAGTCCTGCTCCCACAGAGCTGGCTCGTCCTTGTAGATGTGACCCAGCTCGCGGATGAAGCGCCAGAACGCGTC
>JAUNJR010000048.1 GCA_030533135.1 Coriobacteriales bacterium
TGACCCTCGCGGTCCTCGAAATCCTCGCCATGGATGGAACCCCGAAGGCGAGCATCTACACCACGCGTAGAGAGCACCTAAGAACAGGGGGAGGCCCCAATGACACAGCTTTGTGTCATTGGGGCCTCCCCCTGTTCTCGCAATTACGATCTAGGCCTATTCGCCTGTCGCGTTGGCCACGATCTCGTCTACGATTGCGTCGACTACCTCGTCGTCGACCACGGGCTCGCCAACGAGAGGTGCCTCTTCGGGCTCCGGCTCAGGTGCGATCTCTTCCGCAACCTCAGCGTCAGCGACCTCGGCATCCTCAGCGGTATCCTCGACGACCGCGGTTTCCTCGACTACCTCGTACTCGGCATCGTCCTCGGTTGGAGCAACTGGAGACCCACCATCTTCAACCAGCACCGCGCCAATGAAGCCATCACCATCAAGATCACGCCCGGTCTTAATCTCAAGGAAGTCCACCGCCTTGCCCAGCGCGTCAGATGCCGTGGCAGCGGCCTTCTCAACATGCGGGCGTGCCTGCTCGACAACGGGAGCGGCCTTCTCTGCGACCTGGTCAACAACCGGCTTCGCGACTTCGGTTATCTGGCCGACCACCGGCTTCGCAGCCTCGGCAATCTGGTCGACAACCGGCTTCGCAGCCTCAGCCGCCTGCTGAAACGCCGGAATTGCAGCCTCGGCAACCGTCCCTGCCGCAGCCGTGACACTCTCAACAACCTTGTCTACATGCGGTTTTGCGGCCTCAGCCATCTGTCCCGCCTTCTCGGCTGCACTTGCTACTGCAGGCTTAACCTTCTCGAAGAAGCTCGAAGCCTTTTCTCCGGCATCCTCTGCAATGTCCGTAATCTTCTCGAAAATCTCGTCCTTCTTAAATGCCATGACTGAGCCCCCTTTGTCTCACCGAACTGTCCTTCGTACCCTTTGCATGCCCGTCCCCTGCTGGCGGGCACCTACTTGCCTTGTACCCCTACATGATGGTCCTGCGCACCGCATCCGCCCAGCCATCCAGAAGCTCTGCTGCGCGTACGCGCGACATCTTGGGCGTAAAGACGTCGTCGTTTGACCTCAACGCCTTGAGCGCATTGGTGTCCTCCCAGAACCCCGCGGCAAGACCCGCAAGATACGCCGCGCCGAGCGCCGTTGTCTCTGGGTTCTGCGGGCGATGCAGCTCGCAGCCGAGCACATCAGACTGGAACTGCATGAGGAAGTTGTTACGCGAGGCACCGCCGTCCACGTTAAGCTGCGTGAGCGGAGCACCCGAATCAGCTTCCATGGCCTTTACGAGGTCTGAAATCTGATATGCCATGGCTTCAAGCGCCGCTCGGACAATGTGGTTCCTGTTGGTGCCGCGAGTGAGGCCAACCAGCGTGCCACGAGCATCGGGCTCCCAGTACGGAGCGCCAAGACCCGTGTGGGCCGGCACCAGGTATACGCCACCCGTATCCGTCTCGGCTAGCGCCATGGCTTCGGAATCAGCGGCATTGGTAAGCAAGCCTACCTCATCGCGCAGCCACTGAATGGTTGCGCCTGCCATGAAGACGCTGCCTTCGAGTGCATACTCGAGATGGCCCGTGCCCGGAGCAGACGCTGCAATAGTCGTAACCAGATTGTTCTTTGAATGGCAGGCCTCGGCACCCGTATGAAGGAGCAGGAAGCAGCCCGTACCATAGGTATTCTTTGCCTGGCCAGCTTCGAAGCAGCACTGGCCAAAAAGGGCCGCCTGCTGGTCACCGGCAACGCCCATGATGGGAATGCCCTGAGGTATGCCCAGATAGTGCGTCTCTCCAAAGGAGCCAGAGGACGGCCGAACCTCAGGCATCATGGATGCGGGGACCGTAAAGAGGTCGAGCAGCCACGGATCCCACGCCCCCTCATGAATGTTGAAGAGCATGGTCCGGCTTGCATTGGTGACATCGGTCGCATGCACGGCACCGCCAGTCAGCACCCAAATCAGCCATGTGTCGACCGTGCCAAAAATGAGCTCCCCAGCCTCGGCACGATCACGGGCACCGTCCACGTTGTCCAACAGCCACTTGATTTTGCTGGCCGAGAAGTACGCGTCTGGCAGAAGGCCCGTCTTCTCCTGGATGGTCTGCGCAATCTGGGGATCACCGCAGAGCTCGTCGACGAGACGTGCGGTACGACGGCATTGCCAGACGATTGCGTTGGCGATGGGCTCACCAGTCGTGCGATCCCAGACAAGCGTCGTCTCGCGCTGGTTGTCGATGCCAATGGCGGCAATGTCGGCAGCCTTCAGATTATTGCGCCCAACAAGCTCAGACAGCGAACCAATCTGGGAGAGCAAGATGTCCTGAGGGTTGTGCTCGACCCAACCGGGAGAGGGGTAGATCTGCGGGAACTCGCGTTGTGCGACGTCAATCATCTGCCCCTTTTTGTCAATCAAGACGGCGCGCGAGGAGGTGGTGCCTTGGTCAAGCGCAATCACGTACTGTGCCATGATGTTTCCTTTCCGTGCAGGTAGATCGATGTGTTACGGGAGGCGCTGCTCAATCCAGCCCAAGACGTCGTCATAGACACGCTGGTGATCAGTCTCGTTCAGAATCTCGTGGCGCATGTTTTCGTAAATCGTGCAGGTCACATCCTGGCTACCGGCATCACGGGCCATCTGCGCCGCAATGCGCACACCCTCGCCCATCGATCCGACGGGATCGCCCTCTCCGGCGATGTAGAGCAACGGCAGCTCGGGCGGAACGAGGACGCAGCACGACATGTCGCAGACCTCGCGCGTGAGACCCATCAGGGCGTTGTAGCCACCAACCGAGAATGAGAAACCACTGCATTCGTCGGCAATGTAGGTGTTGACGTTGTCCTCGTTGTAAGACAGCCAGTCAACCGGAGTGCGTGCGTCCTTGATTGCCTTGGAATACGCCCCGACGCCCATGCCCTCGATAAGCGGGCTGACGGTATCCTCGCCTTTGAAGGTTGCAATCATCTTACAGGCAAGGCTGCCCATCGACGATGTCGCAGGCGGAATGTGGCCGGTGCCGCAGATGATAGCGCCCGCAAGGCCCTTGCCCTGGCGAGCGATGTAGGCACGCGTGACGAAGCTGCCCATGGAATGACCGAAGATGAAATGAGGAGTTCCCTCCGGAAGCTTGTCGTGGATAATGCCGCGCATACGGCCCACGTCATTGATCAGGATTTCTTTGCCCGTCTTGAGCGGAAGCTTTCCCCAACGGTCGCGCGTCGAGCTGCCACCGTGGCAGATATGGTCATGACCGCAGGCGACAAACCCGTTGCACGCAAGGAACCGGGCAAAGTCACCATAGCGTCCCAGATGCTCAGCCATGCCGTGCACGATCTGGACGACGCCCCGCGGCTTCTCCACCGCACCCCACGGATCATCGGCAGCCGCATCGGGCCCCATGCCTTTGGGCCACCAGATGTACCCATGAATGCGCGAGCTCCCATCTGAGGAGTCAAACCAGATTTCCTCACGCTCGATGGACGCCTTGTCAATCTCTGCCATGTTGCTCCCCTTTCAGACTCTGCATAGATGGTTGATAGGCTACGCCAGCGCAACGTAACCCTGCGGCAGCATTCGACCGCCGCATGCCCTCTATCGGGGAGAGGAATGACGGCAAGGAGCCTCTTCTGTTATTGATAAGCCCGAGTGCGCGGCGGCTACCAGATAGCCTCCTCCGCAAAGGTCTTCTCCATGTCCTCCAGGACAATGGGCAGGAAGTAGCGAAGCTGCTTCTTCCACCACGGCCAGTCATGGTAGACGTCGTCGCCCCAGAAGTCGCACCACACAGAGATACCCTTTGCACGGCACGTGTCACGAATGACGCGCAGGTCAGCGATGCCCTGCTCCTCCCATGCACCCTGTCCGACGCAGAGTACCAGCTGGCGCCTGGCGTAGATCTTTACATACGGGTGGTCAGCCGGCATGTTGGGAAGAAACGCCGTGATGCAGTTACCGTAGAGGACGTCATTCATCCAGTCGCCAAAGAACATCTTGGTGTCGTACACGCCGGAAAGTGCGATGCAGCCCTGGAAAAGGTCCGGACGGCGGAACGCCGCAAGTGCCGCGTGCGTCGCGCCCATGGAGCAACCAGTGGCCAGCGGCCGACGATCCGTGCCGTTGATCTCGTGGACCAGCGGAATGAGCTCGTCCGTCACAAAGCGGAAGTAGTCCTCTTGTCGCTGGGCACGATGGGCTCGGTCGCCCCAGGTATCGGACCAGCTCTCCTCGTCGTTGTTATCCACACTGAAGATCTGCAGCGTGCCAGAGTCAATGTAGTCAGAAATCGTGTCGATCATGCCGAAGTCCTCAAAGTTATTGCACTTCGAGTTCTGCGCCTGGAACACAACAACGGGATAGCCACCATCGCCGTACACGATGACGTTCATGTCCTTCCCAAGTGCGTTGCTGTACCGGGTAATATAGTCGCGCCTCATGAGGTCCCCCTTAGTCGGCTTTCTGATGGTCTGATGCTAACGCGAAACACAAAGGTGTGTGGACAAGATGCAGTTGACTATCGGCCAAAGGGCAGACCCACAAAGGACGCGCAGGTCTCAACCGTACTCACAACTGCCTGCAAGCCTGCAAAGTCCTTGTCCGAGAAGCGACTGAGCAAGGGACTGTCTAGGTCAAGCACGCCAATGACACTGCCCGACGCATGCAGCGGGATGACCACTTCCGAATTCGATGCGCTGTCACACGCAATGTGACCAGGAAACTCATGCACGTTAGGCACAAGCTGCGGCTTGTTCTGGGCTGCGGCGGTACCACAGACACCCCTGCCATACGGGATGCGCACGCAGGCAACCTTTCCCTGGAAGGGTCCGAGCACAAGCGACGGCGCTTCAGCACCGACGTCGGTCAGATAGAATCCAGCCCAGTTCAGGTTGGGTAACGCCTCCATGATCAGAGCCGAGGCATTGGCAAGTACGGGCAGCCAGTGCGGCTCGGCCTCTGAGAGCTCTCGAAGCTGTGCACACAGCAGTTCGTAATCCGTATCACACATACGCCCCCCTTCGAGACGGTCGATTCCCGACCAGTCGCAAGCCCTGTGGGCCATCGCGAGGCACCTCCGAGATGCCCCACGCAGGCATTACAGGATAGGTCTCGATTGTCTCATAACCGTACCGACACATGGACCTGCTATCATGACGCCCCATGGAAGGAGCCATCATGAACTTTGTTTTTATTTCACCGCAGTTCCCAGATACGTACTGGCACTTTTGCGCTGCACTGCGTCGCAACGGCGCTACCGTGCTCGGCATTGGCGATACCCCGTATGACGCCATCCCCAACCCGCTCAAGGAAGTCCTGACCGAATACTACTGGACACCCTCGCTTGAGGACTATGACCAGGTCCTTCGTGCCGTCGGTTACTTCACGTGGAAGTACGGAAAGATTGACTGGCTGGAGTCCAACAACGAGTACTGGCTGTCGCAAGACGCGCGCCTGCGCGACGACTTCAACATCACCACGGGAGCGAACGCCGCGCAGATGGCTCGCTGGCAGTCAAAGGCAGAGATGAAGCCGCTCTATGCGGCAGGCAAGGTCCCCACGGCACGTCAGGCACGCGTGACCACCTTGCAGGCTGCGCAGAAATTTGCCCGCAAAGTTGGCTATCCTCTCTTTGCCAAGCCCGAGAAGGGCGTCGGTTCGGGCGGAGCGACTAAGATTTCTGATGCCGACGAGCTCAAAGCCTTCTTCTCGCGTGTTCTGGACGAACCCTACGTCATCGAGGAATACGTTACCGGCGACATCTGCAGCTACGAGGCCATTCTTGACAGTAACGGCAACCCGCTCTTTGAGAACCAGTGCGAGTTCCCGCCCTCCATGTCCGACGTGGTGAAGTACCAGCTGGATGTGGCCTATCATGCGCGCCCCACGGTGGATCCCAAGCTGCAGGCCCTCGGCCGCGCCGCAGCGAAGAGCTTTGGGCTGAAGAGCCGTTTTGTGCACATGGAGTTCTTCCGACTGACTGAGGACAAGCCCGGCCTGGGCGGCGTGGGTGACTACGTCGGTCTTGAGGTCAACGTGCGCCCGCCCGGAGGCTATACGCCTGACATGCTCAACTTTGCACACTCGGCAGATACGTACCAGATATGGGCGGACATGGTCTGCTTTGATGAGCGCCGCCAGCCCGAGAGTGATGACCTCTACTATGCCTGCTATGCAGGCCGCCGCGACTGCCACACCTACGTGCACAGCGAGGCCGAGATTTTCGAGCGCTATGGGAACGTCCTAGCCATGACCGGTCGCATCCCTGACGCACTCTCCGACGACCTCTGCAACCAGATGTATGTGGCGCGTCTGCGCACCGAAGAGGAGCGTCTGGCCTTTGAGCAGTTCGTTATGGAGCAGCGCGCATGACGGCTCGCCACTCGTTCACGGGGGGCCTGCGTGATGGCTTTCCCATCGGGCTGGGCTATCTGGCAGTAGCCTTCTCGTTGGGCATTGCCGCACGCAACGCGGGACTCAACGCATTTCAAGGCTTCATGGCGAGCGCTCTTTGCGTGGCCTCGGCTGGAGAATACGCGGG
The DNA here is from genome assembly GCA_030533135.1 of Coriobacteriales bacterium. Classification (GTDB taxonomy): domain Bacteria; phylum Actinomycetota; class Coriobacteriia; order Coriobacteriales; family Atopobiaceae; genus UBA1367. The sequence goes on from JAUNJR010000048.1 coordinate 6,525, forward strand.
TTTCACGTTCATAGCTGCGCACGCCTCCTACCTCGAGATCATTGTAGGAAGCATCGTCGCAAACGCCCGCTATCTGCTCATGAGCACGGCGCTTTCCCAGCGCTTTGATCCGAAGACGCCGTTTGTCCACCGCATCGGTGTGGGCCTGGGCGTCACGGACGAGATCTTTGGCCTTGCCATCGCACGGCCAGGTGCGGTGGACCCTCCGTACCAGTATGGCGCCATGCTCGCTTCGATACCGCTGTGGTGCATCGGCACCTCGGCGGGCATCATCGCGGGAAACCTCCTGCCGGCCCGCGTGGTCACGGCGCTCTCGGCCTCGCTCTTTGGCATGTTTTTGGCGGTCATCATGCCCGCCGCCCGTGACAACCGTGTGGTGCGCCTGTGCGTAGCCGTAAGCTTTGCGGCAAGCTATGTTGCCAGCTATCTCATCCCCGTGACTGCCGCCTGGTCAAGTGGCACGAGGACCATCGTGCTGACCGTAATCATTTCCGCCCTTGCGGCACTAGCTTGGCCAGTCGCTGACGATGAGAAGGAGGCGGATCATGCAGCCTAGCATCTGGGGTTCTATCATCGTGATGGGCGCGACCATCATCGCCATCCGCCTTCTGCCGCTCACGCTGATCAGAAAGCCTCTGACCAGCCGTTTCTTGCGCTCGTTCCTTCATTACGTACCCTATGTAACCCTTGCGGTCATGACCTTTCCCGCCATCGTTGAGACCTGCGAGACGCCGCTTGCAGGAGTTGCCGCGCTGGTAGTTGGGGCCGTCGCTGCTTGGATGGGTGCAAACATGGTGAGCGTGGCAGCCATCTGCTGCGTCGTCGCCTTCGTGCTCGGCCTCATATAGCCCACCATAGCCCACCATTTTGAGAAAGACCTGGCGGCTTGTCATCGTAATGACAAGCCGCCAGGTATTCAATGATCGTGATTGCCTAGAGCAGCTCGACCACATCGAGGAAGCCGTCGCGGTCGGTCCCCGCGAGCTTGCGAATCTGTTCAAAGCTTGACGTCCCCGCGTATTCGGAGTCGCGCATCAGCATACCCAGCTCGATGACTGCCGCCTGGAAGCTCCAATCCTCGCCCGGGTTCTCCGTCCAGGCATCCTTGTCGACAATCAGTTCCTGCTCATGGACCTTGTCGTCATCAAAGGCGTGGTAGCGAATGGTTGCTGTCAACCATTCGTCGGAGCCCGTCGTCACGTTCTCCTGATACTTGAGATCGCTGCCTGCAACCTCAAAGTCAGAGTCCGCGCGGACAATCTCGTAAGCCACCGTGAACTGTGCACCTGGGCCAACGTCTCCTGCATCAACCGTGTCATCGCGGAAGTCCTCGTCAGCAATCGCGCGGTTCTCATAGCCGATGAGCCTATAGGCCTTGACCTGCGCAGGATTGAACTCAACCTGAACCTTGACGTCATCCGCAAACGGCACCAAGTTCGCGCACAGACGCTCGCCAAAGACACGTTCAGCCTCGTCAATACAGTCGATGTAGTGATAGGAACCATTACCGTCGTCTGCCAGGGTCTCCATCTTGGTGTCCTTGTAATTACCGGACCCAAAGCCCAGGACGGACAGATAAATGCCCGTATCGCGCTTCTTCGAGACATAGTCGTGCAGGTCGGACACGCTTGTCATTCCCACGTTCAGATCACCGTCAGAAGCCATGACAATGCGGTTGACGCCACCTTCGATAAAGTTGCGCTCGGCGACTTCATACGCAAGCTCAAGCCCGCGCTCTCCGTTGGTCGATCCATCCGCCCTCAGGCGCCTGATGGCACGCAGAATCTCGCGATGGTTATCACCAGACACGCCGTCAAGCACCAGGTCCTCTCCACTTGCATAGGTCACGATGGACACGCGGTCATGAGCGTCAAGCTGATCAACGAGCACCTCAAATGCGTCCTGCAAAAGCTCCAGCTTGTCGCGGCTATCCATGGAGCCAGACACATCGATAAGAAACACCAGGTTGCGACCCTTCTGCGAGGCGACATCCTCTGGCGCAGCCGCAAAGCCCACGGTCAGGAGCTCGGTATCCGGGTTCCAAGGGCAGGGCCCCAGATGTGTGGTGATGCCAAAGCGCTCATCCTTCGTCTTGCCAACGGCATAATCGTACGAGAAATAGTTGAGCATCTCCTCGATACGAACAGCGCCCGCCGGGATGGCGTAGTAGTCGTATCCGTAGTCATCAATGGCCTCGGGATTATTGCCGTCCGTGTAGGCGAGGTGATAGCCGTCGCGCGCCATACGACGCAGATTGCACCAGCTTGCCGTGTCCACATCTGCCGAGACGGTCGATAGGGGCCTAGTCGCCGTAGAGATAAACCCGCCCTCATCAATGGCCGCGTATTCCTCGGTGTTGAACTCCACGTCAATCCAAGGCTCGACCATGCAATCTTCCGCTGCATAGGAGTCATACATGGGCAGGGCTTCGGTCTCAGTGAGGGTGTATGAGTTAACACTCCCCGTCTCGGTCTTGGTGCTTGGCTGCGTCTGTACCTGAGTCGACCCGCATCCCGAAAGCGGCGCAGTGGCCAGCATGCCGGCCAAAATGAGTGCCAGTGCCCGATCTTTGAAGCTTGTCTTGATGGCCATGGGGCCCTCCCTTCTCGTGTACCTACCTCTAACACGAGAAGGGAGGGCCCCTTGTCGGCTCTCCATCAGTCCTTCACGAATCACGTTCCATCGACGCGGATGGCAAAGGCACTGCCGTCCTCAAGGTAGCGAACCACGTACAGGCCATCGTCGCTTACAGGGAGTCGATACACCCAGCATTTCACGGATTCAAAGCCGTCGTCCGAAAAGGCCTCTGCCTCCTCGACCAAGTCCTCAACCCATTCCTCGGCAATGATGACTGGTTCGCCCTGATGCTCAGCGATATGGAGCACCCTGCCGTCGTACAGTCGCACCTCTTGGTAGGTCACCGCAAGCGCATACGAAGGATCGCCTGTTACGTCAAAGGCGCCACCAGAGAAGACGAGGTCGTTGGGAATGGCTTGTTCCTGATCAGACTCCTCGGTTGACGCTGCGGCGTCACCAACCGCCTCGAGCGCAACGGTATCCGCCTCTGCTGCATTCCCGGAAACGTTCTTTTCAGCACCCATCGGCGCCGCAGATTCAGATTCGGCATTGTAGGTAGCTTCTTCGGCCACCGTGTCAGGAGCGGTGTTTTTGGAATGCATGTTGCCCAACGAGAACATCACGCCCACGCTTATGGCAACTGCTGCAATTGATGCAGCGGCGGCAAGGTTTATCCGCCACCGCGGGCGACGGCGAGCAGTCTTATCGGGGGCATTCCACACCAGTTTGAAGCCGTCCTCGTCGACATCGGGAAGCTCAATGGGTTCGACAACCGCGGCCTGATGGTCGGCTTGTTCGCTTTGCGCAGCTTGCGCAGCGAGCAGGTTGGCGAGCATGCGATCCTCAGCCTCCTGGCTCGGACCGATGGCGTCAAACGAGGAGCGCAGATGCGCACGCAATTCCTCGTCGAAGGCCAGGTCCTCCGAAAGAAGATCCGTGTCATCAAACCAGTCATCCGTCATGTTCGCTCACCTCCCAACGCCTTCCTTAGCAATCCCCGTGCATCGCGTAATCGATTTCGCACCGTAGACGGAGGCGCGCCTACATGTCGTGCGATGTCTTCGGTCTTCCACCCCTCGTAATAGTGCAGGTAGACGACCTCTTTGTACTTCTCTGGCAACGCGAGAACGGCCTGGAGGACTTCGTCGTCTTGCTTTACCACGACCTCGGCTGGATCTACGCCCGCACCTGACGTCGAGTCGGCAACGGGCTCGGGCCCCTCTTCGGGAAGTGCCACAACACGGGTATGCGCCGCGCTCTTGAGCACGTCCTTGCAAATGTTGGCTGCAACCACCAGAAGCCATGCTCGCTCGTGCTCCTCACTCTCAAACGTACGAGGGTGGTCCACCAGCCGCATGAACGTCGCCTGCGTTGCATCCTCCGCGTCCGCCGAAGACCCCAGGTATGAGTAGCACAGCCGCCACACGGTCTTGACATGGCGACGGAAGATGCCCTCGATGTCAACTTTGTCAGTCAGCGCTGGTCCCTCCTATCCCTTACACGAGTGACGTCCGCATAATGTCGGAAATAACCGCACATTCGTGGGCACTTTTTTCGCAAAACCGCAGGATGGCTGCGAAAAAACGCCACGAATGTGCGGCCATCAGATGCCGCACTTCCCTACTGTAGCGCTCAGAGCGCTAACCGACCGAGAAATTGCGCGCAATGTCACCAGCGATACGCCAAGGAAGCGGCCGCAGCTCTCGGTCCGCGATGTGAATCAGTTCGCGTATGGGCAGCTTCTGCGGACAATGGGACTCACACGCGCCGCACTTCACACACTGACGCGCAAAGGGCTTCTCACGTCGCAGCGAGACGGTCTGCCAATACTCCCTGCGCCCGTAGTTCTTTCCCTCGGTATACATCTCGTTCCAGCAGCGGAAGAGCGCAGGGATATCCACTCCCTTGGGGCAGGGCATGCAGTAGCCGCAGCCGGTGCATCCCACGCGCACGCGCCGCTTGATGGCCTCACAAATATCCGCAACCAGCGAGAAGTCTTCCTCCGTGAACGAATCAGCCACCACCACACCGGCCACACGACAGTTCTCTTCCACCATGTCAAGCGAATTCATACCGCTAAGTACGCAGGTGACCTGCGGTTGGTTCCACAACCACCGGAAGGCGAGCTCTGCCGCGCTCCACCCATGCGGGTTGGTCGCCACCAAGTCGCGCGCTTCTTTGGGAAGCAGATTGACCAGCTTCCCACCACGCAGGGGCTCCATGATGACCACAGGGATGCCCTTCTCGGCGGCTGCCATAAGGCCGGCACGACCCGCCTGTGTATGCTCATCTAGGTAGTTGTACTGGATTTGGCACATATCCCAATCGTAGGAATCAAGGATTTTGACGAAGCCGTCAGTCCCACCGTGATATGAGAAGCCCACCTGCCTGATGGCGCCAGACGCCTTCTTCTCCTGTAGCCATTCCTCGATTCCAAACTGCTGCAAGTTCTGCCACTGTGCCACGTCAGTAAACATGTGCATCAGATAGAAGTCGATGTAGTCGGTCTGCAAACGGCGTAGCTCCTCGTCAAAGAAGCGGTCAAGAGCCGAGCGCGTCTTCACGAGGTACTGAGGAAGCTTGGTAGCAATACGCACCTGGTTCCGGAGGTTGTTTCGCGTCATGACTTCGCCAACCAGTTCCTCCGAGCCCTGATAGATGTACGCCGTATCGAAGTAGTTCACGCCAAGCTCGACGGCGCGAAGCATCTCAGCCTCGGCCTTCTCGTAGTCAATCGCAACGCCCTTGCGAGAGAAGCGCATGCAGCCAAACCCGAGAATCGAGATGTCGTTCCCATAGCGGTCCTTGCGATATTGCATCATCTACCTCCCCTTTTATGGATATGAGCAGCGGGACTCAAACAAAAGAACGCCCAGCAAAGCTGGCCGCCCCTCATTGATAGGAACGGCTAGCCTCGTTGAGCGTTGTGGTCATGAGAGTCTCTTGACCCGTTGCTCGTGAAAAAGCGTGGCGCCTACGCCTCTGCTTGCTCAACCTCTGCGTCAACAGCGTTCTTGCGCACGCTCTCGATACCACTCAGGCAGCTCCGCAGCTGGGTATAGCCCTCACCATGGCAAATGTTCTGGCCATTCTTTGCCAGCAGACGGAAGCGGAACTCGCCGGCCTTGTCCAGATAGACCTGGAACTTGGGGCACTTCTCCTTAGTCCAGTCTTCCTGTGTCTGGTCCTCGATTGCTGCGACGGGAGCGTTCACGCGCACGCTGTTCACGCCGCCCAGGCAGCTCCTCAACGCCTTGTAGGTCTGCGATGTTGCGATAACCTGTCCGTTGCTCGCCACGAGGTTAAAGCGAGCGCCCTTCTCGGTAGCCTTGACGACGAACTTGCCCATAGTGGCCTCCTCTGATGAACTGTGCCGCACGTCGCGCCTATTGTACGGCGCGGCGCGCGGCACTTATTCACCTTAGACGCGCTTGGTCCGCAAGCGCGATATCACACGAGGTAGACGGGCAGTTACGGATGCCTGCTGGAGTTAGGCAAAGGCGTGAGCCATTGCATCCTCGAGTGGCCAAGCCTCGGCTGTTGCCGCTTCGAACGTATGGCACACGGCCATCTTCTCCCCCGTCGGGAACCAGCGCGTCGAGAAGACTTCCGCACCACCATTGGCATAGATCTCCACGGCTGATGTATCGACAACCACGCGCAGGTCATCAAGGGTATTCAGCGGAACGGATCGCTCTGGTCTGCCCGCCGCGACGTCTTGATCGTGGAAGCGCACGGTCAGGAGCCCGTCCGCATACGAAATCTCAAGCGCGTCATCAAGCGTTAGTGCGCCTGCGCCTGAGATGCCCGAAACCTCGATGTCTGCGCGATAGGCGTCAAACTCGGCGGTCTCCCCCAGTTTGAGCGTCTGGTGCTCCCCGCGAAGGGCCTCAAGCTCGGCAACTGGCTGCTGGCGAAGCAGGCCATCGGCACCCACGGACAGCTCACGTGGGACGGTCAGGCAGTGGCACCAATCAAGACCACGAGGTGCTGCCGTCCACTCCCCGTCAAAAGCGCCCATCCAACCGATGAGAATGGTACGACCCGCGTCATCAACGAAAACCTGCGGCGCATAGAAGTCATAGCCGTGGTCCCACTCTACAAACGTCTGCTCGTCGACCAGCACCGTGTCCAAGATGCTGCCAGGAAGCGGGAAATAGCCAGCCTGCCACATGTTTTGGCGACGCAATTTCTCATGCTCCAGACCCTGCGGGCAGACAGCCAGGAAGTCGTGGCCATCAATCTGCACGATGTTGGGGCACTCCCACATGTATCCGAACTGGTTCTTGGAGTAGATCTGTGACTTGATGGCCCACTCCACACCGTCAGCGGATTCGTAAAGCAGGCAGAAGCCCTCGTCATCGAGGTCACGCGCGCCAAGCAGCATGTATAGCATGCCGTTCTGCTCCCAGGCCTTGGGGTCACGGACGTGCTCGGTGCAGACGGTTGGATAGTCCGCGTTACGGAGCAGGACGTGCTTCATGGAGTACTCGATGCCGTCGGCGCTGGTCACCAGAATCTCATTGGCTTCGCGGCCAGAATGGACATAGTCATAGCCCGCCGCTTCGCCTCCCGGATACACCACGTTTCCCGTGTAGTACAGGCACATGAGGTCACCGCCGTCGGGAGCCATTCCACGCGCAACGTAGGCAGAGCCAGAGTACACGCCGCTACGATCTTCGGGAATGTCCGTCATGAGTGCCGTGCCCTCATCGTGCCAATGAAAGAGGTCGGTGCTCACAAAATGGCGCCAGTACTTGGTGTCGAAGTCGGGCCACTTGGGGTTGTACTGGAAGAACGCATGGTAGTTACCCCGGAACTGGCAGAGGCCGTTGGGGTCGTTGAGCCAGCCGCGCTCAGGCGCAACGTGAAAACCGAGGCGGTAACGGGCTAGGTCGGCCGCGGGTGCGGCGGTGTCGGCAGGCATGTAGCAGCTCTCCTTTGTCGATGCCTATGGCTTTGTGAGCCAAATGGCCGATAAGGATAATGCAGGTGGAGGTAATGCGGCTGCAGTTTGTCAAAATGTGAAGAATTGTCCATCATATCGGTTTGCGTTTGAGTGTTTTGGAGCTTGACGGTTCACGCGAAGTGGTTTTCCGGGCACCCGCGGGCCCTCCCGGCCCACTTCGCGTGAAGACCGACACGCGAT
>JAUNJR010000130.1 GCA_030533135.1 Coriobacteriales bacterium
GTTAGGAGCGTTTTCCACGCAGAACACCGTTTAGAACCCGCCGCCGCGGCCGCCGCCGCCGGAGAAACCGCCTCCACCACCACTGGAGAAACCGCCGCCACTGCCTCTCGACGAGCTGTCAGACGAAGATGCAGTGTCATAAGTCGAGACCTCGTGATACAGCGCTTTTGAAGACTTCCCGCGAGCAGCAACAGCCGAGCGACCAACATCCTCCATCGGCAGTTCGAATTCCTCGCGACCGCTCCCGATCCACGCATGTGCGATGCAGGCCTCATTCGCAAGTATTTGAGGCGCAGCCACCTTGAGCTGCTTCACCACCTTGTCAGCAACGCCCAGCTCTGTGGCCATTACCAGCAGGCGGTTCCACAGCACTACATCCGTCGGGATAGCTTCCTCAAGCCGCGTAAAGTCGACAAGCCAGTTCTTCAGAGCTTCAAGCTTTGCACGCACGTCAACGGCTTCCTGCGAGGGCACGAGCGACGGCGTGTCCTCATCGGCAAGCACGATATAGATACCCGCACCAAAGCACACAATAATGGCAATGCAAAGCCAAAGGTTTGGCACGCCAAGGAGCATGCCAATGAATCCCACCACCACCGCAATGGCAAAGTCACCGAGTCCCAAGATCCCCGGTATCGTCTCCGATCCCTGTATCTCCTTCTTGAAGTTGCGCCGAGCATACGCACTCCGTACCGAGTCAGCCCAGTGATCGTATCCCGCCGCGTATGCCTGCGGCCACTGATCGGCAGTTTCGTCAAAAAAGGACTTAAGCACGTAGAGCTCGCCGGAAGGGCCCATAAGCAACGGGTCAATCACGTGCTTATGCTTGTCAGCAACCGTATCGGACAGGAAGCTGAAAGCTGCATCATCAATCTTCTTACCACCCGCTCGCATGGAAGGACCCTGCGGGCGTGCCCCATCACGCAGCAGCATGCGCCACTCCTGTTGCTGCTTTTGTCCACCGCGCTTCGTAATGTGATTGACCAACACCGAGTCTATGGCAATTCTTCCCTGGTCAGCAAGGTGCATAAGCGTTGCAGAGAAGTCCTTCCCATCAATTCTGCCATCGCGATACAGCATGCCCAACACGGCAGGATGATCGTTTGTCGGCACGTCACGGAAATACTTGTCAGTGAACTGCGCCTTTGGAGTCAACTTAGAGCCCCTCTTCTGGAGCCACTTCATTGCGAAAACGCTGAGAATACCCGCTGCGCACATCCCGCCGGGGATGCCATAGACAATCAACCGCGCCTTACGCCGCTTTGCGTTGGCGTCCTTTGCCCATTGATCCTCCTCGGCAAGAATCTCCTCAAGCTTTGCTTCGCTCTCTGAGGGAACACCCGGAAGCCACCCTTCCGGGAAGGTGACACGCGCCTCAAGGAATTCGGCGGACCCCACGCCTGGCGAGAAGAATTTGACTGAGTCGCTTTCGAAGGTTACCAGGCTGTCGAGAGGGCCATGGCCCCAAGCGCGGACGTTCTCTCCAGGGGCCACCTTCTCACCGTCAGGTACCGGGAGATGCAGCGTCATGGAAACGTTTTGCCATTCCCCTTCGGACTCGAGGTCTGCGGGAACATACTGCCAGTATAGCTCGCCAACATCTGCCCAACGGGTCGGGAGGTTCGTTAGGTCGTAGGAGACCTGAAAGGCCACGGTCTCGTCCTCCGCAGGCCAGAAGATCTTGAGGCGCAGGTAGTCACCCATGTCGGTGAGCTCGTAGGTTCCCGCCACGCCATCCTGGCCCTCTTCGAGCAGAACCTGCTCGCCACCCGTGATGGCCAACACCTCGCCAAGCGTGGCTCGAATCTCTCTTCCCTGGTAGGAGCCCTCATGAACGTCCCAGTACAGGCCGTTGTAGCTGCCCCGCACGTCGAAGGTTCGCCGCTCTGTCACAGACAGGGACCCGTCCGTCCCGACCCGCGCATCGATCTGAACCGCATCGACGGTCATCTCACGTGCAAACGCGGAGGTGGGACAACATATCAGCAAAAAGAGCGCAAGAAAGACGATGCGGAAGAACCTCTTCACGGCAACCTCCAGAGCAGATGGGATACGGGGGTTACGTACAGAGTACCAGCTTTGCTGCGCAGATCAGAACCCGCCCCCGCGACCGCCGCCACCGGAGAATCCTCCACCACCGCCAGAAGAGAAGCCGCCACCGCTACCGCTCGACGAGCTGTCGCGAGAGCTCGCAACCGAGGACGTCGAAGTCTCATGATGCGAGGGTGCTGTCGGCTGTACCTTCGCCAACGATTCGCTCCTCCCGTCAGCAATGACCCTCTCAAAGAAGGCGGCGGGGGCAAGCGTCACACCATCGTTGCCGAGCCCTTCTGCATACCACGTGCCCGCGACGAACGTAGGATCAGCAACCACCTGCGGCAGGCGCACCTTCAGCTGCTCCATAACCCGTTCCGCAACCCCAAGCGCGGTGGCAATGACGAGCAGGCGGTTCCAAAGGATTACATCTGTCGGGATGGCCTCCTCCAGGCGCGTGAAGTCACTCAGCCAGCGCTTCAATGCCTCGAGCTTTGCGCGAATCTCTGCCGCTTCCTGAGAATAGACGCTCACATAGGTGTCCTTGTAGTTAAACAAGCACACGATGCCCGAAACGAGGCACACGGCAAAGCACACGACAAGAGGGATGACAGGCACCCTGTTGAACGCACCGACAACAGCAAGGACAGCAGCCACAACAACGCTTGCGATGCCAAGCGTCATGGGCAGGGAACTCGCGTCCTTCCGTCGCACCTCAAAGCAGCGATCGCGAAACGCCTGCTCCACCGAAGTCGACCAGAAGGAGTAGTTATTGTTGTACACCCTCGGCCACTTTGACGCCACCTCATCAAAGAAGGACGGCAATAGGCATGGCTCACCGTTAGGGCCGTACAGACTGGGATCCATGGGCTCCTCATGCCACCTTGGTTCGGCGATAGCATCAAGAAACTGGTAGCCCCAGTCATCGATGTCTCGATATTCGGGACTCTTAGCGGTGTGCTGCGCATCTTGCCGCAGCAAAAGACGCCACTGCGTCGAGGCATTCGCCCGCCCGAACGCACCCTTTTGCTGGGCTTTCATCCGATCGAGCAGCACCCTTCCCTGATTTGCGAGCCGCATGATTGTAGCCGTATAGTCAGCAGTGCCCAACGCGCCATTCCGATAAAGCATGCCCAGCACAGCTGGGTGGTCATCAGTCGGCACGTCACGGAAAAACGTATCCGAGAACTGCGCCTTGGGAAAGATGCCGCCAGCTTCTCGCCGCTTGGTCCAAAACGTCGCCGCGACGCTCCCCAGCCCCATGAGGACCATCGCACCGGGAATCCCAAAGATGACCGCCCGCGCCTTCCAGCGTCGAGCATTTGCTTCTTTTGCCCACTGGTCTTCCTCGGCAAGAATAGAATCCAGACGTGCCTCATTTGCGGCCGGCTGCTTGTCGAGCCACTCTGAAGGGAAGGCGATGCGCGCTTCAAGAAACTCGTCAGCCCCCACTCCCGGGGAGAAGAAGCGCACGACGTCACCCTCAAAGTCCACTTCACCGTCAATGGGCCCATGTCCCCATGCATGCACGTTGTCACCAGGAACAACTACCGCTCCGTCTGGGACGGGTAGCTCCACCGTACAAGTCACGTTACGCCACTCGCTTTGCGAGCCAGGGTCTGCCGGCACATACTGCCAATAGAGTTCCCCCGCATCTGCCCAGCGCGACGTGATGCCACTTACCGTATAGCCCACCAAAAAAGTGACCGTCTCGTCCTTGGTTGGCCAGAATATCTTGAGCTGTTGGTAGTCATCTAGGTCTGTGAGCTCATAGGTGCCGTTCGCACCCGTCTCCTCCTCTGAGAGCAGCGTCCGCTGCCCTCCCAAGATGGCCTCCACTCGCGTGACCTCTGCCTCCACGCGACGCCCCTCATAGACACCCTCGTGCACATCCCAGAAGATGCCGCTGTAGCTGCCCGAGGCATCATAGGTGCGCTGTTCGACCACAGCGAGCGAGCCATCTTCTTTGACCGTCGCCTCAATCTGTACGGCTGTCACGTCAAGAGAGCGTGCCAGAGCAACACGAGGCAGGCCCAATACCAGCAGGCATGCCAAGGCCACGCTACGAAGAAAAAGCCTCATCATCCGTCCGTTCAAGGCACGCGACTTCCGAGCGTCAGACAAATCCTCGGGCGTCACTATCGTCCGCTGCGGGAACGCGACATCTGGATCATACGGTTGATGGCGTTGACGTAGGCCTTGGCGGAAGAAACGATGATGTCGTTGTCCGCGCCGCGACCGGTGTAGATCATGCCGTCGTCAGCCGTAACGCGCACGGTAACCTCGCCGATGGCATCGATGCCGCGCGTAATAGCCTTGACTGCAAACTCCGTCAGATCGCCATGCACAGCCACGACCTGGTCAATCGCCTTGTAGGCAGCGTCAACCGGGCCAGTGCCCGTCGCGCTCACCACGTGCTTGACGCCGACCGCGTCGGTGATGGTCGCCACAGCCGTCGGAACCAGTGGGTCGCCGCACTGAATCTGCAGCGCATTCAGGGTATAGACCGCGTCAACGTCGCGCTCGCGCTCCTGGATGATGGACTCCAGATCCTCGTCGTAGACCTCCTTCTTCTGGTCTGCCATCTCCAGAAAGAGGTCGTAGATCTCCTCGAAGTCCTTGTCCTCAAAGTTGTAGCCCAAGTCGTCCAAGCGATGCCTCAGCGCAGCACGGCCAGAGCGAGCGGAAAGGATAATCTCAGACCCCACGGCACCGACGGACGCCGGATCCATGATCTCGTACGTCGCACGCGCCTTCA
>JAUNJR010000131.1 GCA_030533135.1 Coriobacteriales bacterium
CCCCCCGTTTGTAAAGGTCGTCCAGGACCTCCACAACTCGCACACAAACGGGGGCTTCCCTCTGGCGAAACACATCCGGGCTTTGCCAGAGGGACGATTGCGCTACGGTAGTTTACCTGCTGTTTTTCGTGTCTGCCCAAAAACTATGAGAGCGCCACGGGACCAAGGGCCTCCTTGAAAGCCGCCACCTGGCTGGGATCAGCAAGGGCAAGGCGCGCGTTAGTTGCCGCCCACGCTGCCGGCGTACCCGTATCGCAACCCTCGAGCGGATCAACGACCACGGCATACATCTCTTCTTCATCCAGCAGGCGTTCCATCGCGTCGGTCAGCTGGATCTCTCCACCGGCACCGGGACCCTGGGTCTTCAGGAGCTCCATAATGCGCGGAGTCAGCAGGTAGCGCCCGACAATAAAGAGATGAGAGGGGGCATCTTCAGGAGCAGGCTTCTCGACCAAGCCCGTAACCTTCCACACAGCACCCTCTTCTTCGTCCTTTGCGTTCATGCCGGGAAGCGCGCCGACGCATTCCCCCGCAATAATGCCATAGCGGCTGACTTGGTCAGCGGGCACCGGCGCCACAGCGATAACCGAGCAGTTACCGTGCTCTGCTGAGACCTTAGCCATGTTGACGCACATCTGGCGGCCAGGTACGAAGTAGTCGCCGAGCAGAATGAAGAACGGGTCGTCATCGACCGCATCCGCAGCGCAGAGCACGGCGTGGCCAAGACCCTTGGGGTCATCCTGATAGGCAAAGGTAATGGGCAGGCTGGATGCCTCATGCACCGCATCGGCCTCCTTGGCCTTGCCGCGAGAGCGCAGCATGTCCTCGAAGTCTTTGTCATAGCCGAAGTAAGCTTCAATCTGGGGCTTTTCGTGCGAGTTAATAATGACGACCTCGTCCACGCCTTCTGGTTCGAGCGCCTCCTCTACCACATACTGGATAACCGGCTTGTTAAGTACCGGTAGAAGCTCCTTGGGGGTTGCCTTGGTGGCGGGGAGGAAACGGGTGCCGAGTCCAGCGGCGGGGATGACTGCCTTCATGTCTGTCCTTTTCTATCTAGGGCCGAGGCTATCGGCCTGGGTTGCCGTACGTTTGGGTTGGCCGAGCTACACTTCTACGGTGACGCCATGAGCTTCGAGATACGCATACAGGCGATTCATGGTGTCCGCTGAGAGGTCGTGTTCCATGAGGCATGCCTCTTCGTCGGCGGTCTCAGGTTCGACGCCCAGCTCTATCATCAGGAACTTGCGAAGCGCCCGATGGCGTCTCCACACGTCACGTGCGTAGTCAGCACCTGCAGGCGTCAGCTTCACGCGTCCATAGCGTGCCTGCTCAACCATGCCGCTCTCTTTGAGGTACGTCAAGGCCTTGCTGACGCTTGCCTTGCTGACGCCAAGATCATCTGCCACGTCAACGGAACGGACGGCGCCCTCATCATTAACGCGCCCTTCTTCCATCAGGCGAAAAATGGACTCGATATAGTCCTCCCCCGCCATGGTGAGGCTACCTTCGCCATGCGACTCGGTTCGGGGCATGCCCCCTCCTTTCCGTTGGTGTACTTGTTTACGATACACATATCTGCTTGTTCTACCCATTATCTTTTCGCGTTTTCGTGCAGCCTTATGTAGGCGGGTGGAATTCGGGGGACGGGCGGAACCTCACCTATATAAGAAGTGCGCCTAGTCGAGGGAGGGAGTGTCAGTACGGGTAACGCTTGCACCCAGCGACACGAGCTTCTCGACAAAACGCTCGTAGCCACGATCAATGTGATAGATGTCGGATACGGTCGTGACTCCGTCAGCGACGAGGCCAGCCATGACAAGGGCCGCACCACCGCGCAGATCGGGAGCCTTGACCTGGGCACCCGAGAAGCGCTCGACGCCATGCACGATAGCGTGATGTCCCTCGATAACGATATTGGCACCCATGCGGGAAAGCTCGCTGGCAAACATAAAACGGTTCTCGAAGACGTTTTCGGTCACGATGCAGCTGCCCTGGGCAAGCGCGAGGGCGCACATGGTCTGAGCCTGCATGTCGGTCGGGAAGCCCGGGAACGGCAGCGTCTGGATGTCGACCGGCTTGAGCGGGTTGGTTCGGCTGACCGTGCACTCATGGTTACCACGCTCAATATTGAGGCCCATAAGCTCGTATTTCTTTAGGACGAGGCCCAGATGTATTGGTTCGAAGCCTTTGACGGTGACAGGTCCGCCGCAGATGCCGGCCATGGCAATGAACGTGCCCGCCTCGATGCGGTCGCCCACCACGCGATGCTCCACGGGATAGAGCTTCTCCACGCCTTCGATCTCGACGGTCGGAGATCCAGCGCCGCGAACCTTCGCGCCCATCTCGTTGAGCATATTTGCAAGGTCCACAATCTCAGGCTCGCGGGCGGCGTTATCGATGGTGGTCACGCCTTTTGCACGCACAGCCGCCATCATGAGATTCTCGGTCGCGCCAACGCTTGCAAAGTCCAGCGTAACCGACGTACCAATCAAGCCCGTTGGCGTGGTCGCACAGATATCACCGTGGGACATATCAAACTGCACGCCAAGCGACTGAAGCCCCAGAAGGTGCATATCAATCTTGCGTGCGCCAATGTTGCAACCGCCCGGCATGGCAACGGTTGCCTTGCCAAAGCGACCAATAAGCGGACCGAGCACCGCGGTAGATGCGCGCATCTGGGCAACCAGGTGATACGGGGTCTCCCAACGGTCGACACGCGAGGTGTCAATGACCAAGGTGTGCTCGTCCGCAACGTCAATCTTTGCGCCAAGCTCCTTGAGAACTTTGCCCATGACGTGAACGTCGGCGATGTTGGGGACGTTGGTCAGCGTTGAGACGCCCGGGGCCAGAATGGTCGCTGCCATGAGCTTGAGGGCAGAGTTCTTTGCTCCCTCAACCGTGACCTCACCTGTAATGGGATGGCCACCTTCGACACGAATGACTTCCACGAGACCTCCGAGTACGCATACGTAATTAGTCGCACGATTATATCAGCAAGCTTTGACGGTACGTTGTATCCACCCAGTTTTGCTCAAATGTGACAAAAGGCCTGACCCCATTACTGCAACCGTGCCTTAGGGGTCAGGCTTCCTGTCATATGCGACTAGTATTCACCATATTTGAGAAGTAAGTCACACCAAGCGACCTTGTTGTCATAGTAAGCTCGGCGATGCTGTTCGTCCTCGGGCAGGGTGTCTCGGCGTTCGATGGCCTGTCGGCGCGTTATGCGCACCACCGACGGGTCAATATCGTCTGTGCGACGGGCGTGGTCCGCCAGCACGATGACGTTGTCATTGCTGACTTCGACATAGCCTCCGGCAACGATGACCTTGGCAGAAGGACCACCTTCTGCGTGGCGATGAACTCGCATCACGCCCGAGCCAAGCGCCACGATTTCTGGCGCATGAAGCGGCCAGATACCCATTTCGCCACGCACCGTGGAAAGGATAAGGTGATGTACGTCACCCTCCCACACAAGACGATCAGGACGGACGACGGAAAGGTGAATCGAGCCCATAGCGCTACACCTTGCCCACTGTCTTCCCCATGCGATTGCGCACGTCATCGATGGTGCCGGCATAGCGGAACGCCTGCTCGGGCAGGTCATCGACCTTGCCATCGACAATCTCGGCAAACGAGCGGACCGTATCCTCAATGCGCACATACGTGCCGGGGTTCCCGGTGAACTTCTCCGCCACGTGGAAGCTCTGGGAGAGGAACTGCTGGCATTTACGGGCGCGACTCACCGTCAGGCGCTGCTCGTCCGACAGCTCATCCATTCCCAAGATGGCAATGATGTCCTGCAGGTCTTTGTACTGCTGGAGAATCTCCTTCACCTTCATTGCCACCCGGTAGTGCTCCTCACCGACAACGTCGGGGTCAAGCGCGTCGGAGCTCGAGGCGAGCGGGTCAATGGCCGGATATAGGCCAAGGTCGGAGACCGCACGCGAAAGCACCGTCGTGGCGTCAAGGTGCGTGAAGGTGGTAGCCGGTGCCGGGTCGGTCAGGTCGTCAGCGGGCACGTAGACCGCCTGGACCGAGGTAATGGAGCCTTCCTTGGTTGAGGTGATGCGCTCCTGCAGGTCGCCCATCTCGGTCGCCAGCGTGGGCTGGTAACCGACGGCAGACGGCATGCGGCCCAGCAACGCCGACACCTCAGAGCCCGCCTGAGAGAAGCGGAAGATGTTGTCGATGAATAGCAGGACATCCTGACCCTGATCGCGGAAGTACTCTGCTGTGGTCAGACCCGCCAGACCCACGCGCAGTCGTGCTCCGGGCGGCTCGTTCATCTGTCCGTATACCAGACAGGTCTTCTCGATAACGCCAGAATCGGTCATCTCAAGGAACAGGTCAGTGCCCTCGCGCGTGCGCTCGCCAACACCCGTGAAGACCGACGTGCCGCCATGCTCCTGCGCCAGGTTATTGATGAGCTCCTGAATAAGGACCGTCTTGCCGACGCCTGCGCCGCCAAAGAGACCGGTCTTGCCACCGCGCACATACGGCTCCAGAAGGTCGATGGCCTTGATGCCCGTCTCGAAGATCTGGGTTTCGGTGGTCAGCTCGTCAAACTGCGGCGCGGGACGATGAATGGGTCGAAACACCACGTTGCCAGGCATGGCTCCACCATCAACCGGCTCGCCGTGCACGTTCCACACGCGGCCAAGGGTTCCGGGGCCAACGGGCATCATCATCGGGGTTCCGGTGTCATACACCTTCAGGCCACGAATGAGGCCGTCGGTCGAGCTCATGGCCACGCAACGGACGATGTTGTCACGCAGCTGGCTTTC
>JAUNJR010000250.1 GCA_030533135.1 Coriobacteriales bacterium
AACTCGTTGGAGAAGAGGATGCCGTCAACACCGCCATCCTGAAGAGCGTGCAGGTCGTGGCGGGCGTGCTCGATGACCGTGTCAAGTGAGTCTCCCTCCTTCCAACGCGGGTCGCCCGGAAGGGGGTCAAGATGGAGCATCGAGATAATGGGCTTCTTGACGCCAAAGAGTTCCTCGGTCCAGAGCATGTGCGTTCCTCTCTCTAGCAGGGGTAATGCCACTTGGCATAGAGCTAAGTGGTATAAAATGCATTGATAGTTATATAGTTACACCCAAGGGATGAACACTGTCCATAGGCATTCCGCGAGTGGGCATTGCTCACGTGTGGAAAGCTATAAGACTGCAGGTAGAGCCCTGTTTTACCAGAGCGGGGTTGTCGAGAGGTTAAAGCCCAGCAGATATTGGAGGGCCCGCTGGATGGCTACCTGCCAGAAGCGCCACTCGTGGTCGCCCTCCCACTCCAGATAGAGATGGTCGTAGCCCAGCTCAGCTGCGCGTGCGTCAAAGCGTCGATTGACATCTAACAGGAAGTCACTGGTCCCGCAGAACTGGCACAAGCGTGGGCGATCGGACCGTACGGCGACACGCTCGAGCAGGGCGAAAGCATCGGCTTCGGGTGGGACGGGGTTTCCTGCACCAAACAGCAGGTCAAACTCACCACGATGCATGTCTGGGAAGGTGCCGTCGTCGCACATCTGGCCAAATCCTGCCAGGTCAAGGGCTCCAGAGAGGGTCGCAACACCGCCGTAGCGCTCAGGATAGGTAAAGGCCAGCTTGCAGGCGCCATACCCTCCCATGCTTTCGCCTGCCACCAAGGTGTGAGCGCGGTCGGTGGGCAGGCGGAACCACTGGTTCACGAAAGCGGGCAAGTCATATGCAAGATAGGTGAAATACCTGATGCCATTCAGCATGTCGGTGTAGAAGCTGCGGTCGACATCGGGCATGACGAAGGCAACGTTGTATTTTTTGGCCAGGTACTCGATGTTGGTGAAGCGCGGCCACTCGTCACCGTTGGCCGTGAGGCCATGGAGCAGGTACATGACATAGAGCTCGTCATTCTGCAACGGATCGCAGTCGCCAGACGCATCGGGCAGGATCACGTTAATGCGCGTGGTCATCTTCATGCTGGGAGACCATATAGAGCCAGTGAACATGGGGCCTCCTTCCGGGCGTGGACGTGGTGCGGAGGCCTACAGTCGATGTGCCAGCTCCTTTGTGGCGGGGTAGAGCTCGTCGAAGATGGCCTGGTACTTCTTGTAGGCCTCGTAGTTCTCTGCATTCGGCTCGAAGGTCTTGGCAATTCTGACCTTGCTCGCCAGCTCGTCGAAGTCCGCCCAGTAGCCAGCAGCGATGGCGGCCATCATGGCGTCGCCGTAGGAGGCACCAATGGTGATCTCGGGAACGAGGAGGGTCTTGCCGGTGACGTCCGCCACGATCTGCATCCAGGCGTCGTTCTTGGTGCCGCCGCCAGCAACGAGCACGCGACCGATGGGGATGCCGTCCTCCTCGAAGATCCTGAAGTGCTGGTTGATGGAGTAGGCCACGCC
>JAUNJR010000007.1 GCA_030533135.1 Coriobacteriales bacterium
CTCGAGCAGGACCTCGCAGATGCGCCGCGAGCTCTCCTCGGCCATGGTGATCATGACGAAGATCATCGAGAGCATGTTGAGGCTCATGAGCATGGAGAAGCCGTAGGTGATGAGGGCGCTCATGTTGCCCACCTGCATGGCCGCGCCGGCGGTCGTGACGATGCGCCTGGAGCCGAAGTACACCACGAAGGCATAGATGGTGTCGACGCAGAGGGTCATGAGGGGCTGGTTCCAGGCAAGGATGCGCTCGGCGCCCCAGAAGTCCTGGAAGACCTCGCCGGACGCACGCTGGAACTTCCGCTTCTCGTATGCCTCGCGAACGAAGCTCTTCACCACGCGAATGCCAGACACATTCTCTTCCACGCTCTCGTTGAGGCGGTCGTACTTCTTGAAGATGCGACGGAAGATGGGCATGACCGTTCGGGCAATGCTGATCAAGGCGAAGCCCAGCAAGAAGCCCACCACCACGTAGAGCGCAGCCATCGGACCGCCGGAGATGAAGGCCATCGTGGCAGCAAACACGATCATGAGCGGGCTACGCACCGCGGAACGAATAATCTGCATGTAGGCCATCTGCACGTTCTGCGTGTCAGTCGTCAGACGCGTGACCAGCGAGTTAGTGCTGAACCGGTCAATGTTTGAGAAGCTGAAGGTTTGGATGGCGGCAAACATATCATGGCGAAGATTGCGTGCGAAGCCCGTCGAGGCTATGGAGCAGGCAATACCGGCGATAGTGCCGCAGGCCAGGCTTATCAGGGCGAGCACAGCCAGCATGGCGCCATAGCGACCGATTGTGCCCATATCAACACCCGCATTGAGCTCGTTGATCAGATGCGAGGTAATGAACGGGATCGTGCACTCGATGACGACCTCGCCCGCGACAAAGATGGGCGCGATGAGTGAGTTCCGCTTGTTCTCCCTGATGCTCCCGCCAAGGGTCTTGAATATCTCCCCCAGCGTCAGGTGCGACATGGTCTTTTCTTGCGGCTTTTGACTCATGCCAGCGCCTCCTTTCCATCCAAACCATTCCAGTGATCCACCAAGCGATCGAGCATACTCAGAAGCTGGCCCTGCTCCTCATCACTTAGGCAGGAAAGGCATTCGACCTCGAATGCCTCAAGTTCCCGTTTCCATTTGGTCGCCTGCTCGGTACCAGACTCAGTCAACGCGATGTCCATCTGGCGCCGGTCCTCTTCGGAACGCGTTCTGCTGACAAGCCCCTCTGCATCGAGCTTACAGAGCACCTCCGAAAGCGCCGCAGAGCTTATGTGCGAACGCTCTTGCAGCTCACGCTGCGAAAGATGCCCGCCAGCCATGTCGAGCTTTGTGAGGATATGCTGCTTGCCAGAACGGCCTCCCGCATGTACATGCAGGTAATGACCAAAGAAGCCTAAGTCATAAAGAACACGGTGACTAAGCGTCCACTCCCCGCGGTCTCCGTCCCTCATAGACACCTCCTTCGAATCCTCTCAATGATACGTCTCAAATAGAAGATTCGCAAGGTACCTAACTAATTTACTTCTCGCTCTATCCTTGCGATCCGAACAAGTAGTTCGCCTGCTCCAGAAGATGCCATGTGGGACGCCCTTGGTATAATTTCCTATCGTTTCGTAACCTCTGCCACGATGAAGTGAGGCCTCATGGAATGCAGCGCGCAACCACCGAAGAGCGGCGCCACGTTCTTCCGCAATGTGGATTGCCCCTACTTCCCCTGTCATGCGGGTGTGGATCCCATGTGGTTCAACTGCCTTTTCTGCTATTGCCCGCTCTATGCGCTCGGACCCCGTTGTGGAGGGGATTTCACCTATACGGACAACGGCATCAAGGATTGCTCCCGCTGCACACGGCTCCATGAGGGAGACGCCGGCATTCACCTGGTGAAGAAGCATTTTGCGGCACTTGCCGAGCTTGCCCGCTTGAACGGTCCTCGCGGAAGTGAGCTGCCTGAATGAACGTCTTGGTGTTTGGTGGCGCAGGAAGTGGCAAGTCTGCCTTTGCGGAGCAGTATGCATGCACCCTTCCCGGAAGGCGAGTCTACGTCGCCACCATGGCAAACAGCGGTCGAGAGGCACAGGAACGCATCGACAAGCACCTGCGGCAACGTGACGGGATGGGTTTCGAAACCGTCGAATGCCACGCCTCGCTTGACCAGGCATTCGTTCACGTCAAGAAACAGGATGTCATCCTACTTGATGACCTCGGAAACCTGGCAGCAGACGCCCTTTTCTCCCCCGACGGGCTGATGGCAGACCCAAAACAGACGCTGCAGAGGCTTGCTGATGAGGTGTTCTCGCTTGCCGATGCCAGCGCACACCTGGTGGTGGTCGGAAACGATGTGGGAGGCGCGGGACTCACTGGCTTTCGGGGGACGGACACATGGATTACCCTGATGGGATCCCTCTGCTGTCAGCTTGCCGCTCGTTTTGATGTGGTCGTAGAGGTCGTTTCAGGTATTCCGTACACCGTGAAGGGCTCGCTCGCATGATTGTCATTCGCTCCCTCATCATGGCCTTCTCGTGCTTCTCGGCCATCCCCATGCCCACCATCGAATGGGACGAGTACAACATGCGCTACCTGATGGCAGCGTTTCCCCTGGTCGGAGTTGCCATTGGGGCGTCAGTCTTGATCTGGCAGCTCGTCTGTAGCACGCTTGGTTTCGGACCTGTGCTCACAGGAGCTGGATACACCCTCATCCCCATACTCATCTCCGGGGGTATTCACCTCGACGGCTTTGCCGACGTCGTTGACGCGCAATCGAGCCACGCTGAGCCAGCGCGTAAGCGCGAAATTCTCAAGGACCCTCATATAGGTGCCTTCGCAGCCATGGGAACATGCTGCTATCTGATTGCCTACTTTGCGTTGACCTGCGAACTCGAGGAGCGCCACCTGCTGCTCCTTGCCTGCATGCCCGTCATCAGCCGCTGCCTGAGCGCCTTTGCGACCGTGACGTTTCGTTCTGCCAGCAAGTCTGGCATGCTCGCCGCTGAGCAATCAACGGCGAGCGCAAAGGTTGTGCGAGCTGTGGTGGCCGCGCTCTTTTGCCTGGCATCGGGAATCATGCTGTCCCGTGACGTCTTCGTCACCACCGTCACGCTCATAGTGGCAGTCGTGACGCTCTTGCTGGTCAGGCGTCTGGCTGAACGTGAGTACGGTGGCATGAGCGGAGACTTGGCGGGCTTCTTCTTGCAGGTTGCAGAACTTGCAATGCTCGCCTGCGTGGTAATCGTAGGAAGGATGGTATAAGCCATGGTCCTCGTCATCGGTGGCATCGCCTCAGGCAAGCGCACCTACGTGCGGTCACTCGGTTTTTCTGACGACCAGATGGATGCCTCCGTCATCTCGGATGCCCCCGTACTTGTCGGCCTTGAGGACCTTCTGCGAACGGGGGACCTTGACGAACAGCAGATGGAAGTCGTCGCTCGCAAGGATGTCGTAGTGTGTTGCGAGGTCGGCATGGGCGTCGTTCCCCTGGACAGGGATGAGCGCACGTGGCGCGAACGTGTTGGCCGCACATGCACGGAGCTTGCAGCGCGCTCAGAGCGAGTCATCCGACTCGTGTGCGGCATCCCTGTCACAATCAAGGGCTAAGCCACAAACTCAAGAAAGGTTCACCATGCTCAAACAGCGTAACGTTTTGAGGCTCGCATCACTGCTCCTCGGCTTTTTCCTGTGCATGCTTTTGCTGGGTACCCCAAGCCAGGCGCTTACTACAAACGGCACCATTGTGGAGGACCCTTTTACCAGCGCAGCTCTTGTCAACCTGGCAGACGGCACGTACCTCGTAGAGGTCACCCTAGAAGGGGGCAGCGGTCGAGCAAGCGTTACCTCGCCTGCCACAGTGGAAGTACGCTCGGGCAAGGCGGTCGCAACGATTGAGTGGTCGAGTCCAAACTACGACTACATGATTGTGGGCGGCTTGACATACCTGCCCTTCAATCTGGAGGGAAACTCAACTTTCCAGATCCCCATCCTCTCGGCTGATGGAACCTATCCAGTCATCGGAGATACCACCGCCATGAGCCAACCCCATGAGATCGACTACCTGCTGAGCTTTGACCTTGCGCACGCAAAAGCGGCCATCGGAGAGCAGTCGCCGAGCGCTGCGATGTACGTTGTTCCCCTCGTGGCAGCATGTGCTGTAAGCCTCGTTGTCGTCGTGCTCGTGGTCAGGAAGAAGGGCAGTCGCGCCTAGGAAGGTCACCATGCTCAAAAGCCGCCGCACACACCTCATCAAAGCTCTGGTCATCTGTATGATGGCGCTCTTTCTTCTGCTTAGCCTCTCGAGTTGCTCTGACAGAGAGGACACGTGGACGCACCCCGACCAAGGGCCCTCTCCTTACTATGAGCGGGTCTGCTTTGAGCAGGAAGGCGGTCGCTCTGTCTATCGCCGTGGGCCAGTTGTCGCCGACAAGACTGGCGTGGACGTCTCGGAGTACCAAGGAGACATTGACTGGGAGGCTGTCGCATCGGACGGAATCGATTTTGCCTTCATCCGCATCGGCAATCGCGGGTCGACAGAGGGTGGCCTCTTCGTGGACGAGCGCTACGATTACAACCTCACTGCGGCACAGGCAGCAGGCATCGAGTGCGGCGTGTACTTCTTCTCGCAAGCCATAAGCGTGGAAGAGGCGCAGGAAGAAGCTGCATTTGTTCTCGAGCTGCTTGGCGGGCGGTATTTGGACTATCCGGTCGCTTTCGACTACGAGGTGACCTCTGGATCAAGAATTGCTTCCATCAAGTCCTCGGAGATGACGGCCATCGCGCAGGCATTTTGCAGTGTCATCGAAGCGGGCGGCTACCGCGCCATGTTATACGGCAACGGATACGACCTCGAGCGTTTTGACAACGAGCTACGCTCCTCCTATGGTATTTGGTTTGCGGAGTATGGAGACTCCCCCTCTTACACGGCTCGTTTCCCTATCTGGCAATACACGAATCACGGCTCTGTCAGCGGGATAGCCTCAGAGGTCGACCTCAACCTCGACCTCACCGACGTGATGAACTAAGGCATCAGCAGGGATTACCTGTCGACAAAGGCTGTCGACTATCGCAGCAACGTAGCGATGCGCTGGGGGTCCTCAAGTTGCACTGACTCCCCCGCCAGACGAACGGTTACCCGATAACCCTCACAAGGGTCAACGTGCCAGCCATAATAGTCGTCACCGGGAGCTGGCATTTGTGCAAGGCCGTGCAGAGCCGCCATGATGGTGCCTCCGTGGGCAACCACGATTACGCTCTGCTCACCT
The DNA here is from genome assembly GCA_030533135.1 of Coriobacteriales bacterium. Classification (GTDB taxonomy): domain Bacteria; phylum Actinomycetota; class Coriobacteriia; order Coriobacteriales; family Atopobiaceae; genus UBA1367. Next base: position 5,247 of record JAUNJR010000007.1, read on the forward strand.
CGCCGCTCAGCCCCAATCAGAAGGCTGACCAGCGCCTCATTGGAGCGACGCACGAATTCCTCGCGCGACTCCCCTTCCGGGCACCGTCCCATGCAGCCGCCGTCAACCCAGGCTCGATAGGCGACGTCGCTCACCATCTGGTCGGCGTTTCTTCCCTCGAAGACGCCAAAGTCAAACTCCTCAAGCCCCGGCACCACGAGCATCTCGGCATGGGGGAAACAGCGCTCAGCCGTCTGTCGCGCACGGATCAGGGGACTCACATAGACTCGCTCGATCTGCGGATACACGCCAAGACGTGCGCATTGCTCAGAACCTTTCGGGCTCAGCGGCTCGTCAGTTCCACGTCCTACGTAGTTGCGAAGCTCGTTTCCCCGTGTTGCGCCATGACGCAGAAGCCAGAGCTCCATCATGGCCTCACCTCATAGGGCTCCATCCCGCACTGCTCGAAGGTGGTCCCTGAACGGTAGAGCGAAAGCGCCATGTCGAGGAGGGGCACGAGGCAGGCCGCACCAGTTCCTTCTCCCAGGTGCAATCCGGCATCGATAGGCGGTCGCAGACCCATGCGATCGAGCAGAACGCCCGCTATGGGTTCGGAAGAACGGTGTGAGGGGAGCATTGCCGCCAAACACTCGGGCTGCATAAGGGAGGCACAGTATGCTGCCACTACGCTGATGGCGCCGTCTATCACTACGGGCACGCGATGTACGGCTCCCCCGAGAAAGAGCCCAACAAGCCCGGCGATATCAAGACCCCCAAGCTTCGCGAGCACGTCAAGGGGATCATCTGCCCGTGCCTGGTTGACAGAGAGCGCCCGGGCAACCACCGCACGCTTTCGAGCGAGGCCTTCGTCGGAAAGCCCAGCCCCGCGCCCGACCAGCTGCTCGGGTGACATTCCGGTAAAAACGCAGGCCATAGCCGTGGCAGTCGTGGTGTTACCGATGCCCATCTCTCCTGTAGCGATGAGCTGATATCCTTGCGACTTCAGTTCACCCACAAGTTCAATTCCCACACCTATGGCTTGAAGAGCCTGATCGCGCGTCATGGCTGGCCCTTCGGCGATGTTGGCAGTACCGGCGGCAACGCGATGACTCAAGAGCCCCGGCTGGTCAGGATGCGAAACCATCCCAATGTCGACACCCACACAATCGATATGGACCGGTGCGCACATTCGGCAGACCGAAGAGATCCCTTGGGCAATGCTCGCTGCGACGGTTGCCGTCACCTCTTGACCGCACTGCGAGACACCCTCAGCCACCACTCCGTTGTCAGCACAGAGCACCACGAGGCAACGGCGTGAGATATCCACGTTCTCGCTCCCCACCAACCCCGCAATCGAGACCACGGCATCTTCGAGCAGCCCCAGTGAGCCAATTGGCTTCGCGATGGCATTCCAGCGTTGACGCGCGCGTGCCTGCGCCGCGACGTCTTGCCTGGCAATCACAAGGTTGTCGAGGTCAAATTCCATGGCCTGCGCTCCTTCCACCACCACGCGCTACTCCCTGCGATTACCCGAGGCAAGGTAGAGCAGGGCATTCACGATGGCCGCCGCGACGTTTGACCCGCCCTTTCGGCCACGTGCAACTATCGATTCGACATCTGTGGCCATGATGAGCTCTTTGGACTCCACGACGTTCACAAAGCCAACGGGCACCCCGATGATGAGCGCTGGCCTCGGAAGCGAACCGTCATTGAGCATGCGGGCAAGACTCACCAATGCCGTCGGGGCATTGCCAATCGCAAAGACAAGCGTACCCGGGAGCTGTGCCGCTCGCTCCATGCTCACCGCTGACCTCGTCAGACCACGGCGCTTCGCCTCGGCGGCGACGTCCGCGTCCGCAATGAACGTGCACACTTGGCCACCAAAGCTCCCGAGCACCCGTTTATTGATGCCGGCAGCGACCATGCTCGTGTCCGTGATGACCGTGGCACCGTTGCGCAATGCCTCGACCCCACGCTCCACGGCATGTGCGGTGAAGGTGAGGGTCTTGGCATAGTCGAAGTCCGCGGTGGTGTGGATAACCCGCTTGACCACCAGTTCGGTCTGCGGGTCGAGGTCAAGCGGCCCCAGTTCCCTGCTGATTATCTCGAAGCTCGTCGCCTCGATGTCCTCCGGCTTCACATGCGTCAAGTGCAGCTGCTCGCTCACAGCCCCTCCTCGATGATTCGGTAGATGAGGTCCATATCCATGCTCGAACGCACGCCATCGGCCAATATGTCGAGCTGGTGTGAGCGATAGGTAGCCATGTCAAGGAAGGGTGCGTCCTCCACGGTGAGACCGCGGCAGTCAAGCAGGGACTTGACCAGCGCTTGATTTGCGTCAGCACTATCAAAGATGCCATGGAGATAGCAGCCGTAGACGTTACCCGACTGACACCCGTCCTCGATGTAGCCCCTTTCCGTAGCCAAGCGCAGCAGGGGCAGCCCACCATCACGTATGGTTCTTCCCATATGGATCTCATACCCCTGAACCGGACATCCAGCAAGCGAAGCAAGTGGCCCTTCAACACCTTGAAACGACCCCTCGACACGTGTCGTGCGCTTCTCAGTGCCAAAGGTGGTGTGTATCGGAAGCAAACCCATACCAGTCAGCTCTCCCCCGCCTTCCACGCCCTCAGGGTCCCTCACGGACAGGCCCAGCATCTGGTACCCCCCACAGATACCCAGAATGGGCGTTCCAGAAGTCGCAAGCCGCGTGACCGCTGCCTCGAGCCCGCTTCTGCGCAGCCAGGTAAGGTCATTCATGGTTGCCTTGGTTCCAGGAATGATGACCAGGTCAGGGCGGCCAAGTTCTTGCGGGGCGGTAACGTAGCGCACGCTCACACTCGAAAGCGCGTCGAGTACGATGAAGTCGGTGAAGTTCGAGATTTTGGGAAGGCGTATAACCGCGATGTCAACAAGGGTGTCCCGTGCTCGTGACAGCAACCGCTCCGACATGCTGTCCTCGTCTTCGAGGTCCACGTCTAGGTAGGGCACAAGGCCCGCAACGGGCACCCCCATGCGCTCACGCAGGATGTCGAGCCCCTCGTCAAAGAGCGTTGGGTCTCCGCGAAACTTGTTCACGATCGAGGCCTTGACCATGCGTCGCTCATCCTCGTCCAAAAGCATCATAGTGCCGACGAGCTGGGCGAACACACCACCACGATCGATGTCTCCCACCAGAAGCACAGGGGCGGAAGCCATCTTGGCCATGCCCATGTTGACGATGTCGTCGCGTTTGAGATTGAGCTCGACAGGACTGCCCGCACCTTCGATAACGATGACGTCAAAGTCGGCAGCAAGCGCCTGATATGAGTCCCTGATGGTGTCTTTGAGCGAGCGCTTGAACGAGAAGTACTCGCGGGCCGGCATCGTGCCCAGCGGGACTCCTCGCACGACGACCTGGCTACCAACATCACTGGTAGGCTTGAGCAGCACGGGGTTCATGTCAACACGCGGTTCGATACCCGCTGCCTCAGCCTGCAGAGCCTGTGCGCGGCCCAATTCCAACCCATCTGGCGTAATGGCCGAATTCAACGCCATGTTCTGGGACTTGAAGGGGGCAACGCGCAGCCCATCTTGGGAGAGCACGCGACAGAGCCCCGCCACGAGCAGGCTCTTTCCCACCCCCGACATGGTCCCTTGCACCATGATGGGCTTGGCGCTCATCTGGCCACCTCCTCAAGCACCGCGATGAAGCGGTCGTTCTCCGCGGCTGTTCTTACCGCAATGCGATGCCAACGCTCGTCAAGCCCACGGAAATTAGCACACGAGCGCACAAGTACGCCATGACTCAGGAAGGCATCGGTTAGATCTTCCCGCGCTTTCCAAAGAAGGTAGTTTACCTCCGACTCCACAACGCCCATCCCCGTTTCACGAAGCGTCATTGCAAGACGGGCGCGCTCATTCGCAATCAGATCGAGGCTTTGTTTGAGATAATCCGCAGGGTCTTTGAGGCAAGCAACCCCGGCGACCTGTGCGGGGACCGACACTGCCCACGGCTGTCCTGCCTCACGAAGGCGTTCAAGGAGGCTCTGGTTTGCCGTCAGCGCATAGCCAACGCGCAGGCCAGCGAGGGCAAATGTCTTGGTCAGCGCCTTGACAATGACAAGGTTGGGGAAGGCGGGGAGCAGGTCGTTGGAAGGACGTCCCTGTTCCGCAAGGTCGATGAAGCATTCGTCGAGGACCACGATCGCCCCGGCTTCGCGTGCACGCTCCAGCAACGCAACGATTGCGTCTCGTGTGACGCATCGCCCCGTGGGATTGTTGGGGTTGGCAATGAACACGAGGTCAGTACCCTTGGTAAGAGCAGCTGCCATAGAGGATTCGAGGCCGAATCCGTCCACCTCGCTCAAATCATGGTACGTGACTTGAGCACCAACCTGCGCAAGTGCCTGCTCGTAACCCAAATAGCACGGCGCATAGAGAAGTGCCTTGTGAGGACGTATGACTGTACAAAGGCGGGCAAAGGCATCGGTAGCCCCCGCGCATGCAAGGACTGATGACTCAGCCACGTCCTCGAAAGCGGCAATGGCGTGCGTCAGCTCAGTACACAGGGGGTCGGGATAGGAGGTGTATTGGTCCACACAGGCCACGAGCGCTTCCCGTGCAGCGATGGGCATACCCATCGGGTTCAGGCTTGCCGAGAAGTCAAGAACACCAGGGTGGCGATAGATGTTACCCCCGTGCTCAAAGCGCTCCATGGAGCATCACCTCCCCAAACGGATACAAGACACGGGCAATCCCCACAGAGAGCACCAGCGCGGCCACGGAGGTCGCATAGAGCAGCCTAATTGCTGCGTGGATGTCTTTTGGTTCAATCGTCCTCAGGTCATCGCCTATGGTTGGTTTGTCAACAACCGCCCCAAAGTAACTCGCAGGACCTGCAAGCTGCACACCCAGCGCACCTGCGCAAGCGGCTTCGGGATGGCCCGCATTGGGTGATGAGTGTCTCTTGCCGTCACGCTTCAGGATGCGCCATGCACCAGCCCCATCAAGCCCGATCAGCGGTGCCACAAGACACATGAGCACCGCCGTGAGGCGTGCAGGCAACCAATTGCACACGTCGTCAAGATGTGCAGCCGCGGTGCCAAAGAAGCGATACCGCTCGTTCTTGTAGCCGACCATCGAATCCATGGTGTTCACCGCTTTGTAGAAGACCCCCGCAACAGGACCTCCCACCGCCATGAAGAGCAATGGGGCGACCATCCCATCCGAGGCATTCTCGGCCACGGTCTCGACAGCCGCCCGAGTGACGCCAGCTTCGTCCAATGCCTGTGTGTCGCGACCGACAATCATCGAAACTGCGCGACGTGCTGCTTCGAGGCCCTCGTCAACCAGTGCGTGATAGACGTGCATGGCCTCCTTGCCCAACTGACGAGCGGCTACCATCTGATAACAGACGAAGACTTCGACAGCGATTCCCAACGGGGCGGCGATTGCCCACGCGAGGCGAATGACCGCCCAAGCACAGCCGCATGCAACAGATGTGACCACAAGTACCAAGGCAACGCCCGCCGCCCGTTCTCCATAGGGTGTAGACGGGAAGATGCCCCGCAGCGTCTGTTCGCACCACGCGATGAGCGACCCAATGAAACGAATGATGTGAGGCATCCTATACGGGTCACCCAAGAAGGCATCAAGCAGACAGGCGCAGACGAGGATTGCGGCGCGCATCATGACTACCACGCCCCTTCGCCCATATCGGCAGGGGCGCCCAATCCGTATGCGACACAGGCATCCACGAAACGCTTGGCAGCAACGGGGCTTCCGCAGAGGTATAGATGCGGGAAACCCGCATAGAGCGTTCCAGTAGCTTGCACGCAATCCCAGGAACGCTCACTCTGGGGCTTGCGTGCATGGAACGCGTTGCCAGGATGCTCGCTTTCCCAGTAATGAAACTCATGCGCCGCCAGCCGTTCACCCTTATGAGCAAGCAAGCTTTCGCCGCATGCCTCCAAGGTGACATACCCAAAGCGCCCCAAGCGCTCCGTACGGAATGCCCTCCCAGTCACAGCGCCCACCATAGGCCAGTCCTGTCCCTGCATATCCTCAAGCGTCTCATGGAGATAGAGGAAACCACCACATTCGGCAATGGTTGGCATACCCGATGCAATCGCGACCCGTAGCTGCGTGCGAAGCGCCGCGTTTGCGCCGAGTTCACGTGCATGGAGCTCTGGGTACCCACCGCCAAGGTAGAGCCCACACGTCCCCGTGGGAAGCTCTTGGTCGCGCAAGGGTGAAAACGGCACGACATGGGCACCCAAACGCTCAAGCAAATCAAGGGAATCGCGGTAATAAAAGCTGAAGGCGTCATCATGTGCCACCGCAATGACCGGCTTGTCAGGCACTGGCTCCGGCAGTTCACGTGGTCGATAGACGAGTGGTTGGGCACCCCGCGCATGGGCAAGGATTGCCTCGACATCAAGAGTCGTGCGCAGCGTCTCTGCAAGCGCATCAATGCGCGTACGGAAATCCGCGATCTCCTCCGCACGGACCAGGCCCAGATGGCGACTCGGAAGGCTTGCCTCCTCTATCGGTGGCATAAAACCGAACACGGGCAACCCAGTCTCCCGCTCGACCGCCTCCTTGAGCAGCGGATAGCGCGCAGCGCTCACGCGATTCAGGACAACGCCCACAACCTGCGAGGGACTGCGAAAGCGAGCGAACCCCGCCACCTCGGCAGCGACTGAAAGCGAGCGAGCGCGGGCGTCCACCACGAGTATCACAGGCGATTTGGTGACGCAAGCAACATCGTACGACGAGGCATCAGTACCCAGGGCAATACCATCGTAGTAGCCCATAACCCCCTCGATGACGGTGACGTCGGCACCCTTGGCGCCCTCGGCCAGAAGCTCGCACACAAGATCGGCGTTGCCCAGGAAGAGGTCGAGGTTGCGCGAGGGCACGCCTAATACCCGCTCGTGGAAGGTCGGGTCTATGAAATCAGGCCCCACCTTGCCAGCAGCAACCGACAGCCCCGCGTCCTTAAGCACCTGCAGGAGGCCGCAGGTAAACGTGGTCTTTCCTGAGCCGCTTGCTGTTCCGGCCACGATGATGCGAGGCGCCTCAGCACGTATCGCCATGCGCACCTCCTTGCGCATCACCTGTCGCAGGACCATCAGCACAGATAAGATAAACGGGGTTGTTGGCCTCCATGAGGTGGTAGTTACCAACTGCACGTGCTTTCGAGATGGCTACCTGTGTGATATCCACATGAACGAGCCCCAGCTCAAGGGCAAGGCTTGTCATTGTGGAAAGCGTCTCGATGGTGACAGCCGGTACACAGATACGCACTGCGGGATTTGCCCTGATCACGGTGCGGAGGATCTCCTCGAGCTCCCCTGCTGACCCTCCCACAAAGACGCGGTCAGGCGCTGGTGCCTTGCACAACGCCTCTGGGGCCATGCCCGGAACAACCGAGACGTTCGTGAGCCCAAACGCCGAGGCGTTCCGCTGGATGAGCCCGAGTGCTTCATCATTGCGCTCAATCGCAAAAACCTGGCCCTGCCACGCTGCCCGCGCCAGCTCCACCGTAACCGATCCCGTTCCCGCACCGATGTCCCACACGATATCGGTCGGATGGACACGCAGCTTACAGACGGCAAGCTCACGCACCTCCTCCTTCGTCATGGGAACGTTGCCCCGGATAAAGGCATCATCAGGCAGCCAGGGAGAAGAGACGCCTGGACTCAAGGGCGCATCATTCTCGACCAGAAGGGCCGCGAGCGGCTCGAATCGCATGCCCGCAAGCTGACGCGCCGTCCCTTGCACGATGCGTTCATCATCGTAGGACAGACGCTCCCCCACGAAGACGTGGGCCTCCCCAAGCCCACGCTCCACAAGCGTGGAACAGACGCCCTCGGCGGATGAGGTGCCACCTACCAGGAAAAACGAACGACGGTGTGACTGAACGATGCCAGCGACATCACACAACCGACCATGGGCTGACGCTGCGAAGACGTCCTGCCAGGTGGTCTTCAGGCGCGCACAGAAATACGAGAGCGTCGAGATGCCTGGCAGCACCTCGACCCGCATCTTGTCCAAGAGCGGGAGGAGCGACGTAGCACCGCTATAGAAGCCCACGTCACCGCTCATAACGACGCTCGCAACCGTAACGTCGGAGCCTTCTAGCAGCCCAGCTATTGCCGAAGCACTGACGAGCGGTACCGTGCGCACCGCAAGGTCGGAAAGGCCCTCGAGCAGGCGCGGTGCACCAATCACGAGCTCGCTTTCTGCGAGCGCCTCGCGCGCCTCGATCGTAAGCGTCTTGGGGTTCCCCATGCCCATCCCAATGACAAAGACTTTAGAGACCATAGCGTTCCTCCAGCGCGATCAAAGCCTCTTCGAATGTGAGCCCTTCCTCCTCGCACGGTCGACTAATAACGACGAGGCCAATCCCGCAATCCTCGGCTGCCCGTATCTTCTCTTCAAACCCACCCGAGGCGCCCGACTGCTTGGTCACCAACCACGAAATGTCCAGCTGCCGTATGAGCGCCTTGTTGAGGTCCTCGGAACAGGGGCCTTGCATCGCGATGACGTGGCTCGTGGGAATCCCGAGCTTATCAGCATGATCGAGCGCTGCCATGACAGGAAGGATGCGAATGAAGAGTCGATCGCGGTAGTCTGCAAGCGCTTCGACATACGTCGCAAGGTCCTTGCTCCCCGTGGTCAGCAAAATGTTGCCCGGCACACGCGAGAGGTGGGCAGCAGCCTCGTGAGCATCCCTGACTGATACCCAGGTGCCCTCCTGCGCTGGGTCACGGACGACGCGAACGACGTCCTTCCCATAGGCCTGTGCCAGTTCAGCAATGCTTTGCGAGATATGAGTGGCATACGGATGCGTGGCGTCAACCACACATTCAAAGTCGTGGCTCTCCATGAGGTGTCGCTTATCGTCTTGTGACAGCGGTCCACGAAGCACTGTCACGTGGGAACCGCCCTCAAGAAGACGTGCGCCATAATCCGTTGCCGTACAGGCAACAACCTTGCACGTGCCACGCGCCTCAAGCCACTCGACTATCTGACGCCCCTCGACGGTACCCCCAAAGACCAAGACCTCCATTTAAGCCCCTTCCTGGGCATATCCACGCGGGGTGACCATGCGCCCAGACACGACGCGCGTCATGGAGTTACCCACGAAGACGGAGGTAAGCATGTCCACCTGCGTATTCCTCAGCTCCCCGAGCGTGAGAATATGCGATGACTGTCCCTCACGACCGATGTTGCGCACATACCCACAAACGGTCAGTGGGCTGCGATGGGAAAGCAGGATGTCGCAGGCGCGGCGAAGATGGTCACGACGCCCATGAGAGGACGGATTGTACAGAACGATGCAAAAATCTGCCTCCGCAGCCGCCACAAGCCGTCGCTCGATAGTCTCCCAGGGAGTCATTAAGTCAGAGAGCGAGATGGTGCACCAATCGTGCATGAGCGGAGCGCCAAGCACCGCCGCACCGCCATTTGCAGCCGTGACCCCCGCCACGATGTCAACGTCAACCCCGGGGTACTCCTCAGCCAGCTGAAGAAGCAATCCGGCCATTCCATAGACACCGGGATCTCCCGAGCAAACCAAGGCAACGCGCTGACCCGCAGCCGCTCGATCGAGCGCCATGCGACAGCGCTCGACCTCGGAGCGCATGGGCGTAGCAAGGAACTCCTTGTCGGGATAGGCATCGCGCACGAGCTCAATATAGGTTGTGTAGCCAACGATGAGATCTGCCTCCTCGAGGGCCGTACGCGCCTTGCCTGTCAGGTCGTCATGGGCACCAGGACCCAATCCTACGCAGGTCAGCCGCATTGTGCCTCCTTGTCTCTCGACCATCCCACAAAGGAGAGGCGTGTTTCGTGCAGAGCGATTGCTACGGTGATACCGGGAAAGCGACGTCGCCCCAACACGAGCGTGCCGCCCGTTGCGCAGGCAGCTCGTTCGCAGACGTTATCGACTCCTACGGTCTCCTTTACGAAGGCAGACGATGAGAAGCTACCGGGAACAGCCGCGAGCTGTTCGGCACTTTGGAACCGCACAGGAACACCAAGGCGCTTCCCCAGCTCGAGGATGCCCAACTCGTCTTGCTTGACATCAATGGTCACCAGCTCCCGCACGGCCTCACGTGCAAGATGGGCTTCGGAAAGCGCCACTTCAAGTGCCGCCTCGAGCTCGTCTACTGCCGTACCCCGCTTGCAACCGATGCCGACCGTCGCGACACGAGGGACCAAGCGCAACGTTGCCGCAAAAGGCCTTAAGGCCGCATCAAGCGAGATGGAGATGCCTACCTCGCAGCTGTCTGCTTCTTCTCCGCATGCAAGGCCCTGCGGGAGTGGGCCCTCAAGGGGGATCGTACTGGTCAAGCCAACCGTTTTGCCTTCAAGCAATGCCGTCGCGACGTGGCGGGCCTCGACACGATCGAGCAAGGCGAGACCTTGCCGCGCTGCCCACTCATCGACGGCGAAGACGCCGTTGACGTCCGTAGCCGTAGTGATGACGGGCTGTGCCCCACAGAGCCCCGCAATGGTGCGGGCCAAGGCATTTGCACCACCAACGTGGCCCGACAACAACGGAGTAACAAAGCGCGCCGTCTCATCGATGCAGATTACCGCTGGATCACGGAACTTATCAGTCGCATATGGCGCAATGGTGCGTACCGCGATTCCGCAGGCAGAGACGAAGATGAGCGCGTCAGAGCGCGAGAAGGCGTCACGAGCCCAATCGGAAAGGTTGCCGAATGGGCTCACCCCGTTGGTTGCAAGCCGCATTGGGGCAGATAGGTCAACCACATGGCCTTGCCCCGCTAACCCCTCGGCCAACTGCCGGGCTAGCGAGAGACCGCGCGCCGTGAACGCAACGACGCTCACACTTTGGGTACGCTGTTGATTCACGGCGCCATGAGCGGCACGATACCCATGGCTAAACTCGGGGTCGTACAGCTTGGAGCGCTCTCCGTGACCGTCGAGAGCGTCTCCCACAATGACCAGTGCGGTCTTCGTAATGCCGTGAGTTTTGGCGCAGTCGGCGAGCGTTGCGACCGTGCAACGATACACGGCCTCATCTGGCCACGTAGCGCGATAGACAATGGCCGCGGGCGTCTGAGGCGCATAGCCACCAGCCAACAGCTCCGTCTGCGCTTTGGCAAGCAATCCAGTTGAGAGAAAGAGAGCCATCGTGCACCCGTGGGCAGCCAAGAAGCTCAGACGCTCGCGATCCGGCACGGGCGTACGCCCCGCAGCACGTGTGACGATGAGCGACTGCGACACACCTGGCAGCGTATATTCAGTCTTAAGCGCAGCGGCAGCACCGAAAAGCGACGAGACGCCAGGCACGACGTCATAGTCAATGCCCACAGCGTCGAGGGCCGTCATCTGCTCCGCAATGGCACCATAGAGCGACGGGTCTCCTGTATGCAGGCGCACGCACGCAAGCCCTCGCTCCTGTGCATCGCGCATGACCTGGACGGTCTCCTCGAGCGTCATGGATGCGGAGTCGAAGACCGTGCACGTTGGCTTGCGAAACTCGAGCAGCTCGGGGTTCACAAGGGAACCCGCATAGATGATGACGTCTGCTTCCTTCAGGAGGCGCGCGCCGCGTACGGTTATAAGGTCGGGTGCTCCGGGCCCCGCTCCAACGAAATGAATCATCGCGTCTCCCCCGCTCCTTCGTCCAACCGCAAACCGTGACGGTGGAGCTCCATAAGCGTTTCCGCGCCAGCCGTCATGCCCAGCGTTCCCCGCTTGTTAGAGAACATCACGGCTTCAACCTGCAAGGATTCGCCTGCACGATGCGAAAGCACCGCACCCAGACGGTCGACCATCGTCTGCAGGGCGGACGTGAGCAGTCCATGTTCATCAAGCACATCGAGAGCCGCATCGGTCGTCGCAGCACCCATGATGAGCGCGATGTCTTGAGCAGTGGCCCCCGCCAACGCAGCATGGGCAGCAAGTATCTCCATGCGGCAGTCAGCCACGCGTGAGTGCGTGTTCATGATGCCACCCGCAACTTTGACCAGCTTGCCGACATGACCCACTAAAAGGAGCGTTCTAAACCCCAGGAGCACCGCCTCGTCCAGAACGGCGCCCACGTAGTTCGAGCAGCTCACCATGCGATCATCAGAAAGACCGAGGCTCTGGACGGCAAAGTCATGGCCGTAGTTACCAGGCACGACCAGCACGTCATTGACGCCCGTGGCACGCTTCACCCGAAGCTCGAGCTTGAGTGACGAGACAAGCGCTTCCTCGCTCATGGGACGAACGATGCCACTCGTTCCCAGGACCGAGATGCCACCCTCTATCCCAAGGCGTGGGTTAAAGGTTCGCTGGGCAAGCACCACTCCCTCGGGAATGGAGATCTCCACCACAAGGCCACCCTGATACCCATGCGCTCGCGAAGCCTCCTGTGCCTCCTGGGTAATCATGGTTCGTGGCACCGCATTGATGGCAGCAGCGCCAACCGGCTGATCAAGCCCAGGTCGTGTCACACGCCCAACCCCCTCGCCACCAAGAATGGTGACGCCAGGATTCTCCGCAAGCGATACGCGAGCAACGACCAGCACGCCGTCCGTCACATCCGGGTCATCACCTGCATCTTTCCGAACGGCACAGCGAGCCCACGTGTTTCCACGCTCAGCCTCTTCCACCTCTACCAACACATCGATGCCCGCAGGGACGCTCATGACCACCGAAGGAACCTCGACACCGCCCAACAGGAGCTCAGCTGCCGCACGCGTCGCGGCTGCGGCACAGGTTCCCGTCGTGTATCCACAACGCAAAAGCTTTCCGCCTGTGCTTATGTACTCGTCAAGTTGATGCACGGGGACCTCCTTCCCGTGTGGCCACAGGTTGTGTGCCCATAAAAAGAGCCACATCACCCGTAAGGGAATCAAAGGTCCCCGGCTTCAGGTCGTACAGATCGTCTATGACAGTGGGGACAAAGACCTCGGCAGGGGCCCCTTGCAAGGCCACTCCCCCGTCCTTCACACAGACAACCCAGTCAGAGATGCGCCGCGCCAGGGGCAGTTCGTGCATGGTCATGACGATGGCCACGCCTTGCTCGTGGGCAAGGTGGTGAAGCACGTCCAACAGCTCAATCTGATAGCGAATGTCCAAATGACTCGTGGGCTCATCCAGAACCATGACGCGCGGCTCTTGGCAGATGGCGCGCGCCAGCATGACACGCTGGCGCTGTCCGTCGGAGAGCTGCATGAAATCACGATCTCGTAGGTCCCAGACCTTGACGAGCTCCATGGCTGCACGAACCTTCCGCAAATCTTCGCGTGTGGACACGCCAAGATGTCCCGTGTAGGGATAGCGTCCTGCCTCGACGATATCCGCGCAGGTCAACAGCTCGGTGCGCACGCGGTCAGTCAAGAGCACCGACATCAGGCGTGAGCGCCTCGTGTTGTCCAGTCGCTGTAGGTCCTCCCCGCAGAGCGACACACTGCCAGCAAGAGGACGAAGATAACCCGCAAACGTCTTGAGCATGGTCGACTTGCCTGCACCGTTTGGGCCGATGAGCGAGACGATGCTTCCCGAAAGGGCCGAGAAGCTTATGCCCTCGACCACACGTGTGTGACCATACCCGACCGTCAAGTCACGAGCTTCGAGAAGCACTTCCTGTTGCACTCGCTGTGTCATGGTCACACCTCCCGCCCTTTTCGACTGAGGAGAACCCAGATGACGATGGGGGCTCCAAAAATGGCTGTGACCGTGGAAACCGACATCTCGATTGGCGCAAAGAGGCTCCGTGCCAAGAGATCGCAAAGCAGACAGGCGACTGAACCAGCTAGAAACGTCACCGGTACCACCAACAATGGCTTTGACGTACCCAGAAGTCGACGGGCGACGTGAGGTACGGCAACCCCAACAAAACTGATGGGACCCGCAAAGGCTGTGACTGACGCTGCCAAGACGCTGGAGAGCAGGATGACGACGATTCTGAACGTGGGCACGTCTACACCCACGCTCTGGGCATAGGACTCGCCCAACTGGAAGGCTCCCAGCGGTTTGGAGATAAGGAAAACACAGGCACTTGCCACTGCCACGACCACAGTTATTGCAACCACCTGTTCAGCGTTGATGCCAGAGAAGCTTCCCTGCGACCAGTTTCTGAGGTTTGCAATATTGGCGTCGCTTGCAAACGTCACCAAGAGATCGGTTGCCGCACTGCAGATGTAGCCAATCATCACGCCTGCAATGACGAGGGTCCCCGCTGACCGAACGTGTCGCGAGATTACCAGAACGGCTGCCATCACCGCCAATGACCCCATGAACGCAGCAAGCATCGACATCCACGAGGTCATGATCGCGACATCACCCACTACCATAATCATGACAAAAGCGACCGCGAGCTTGGCTCCGTTCGAGATCCCCAAGACGTAGGGGCCAGCAATGGGATTGGAAAAAAGCGTTTGGAGAAGCAGGCCGGACAACGCAAGCGCACCACCCAGAAGCGCCGCGGCAAGCAACCGCGGAAGACGGATGTTCCAGATGACTTGGTAGGCCGTCTCGCCACGATGTGCCCCCAATAGAATGGGGACTATCTCATCCAGAGGTACCCTCACACTGCCAAGACAGAGGTTTGCCGCAAGCGCAAGGAGCAGAGAAGCGACGAGCAGGATGATTACCCATCGCGCACGGACCACACGACGAGGGTCGTGCACTGACGCTTGAGGCTGGCCTGTACGCGTCTCGCCCTCATGCATGGTCATGAGAGCCTCCGAAAGAACGTCAAGGGCTCGGTCGTGTTGCACAGCACTTGGTTGAGGTCCGCGATGATGCCACCTGACTGGAGCATTTGTTGATACATGTTTTGCTCGGTGACCCAGACCTCTCCCTCTTGAACTGCCTTGAAGTCTCTGAAGAGCTCGTTTCTTGCCAGCAAGTCACCAAGGGATTCAACGCCACCATCAATTGACGAGTTATAGATGAGCACGTCAGCATCCTTCGCCGTCGCATAAAAGCGCTCCATCTGAATGGTCACGCTGCTTGACCCCGCCTGTGCCTTACCGAGGTCTGCGAAGGCATAGGTGCCTCCCGCCTGCTCGATCATCTTGGTCACGTAGTCGCCAGGCCTCCGCACCACCGCCGCGCCCGAGCTGTTGAGGTAGAAGAAGGCGACCGTCTTTCCCGAGGGAGTCTGCAGGAGCGACCCCACCTGGCCCACCTGCTCTTGGAAGAGCTCCTCGGCGCGATCGCTCCTATCAAGAAGCGCGCCGTAGAGCTTGATCCATTCAGCTCGTCCCAGCGGCTCTGGCTCATAGCTTGAAAGCTCGGTAAGCACAGGAATCCCCAGCTCGATGAGCTTCTCACGCACCTCGGGCGTGTGGTTGATCATGGTGCTCTCGACGGCCAGCTGCACCCCCTGTGAAAGCAGTAGCTCATAGTCAGGCGAGCGATACTTGCCCCCATAGACAATCTGGCCAGAGTCCATAGCCTCACGCGCGGAGGCGATGGACCAGTCGTCACGTTCGATACCCGAGACGGCGATAGCATCAAGCGCGTCGAGCGCGTCGAACAGACACATGGAATCACTAGCAGCGAGGTAGATGGTGTCGACAGGCTGACGGAGGATGGTGATGTCATCCGCCAGCCCCTCAGGCACCTCAGCGCCATCTGGAACGATGAGGTAACGATTTCCATCCATGAGGCACGCAAGCTGATAGCCGCCCTCGAAGTAGTCGAGGGTGAAGCACTGCGCGTAAGCAAGCTCAAGCTGACCAGTCGGCTCCCACCCATTGCCGAGGTCGGCATGGTGGTAGTTGTCGACGAGCGTCGTGCTTCCCTGGGTGGCAGGAGTCGACGCCGCGTCAAACTGGGAACCACTGCCTGCGGAGCCGCTCCCACAACCCATTCCCGCAAAGGCGAGGCAGCAGGTCATCACGAGGGAAAGGAAGAGACGGCGGCGCCTCATGGAATCCATCACGGACGCCTAAGCTGCATCTGACGGAGAATGGAACACGATGGTGTGGTCATACCATGTGTCGCGGCGCTGCCCAAATGCGGCGATGGCCAGTTCCTCGTCAAGGGTGGCAACCGGAAAGTCAAACGTATACTTCCCCTCGTCATTGAGGTGGTAAGTGTAGACCTCGTCCTCGGGAGCCGTGGCAGCATCCTCCGCCGTCCCAAAGTAGAGCTTTGAGAAGCCCTCGCCAGGAAGGGTTAGGGACACCGCGTATGTCCCGTCCTCCACCGTAAGTGTGCAGGAATCAGAGCGGAACATGCTCGAGTCAGTCTCCGCCTCAATCTGATAGGTGCCGTCAGTAAGGCCACCCTTACTCTTCTGCGCACAACTAACCAAGAAGCAAGAGACACACAGAATCAAGGCCGCAAGAAACGCACATGCTTTACGACGGTTCATATTCTTCTCCTTGGAGGTAACTCCGTGGCGGGACATCTCAGCGTCCCGACACGTTGACATTACAGGCTGTCGATAGCGTCCTGAACGTGGCGAACGTAGATGTCGTCGATAGTATCCAGCTGACCAAGACCTTCGATAACGCATGTAACTTCGAAACCCGCAGCGGTCATGATGGAGACGAAGGACTCGGGATCCTCGGGATCGGCCATGTCATTGTTGGCATGGTCACCGGCAACCACCATAAGCGGACGAAGAACGGCCTTGGTGTAGCCAGCAGCCTTGGCAGCAGCGGCCACATCATCAAAAGTAGGTTCGGCCTCGACCGTCGCCACGAAGTAGTTGTTGTATCCCAAATCCGCAAAGACCTGCTGCATCTGGGCATAAATCACATTGGACTCAGCTTCGGTACCGTGGCCCATGAGGCAGATGGCCGTCTCATCGTCCTCGTAACGCGCCATAGCCGCCTTTATGGCTTCTGCCACGGCTACCTGGTCATCCTTCGTCGTCAGAAGCGGTGCGCCAAGCGCGCACTTTTCAAAGGATGCGGCATAGTTCTCAAGCGACTTCTTGATGTCGGTGTACTCGAAGCCGTCCATCAGGTGGGTGGGCTGAACGATGACCTCAGTGACGCCCTCGGCCACGAGTTTGTCCATGGCCTCCTCGAAGTTGTCAATGTGACGACCGGTGTCCTTCTCGATGTGGTCGATGATGATCTGTGCCGTAAAGGCGCGGCGAACGTCGTAATCGGCAAAAGCCTCACGGATATCGGACTCGATGGCACCAATGGTCGCATGACGGCTGCTCGCGTAGCTGGTGCCAAAGCTCGTCACCAGGATGACCGGCTTGGCGGGCTTTGCCTCTACCGCTGCTTGGGGAGCCGAGGCGCAGGCAGTCAAGCCGACAAGCGCGGCAGCAGCGCCTCCGAGCACGGAGCCCATAAACGAACGACGGGAAAGCGATGAATTGGACATATGGTCCCTACCCTTTCTGGCACAAGGCCATGATGAGGGTAGGCAACAGAGGCGGTGGCGTCCGCCCATAACTCAGACTCCGCCTAGACCATCTGTCTGGCGGAACACAATGAGCCTTGAAGTACAGCGACGACTGATCCGGAGTTGAACCGGAATCCTTTCAGTAGGCATCACAGCTCGATAGCCGTACCCTCGGTTTGTATGGTTCTCACATGATAGCAGGTTGTTAAGACGTACGGTTAGGCGACTCCCCATGGAGCCCGACTCCATGGGGAGATACAACCTAAAGCATCATGAGGAATCGTTTCAGGGCAGCTCGGCCAGCGTCATCCCACTTGAAGACGCCCGCGTCCTCAAGCACTGCTCCGAACACCCGACCGATCTCGTCTCGGGTAAGACGCCCGGCATCAAGCTCGACTTCTAGGCGGGGCGGTAGGATCGCGAGACCCATCACCTCGATGAGGCCGATGTTCTCTTTCTTGACATGCCACTTGTCCTCGTGAGGGTGGAAGACGCCCAGCGGGTGCTCCTCCGTTGTCATATTGCAGCGTAGCGCCAGGTAAAACACGTAGTCATCGCCCTCGCGACGGCACACCGGAGTCACGGTGTTGTGAGGCGTGCCATCCTTGTCAAAGGCACGCACACCCACGGACTCGTCACTCCAGGCACGCCAGGCATCGAGCACGTAGACGGCGGCTTCGAGCAGCACGTCACGGTCGTCGCACGAAAGCTTGATGATCGATAAGGGCCAACGCAGAACCTCGCAGCGCACCGAGAGGAACGGCACAAGTGTGAAGGTGTCAACGACCTCCGCGCGCATCATGGGAAACTCGTGCAAACCGCCTTGGAAATGATCGTGGCTGAGGATGGAGCCGCCAACAATGGGCAGGTCAGCATTGCTGCCAATAAAGTAATGCGGGAACAGGTCGACAAAGTCAAGCAGGCAACCCATGGCAGCCCGGTCCACATGCATGGGTCGATGCACCTGGCTCATGGCTATGCAGTGCTCCGAGAAATAGGCGTACGGGCTGTATTGGAAACCCCAACGCTCGCCACCCAGCTTGATAGGAACAATGCGTAGGTTCTGGCGCGCAGGGTGCGTCCCAAACGGATCAGAGGCAGGGCGACCGGAGTAGCCCTCGTTCTCCACGCAGAGTTGGCACGCGGGGTACACCTCTCCCGTAGGTGCAGCTCCTGCTGCGGCAATGTCACGCGGGTCCTTCTCGGGCTTTGACTTATTGATGGTGATCTCGAGGTCACCCCAAGTGGTAGTCGTCGTCCACTCGAGATTGCGCGCTATGGCCGAACGACGAACGTAGTTGACGTCGCAACACAGCTGATAGAACCAGTCGGTGGCAGCCTTTGGCCCCTCAGCCTCCCGCAACGCCTCAAATTGACAGGCCACCTCGGAAGGGCGCGGCATGAGCGCACCCATCATCCGCATGGCAAGGCGGTCGCGACCGGTTGCAGAGTCCTCCGCCTGCCCCGCTGCGACACCGGCGTCTGCAAGCGTTTCAAGGTCAGCCTCAAAGTCATAGTCCTCGTCCAAGGAGACTTCCAGAGGCGCTGGGCCAGTCAAGCCACAGCACTCAAGCAATCGGTTGTAGGCCCATGCACGGTCATCGGCACGCACAATGCCCGCGTTGGCCACGTAGGCCGTCAGGCGCGACGCCGCAACAGCTAGATTCTCCATGCACGGGCTCCCTCATGGTCGATCTGATATGTCTGACACGCGCCTTCACCAAACACGTAGTCCATGCCTTGGCAGAACTCATCGGCATACTCGAGAGGTGCAAAGGTCTGAACCGTCCCGCCAAAGCCACCCCCATGGATGCGGGAGGCACCTTGGTCATGGAGCATCTCGCCAGCAATGGCCAGAGCAAGCATGGCGGGCTGCTCACTCGAACCTGCCACAGAGACGTTCTGAAGGTACATGGCAGAACTGGCACCAGAAATACGTGTCAGATTCAGGAACTGGGGCATGTCACCAGCCCTCAATGCCTCGGCGCGACGCTCCACCAAACGTGACTCGCGGTAGTAGTGGATAGCCCGCAGAATGGAGCGATCTCCATATGTTGCCCTCAGCGTAGGCAAGTCTTCAGCGAAGCCAACCTCACGGGTCTGGCTTAGGCACTCGGCACCGAGAGCATGGGCAATCGTCAGCATCTCCTCTGGGATAGCCGCGTACTCATCAGTCAAGTCCGCATGACTCGATCCAACTGCACAGAGGCAGAGGGCATAGCCCGCATCCGAAAAGTCAAAGTCGATGGGCTTTGCGTCAATCGTGCCAGGCACCGCAAAGCTCATATGCTGGATGCCACCCAGCGCAACGGATGCCTGGTCCATGAGCCCGCAGGGCTTTCCGAACCATTCGCGTTCCGCAGCCTGCGCCATAATGGCAAGCTCCTCCGGAGAGACGATGCCCTTGGCCCAAAGAACGTTCATGGCTTGGCCTAACTCGAGCTCAAATGCTGCCGAGCTTGACAGGCCAGATCCTCCCATCACGTCAGAGCGAATCACGGCATCAAAGCCACGTGGCACAAAACCGCGCTTTGCAAACTGGGCTGCCATGCCGCGTACCAACGAGACGGTCGTGTTGCGCTCATCCTCACGAGCATCAAGTTCATCAACACGAACCTCGGAGGACGGGTGCCCCTCGCTCTCGATACGGATAACCTGCTTTTCGTTTGCGGCAAAGAGGCCCTGCACGTAGCGGTTGACCGCACCGGCAATGACCGAACCACCTTGGTGGTCAGTATGGTTGCCCGCAATCTCAGAACGCCCGGGTGACTGGACGCACAGGTACTCTCGCCACTCCCCCAAGCCGTAGGCGGCATCGAACTTCTCTCGTAACGCACGAACTGTTGCCTCACCGAACTGTGCCATATCCCCTGTTCACCTTACCCATCATGCGATAAGAACAAAGCCTACCGTAAGTCCGCCTCTTGTTCCTTTTCAACGAATGCCTTGAGTGCACGATCAAACGCCTCATGCGCCCCAACGTCCCACGCGTCTGCATTGTCTGAAGTCAAAAGCATGCCACCTAGCATCGTATCAGCTGTCAGCAGCTCAAGCCGCTGCGCATCCGTCAACTGCACGTCATCGCGCAGGAAAAAGACGTCGGGGTCATTACGAAATACCACGCCGTCCAAGTGCGCGCGTCCGCGCGTGTTGGCAAGGCTGCGCTTGGTGCTGACGCGCTCTCGGTGCAACAACCGCATGTAGGGCACGTCGTCCCAGTCAAGGCCGACATCGCAGCCAATGCGGCAGAACTCCGTGCGGCCAAACGCCGAGACCAGCGGGACACCGCAGAGGTCAAACCATGTGTCCTCAGGCACCGAATCACGCAGCAGGTCAAGCGCGTCCGCCATGAGCTGACCGCGATTCATCTGACCGTGCGGCTCCAAGCAGGCTCCAAACAGGAAGTCGAGCTTGAGGAGCTTATAACCCCATTCGCGCGTGACCACGCCCATGAAGTGACGGATGTGGTCGCGGACCTCGGGCTTTCTGGTGTCGAGCGCCCATGCGCCGCTCCAGTTGCCCGCCGCAGAGACAAGCTCGCCCTCGGCGTTGCGCAGCAACCACTCAGGATGCTCGGCTGCGACCGCACTCTCCTTCTCCACAAGGAAAGGTGCCAGCCAGATGCCGGGAACGAACCCCAGCTCACGGGCCCGCTGTGCAAAGAACGCCATGCCCTCGGGAAAACGCTTGGCATCTGGGCTGGTCCAGTCACCAACGAGGGCATATCCATCGTCAACTTGGAAGACCGGAGCGCAAGGGCCGAGGTCACGCCCACGATACAGCTCGGCGGTCCCACGCAGGTCTTCCACGAGCTTGTCGTGGTCAATGTCGCCGTAATGGCGATACCAGCTTGAGTACCCCACCAAGGGAGGGCAGTCGCGACGCGTGATACCCGCCAGTGACGTATAGCGGTCAAACGCATGCGTGAGCGTTCCCTCACATACGGCAAACGAGATAACCTCGAGCTCTTCCCCAGCTTGCACCACACGTTCGGGAGGCTCTTTCTCAAGCCTAACTGCATTGTCTCGCACCGACTCGCGCACTACCGTGAAACCCGAGTCCTCATTCAGCGAGCCCACCAACAAGACCTGATCGCCAGAGCGCAGATACCCGTATCCAACGCCATGCTGACCCCCGGGAAGGCCACTTTGCTCCACAAAGCGATAGTCACCCGAGTTGTCGAGCACCCACCGGTTCACAAGGGCGGTCGGGACTCCCTGCAGGCCACGCGTTCTTGCAAGCGGATGGCGCTCCACGGAATCAGTCCACGAATTGTAGCCACTGAGGAAGATGCTGTCCGACCCAACCACATCCATCTCAAGCAAGGTGACCGAGATGGACGTAACGATAACGTCCCCAGCCGGACAGATGGAGGCACGCTTGGTGCAGTAGTCCCACCCTTCACGACGACGGATGGATAGGCCAAGCTCACGCACCGCCGCCACAGGACGAGCAATACCCTGGTCGTCTACGGTGATTTGGCTCTCGTCGGACCTACCTTCCAGGCGATAGCGGATGGACCACGACGTCTTAACCGGCCTCATGACCTACTCCTCGCTAACGCCCGTCAGAGCCTCGGTGTGTGCCGTAATGATCTTGATAACGCCACCCTCGTTGTAGCGCAGGAACACCAGGCCGCCCAGCAGGCAGAAGGCCGTGGCGACGAGTGCCGTGATGCGGTAACCCAAGCCACCTGCACCAATGGTGGCAATGGAGGAGAACAGGATCATGGCCAGCGACTGGCCAAGCGTCATGGAGAAGGTGCGCGCAGCATAGAACATGCCCTCTCGGTTCTCGCCCGTTTCGGTAGCGTCAAATTCAGCGATGTCGGCAAGGACTGCCTGCGGCAGGATGCCGAGGATGGCCATGGGTATAGCGGCAAGCACGGCTACGGCTCCGCCCCACACCAGCGCGGGGATGCCAAACATGCCGCAGACGGTCGTCACGGCAAACGCGACGCAGAAGAAGAAGAACGCGAAGCTCACCAGACGCTTTTTGCCAATCTTCTTGGCCAGAATATTGACCGGCGCATAGAAGATGAGGCTGATGACCGTCATGCCGGCAAACAACACGAAGTTCATGGACTCGTCCAGGCCCATGAGGCTCGTCACGTAAAACGGCATGCCCGTCTGGAACATGGTGATGGCCACCCAGTACAGGATGTCGGAAATCTCGAAGACCTGGAACTCCTTGTTGGCGAAGGTCTTCATGACCGATGCACCCATCGGAGTCGTGGAGGGCTCAGTCTCCGCATAGACGTTCTCGTCGATGGTGTAGGCAGGCACAAGCATGCAGAGAACAGCGACGATCGCCAGGATGGCAATGGTGATGCGGTAGGCATTGGCGATGCCAAAAAGGCCCTCAAAGAGCCCCGCGATGGTGGGCACCAGGTAGGCTGTGGCAGTACCGACGAAGTAAGTCACGGAGATGAACGTAGAGAGGTTGACACGCAGCTCCTGGGTGCGGCCGAGTTCGGGAATGAGTGCATTGAACGGCGTGCAGTAGAGCGACAGCGTCACGTAAAAGAGGACGAGGCACACCAA
Source organism: Coriobacteriales bacterium (assembly GCA_030533135.1). Lineage (GTDB taxonomy): Bacteria > Actinomycetota > Coriobacteriia > Coriobacteriales > Atopobiaceae > UBA1367. Next base: position 28,106 of record JAUNJR010000007.1, read on the forward strand.
CAGCGCCACGTCGTTGAAGGCCTCCGAGCCCAGACCGGGCAGCGTGAAGACGATGACCGTCATGAGGCCGAACGGGATGGCAAACCAGCGCAGGAACGGAATGCGACGACCCAGCGGATGGTTGAGCGAGTCAGAGCGGCTTGCGATGAAGGGGTCAATAAAGCCGTCCACAAGACGGCAGAGTGCGGTAATGAGACCAATGACTGTCATACCGGCAAAGACGATTCCCTGGGTGATGAAGAGCGGCATGCCTGCGGCGATAGTCTCCTCGCTTGGCATGTAGAAGTAGAGCAACCAGTTGCTCACCACACCCGACAGGATTGCCCAGCCCAGCTGACCAATCGCGAAGTTGCGCAGAATACGTCCATCTGCGAGCTTCTTTTCCATACGACCTTTCCCCTTTCCTTGTTTGAATCTCCATGAGTGACCATACGTACGTAGGGGCCTGTCACGTTCGCGGGCTTCCCTACAAACGTGACAGGCCCGTTCGTGGATCACGGTGACGCATGTGTCCTCAATGAACGGATTGCCATGTCAACCAGGCAATCAAGCTCTGCCACACCACTGCGTTCGGTAAAGTCATCCGAGGGGATGACCTGCCCTCGCATCAACTTGCTCGCGACAGCCATAAGTGCATGGGCTACCGCACGATAGAACACCGGGAAGTCGACCTCATGAGAAACGCTCCCGTCTAGGCGTCCCCTGAGGTAGGCATCATGAAAGATGGGATAGAACGAGTCCACCTTCCGCCCATAGGCCTCCAGCGTGGCCGGATCGGGATGCTCGCGTTGAACCAGGTGGTCAAACTCGTCCAAGAACGCAACAAAACGCGCATGATAGACGTAGGTTGCGCAGTACTCGCCAAAGAGCGCTTCCAGCTGACTGGCCCCATCCATGCCCTGGAAGGCATCGGATTCGACAAGCCTTATGATGGACTCATTGAATCGTTCCCACATCAGCGTCGCAGCTGCAACGGCAATCGCCGTCTTGGTGGAGAAGTGACGATAAAGCGTTGCAACACCAACGCCCGCCTCTTCAGCTATGTCCGTCATTTTGACATCGGCAATACCGCGCTCCAGGAAGAGGGACGCCGCGCACGCAACAACTCGTGCATCAGAAGCATCGGCTCGCGATAACTCGACACCCCTTCGCTCGACGAGGGGTACCACCTGCTGCGGTCGCTGCGAATCCACTTGACGTTCCCTCCCTCGGGTGATAGCTTGACTATCAAACTGATAGTCAAGCTATCACCCGGCTGAATACACGTCAAGGAGGAATCGGGATGGCTTCCACGAACGACCGCGCACTGAGCGCCTTCGGTAACGAGCAGGACAAACGTACCTACGCAAAGGCCATCAAAGGAAAGCAGAAGTTCCTGAAAAAGTTTGGTGATGACACGAACGCCGTCTACCACCTTGCCTCCGCTGACGTGCCCGTTATTGGCGATGCCCTTGGTGTTCGGAACCTTGTCATGGGAACCGAGCCGCTCGACCTGCTCGCCGACGCCAGCGCCGCTGCCATCCCGGCAGAGACGCCACGAACGGTGCCTGGTTCAAACGGCGCGCCAGTCATCGTCGGCAACATCCGCATGGGTTTCGGGCACTACCGCATCTCGATGGCCATGGCCTCTGCTGCCCATGCCATGGGCTACACCCCGTACTGGCTCGACCTCGCTTCCTTCGACCAGACCACCGGATCGAAGGTCATCGCCTACCAGAACGACCTCTACTCCCTTGGTTCGCGCCTTTCCCAGAAGGTGGGACTCTTCAACCGCCTGTACTGGGAGCCGCTCAACTCCGAAGGTTTCCGACAGCTCTCCTACAACGCAGGTGACCAGAAGAACGCCGAGCTCTGCGTGCCGCTCTTCCGCGACATTCCCCGTGACACGCCGTACGTAGGCACGCACGTATGGCCCGCGCAGGCCGCCGTGCACGCCGGATTGACGCACGTGGTCAACGCCATCCCCGACAACTGGCCCATGGCACTGCACCTTGCCGAGGGCTCCATCCACACCGTGCAGACTCCCAGCGCTTACCTGGGCTATCACCAGCTGCGCGGCATGGACAAGAAGCGCCAGCTCAAGACCATGCCTCTGGACAGCATCGTCTACACGGGCCACTACATTGACCACGAGCTGGTTGCCAACATCGCCCACGACTGTGAGGCACGCCGCGCGCGCCTTCTGGGCGGAGGCCCCATCCGCTACCTCATCAGCGTGGGCGGGGCAGGCGCGCAGCAGGAGCTCTTCGCCGCCATCATCGAGCGCCTCATTCCGTACGTGAAGACCGATCAGGCGACGCTGCTCATCAACGTGGGCGATCACCGCGGCGTCTGGGAGGCGCTCGAGAGCAGCGTCGAGGGCCTTGCCGCCATGGCGGAGCGTCACTTTGACAACTTTGCCGAGGTAGCCGCACTTGCCGAGGGTGCCCTTGACGGCGAGCTGACCGGCATCCACGCTTTCTGCGACACCGACATCTTCAGCGCGGTGTACTCGTCCAACCTGCTGATGCGCTGCAGCGACGTCCTCGTGACCAAGCCGAGCGAGTTCAGCTTCTATCCCGTGCCCAAGCTGATGATTCACCGCGTGGGCGGCCATGAGGCGTGGGGTGCCATCCGAGCTGCCGAGGTCGGCGATGGTACCTACGAGATTGACGACACTGACGAGGTGCTTGCGCTGATCGACTCGTTCCAGCTTGACCGTGAGCTTGTAGCCTTCATGTGCGACAACATCGAGACAGCCAACAAGGTGGGCATCTATGACGGCGCCTACAAGGTCATCGACCTCGCCGTGAACGGTCGCGCCTAATTTTCATTGCTGATAGCTGCGTTATGTGAGCCTGCATTCGTGCAGGCTCATCGCCTCTTACCCCTGCTATCGCGGGCAATCTGGCGTACCAGCCACAAGCCCAGCGCCAGCGCTATGAGGTAGCCCAAAAAACCAATGACCGGTATGCCAAAGATAACCGGTTTGATACGCGCGTAGTACACCACCGACGAGCCTATGAACAGGCCGGCTATGATGATGCCCATGGTCAGGCGGTCGGCAGCGCGCGCTAGATCGGAGATGGGGTCCTCAGACCCCGCAAGGTCGAGATTCATGCGCAGCTGGCCACGTGTGAGCATGCGCATAGCGAGGTCCGCCTGTGCGGCCGCCCCCAACAACCCATGCGAGGCCGCACGCGTCTCCGTGGCATACGCGAGGCCTTCCTGCTCGACCAGCTGCAGCGGATTGGTGTGGTTCTTTACGTGGTCCGTCACGATCTGCACGATGGAGACACCAGGCAAGAAGCCATCCACCACCCCTTCCAGCGTCACCAAGGACCGCGCAAGCATGGTAACCGTACCGGAGAGCTCGACGCCGTTCTTGCTCGCCATCGAGACGAGCGAGTTAAAGAAGGCGCCCATATCCAGCTCAGAGAGGTCCGCGTCGCCATAGTCAGAGATGATGGCGTCGAGGTCTGCCAAAAGATGGGCGTGATCAATGCTCGCGTTGTCCGTCTTGCAGAACCGCAGAAGACCGTCCTTGAGTCCCTCAGAATCATGGTTGCCCACGGCAAAGACCATCTTGGAGAGCGCCGCTCGATCGCGCGACGACAGACGCCCCATGATTCCCAGGTCTAGATAGACAATCTGCCCCTCGTGAATGACGAGGTTGCCAGGGTGCGGATCCGCATGGAAGAAACCGTCGTCCAGCATCTGCTGCGCATAGTTGTCAACCAGCTTCGTGCCGATCTCGGACAGGTCATAACCAAGACGCGTGAGCCTCTCCACATCATTGATGGGGATGCCATCGACATAGTCCATCACCACAACATGGGTGGTACACAGCGCGGGATACGGCTTAGGACAGTCAACAAAGCGCACGTCAGCGTTATTGCGGCGGAACTCCTCAAGACTTCGCGCCTCCACCAGGAAGTCCGTCTCATCAAGAAACGACTGCCATAGCTCGTCCACCACGGACCGGATGTCCAAGACCTGCTCGTCCGACATGAGGCTGACCGCACGCTGCGCAAGCGAGCGCATGATTGCGATGTCTTGGCCCATGATTTCGCGCACATGGGGACGCTGCACTTTGACGGCAACCTGCTCGCCCGTCACTAGGCGCGCCTTATGCACCTGGGCGACCGATGCCGATCCCAGTGGCACGTCATCGATGGATGCAAAGATTTCTTCGAGGGGCCGGTCATACTCTGCCCGGAGCGTATCAAGCATCGTCGTGCGATCCATGGGTTCGACGTCCGTACGCAGCTTGGTAAGCTCGTGACAGAAGTCTGCGGGAAGGATTTCCGAGCGCATGGAAAGAATCTGGCCGGCTTTGACGAACGTCGGCCCAAGCTCCTCCAAGAGCTGCCTGAACGACTGCGGCGTCAGGCCATGCAAGATGTCATAGCGGCTCGCTATGGACACAATTTCCCTCAGGCGAGCCGCCTTGTTCACACCGGTAATGCGATCGCCAGCCGACGTAACATAACGGCCCCCGAGCAGACCAATGGTCCGCCCGTGGGCCTCCCTCTCCGGTATGGTCACATCAAACCAACTGCCGAGGTTGTCGTCGTTTGTCACTGTGCGAGCCGACCCGTATGTGAGGTCGTTGTCTGTATCGGACACGAGTAAGCCAAAGCGAGTAGTTATGCCTCTTCGTCGGTCGTGTCGTCCTCGGCGGGCGCCTCGTCTTCTACGACGCCCTCATCGACATCGACCTCGACGGTTTCGGCATCCAGATCTGCTGCCATCTTGGTGGCACGCTTGATCCATGCCTCACGCTCCTCAGCCGTCATGGTCTTCAGATGAGCGCGCAGCACAGCGTCAGAGCCTTCCTCAGCGGTTTCCTTAACTTTGCGCGTAAGCTCCGCGTTCAAGGCCTTGCCCTGCTCAAGGGTCAACTCACCCTTGCTAACCAGCTCTTCAACCAGCTCCTGTGACTTCTCGAAGCCCGTCGCCACAGCTCCCACGCCAATGAGGAACGCCTTCTTGATGCCATCCGTCACGTCAAACCCTGCCATCATGTGCTCCTTTCGCGAATAGAGGAACCGATACGCACCATGATGATTGGTCTGTACCCAACGAAGGCGTCCCTAGACCACTCAATCGGTAAATGAACGGCGCTGTCACCTTGGGGACAGGCCCCAAGGTGACAGCGCCGCGGTAGGCGTATGTCTGTGCTCTTACACCCTGCGGAGGAACAGTCCGCTCCTTGGCTTGGGCGCAAACCACGTGGACTTGGGCGGCATGAGCATGCCCGCGTCAGAAACCTTCATGAGCTCGTCCACCGACGTGGGATACATGAAGAACGCCACGCCGTCAGTACCCGCCAATCGTTCCAGTTCTGAAGCGCCAGCTGCACCACTCACAAACTGGATACGCTTATCGCTCGTCGGGTCATCGATGCCCAAGATGGGTGCAAGGACACGAGCCTGCAGGAGCGAGGCGTCGAGCAGCGCGGTCGGGTCGCTCGACTCTTGCGGTACGTCAACAAAGGTTAGGTCACGCCAAGCGCCAAAGGCATACATTCCCATATGCCCATGCTCAGCCGGGACGACAGGCTCGTCGGTCCGCTCCCCCACCATCAGGTGGGCTTCCTTGAGCTTGTCAATAAGGTCCTGTTCAGAGAGGCCGTTTGTGTCAGCGACAACACGGTTGTAGGCCAAGACCTGCATCTCACTCGCAGGATACAGGATGGCGAGGAAGGCGTCTCGGGCACCAGCGTCGCCTGCTGCGCGTGCCTCTTCGCACATACGCACGGCGGCAGCTGCACGGTGGTGACCGTCGGCGATATAGCCGAACGGCACCTGATTGAAGGTCTCACAGATCGCCTCGACGGCAACCTCGCGCGAGATGCGCCACACCGTGTGGCGCACGCCATCTTCGGCAACGAAGTCATACAGAGGCTCTCCCGTGCAGACCAGGCTCACCAGGAAGCTGATGGCGGGGAAATCGTGGTATGCAATCAGAACGGGACCAGTCTGAGCCGTCACCGTCGAGATGTGTGCGATACGGTCGCGCACCTTCTCTTCGCGCACCTGCTCATGGCGGCGAACGGTGCCATCCAGATAATCGTCTACGGAGACGGCTGCAACAATGCCCGTCTGGGAGCGACCGTTCTGTGCGAGACGGTATACGTACAGGCACGTACGCTCCTCGCGTACCAGCGTCCCGTCCTTTACGCGGTCATTCAGGAGCTTTACCGCGTATTGATAAACCTCTGGTGCATAGGGATCGTGCTCTGGATCGAAGGCCGTTTCGGGACGGTCAATGGCAAAGAACGAGTCTGGGTGTTCTGCTACATAGGCACGCGCCTGTTCGTCATCCATGACGTCATACGGCGGTGCAGAGAAGCGCCCCGCGCGCTCAGGCACGGGGCGGAAGCAGCTGATGGGCTCGACGCGCATGCGTGGATCCTCTCGTCGTAGCTTCTCGTGGTGGATCCGCTACTTGCGCAGTGCGCGAACGCGAATGACACCCTCAATGGCGGATAGACGTTTGACTGCATCGTCACTGAAGTCACCACTGATGTCAATGAGCGAATAGGCAACAGTGCCGCGGCTCTTGTCAGACATGTTGTCGATATTGACACCCTCGTTGGAAATCAGGCCGGTGATCTGGCCAATCATCGTGGGGATGTTCTTGTGGAAGATGCAGAGACGTAGGTCCGTGCAAAGCGGGCCAAAGTCAACCGGTTCGAAGTTCACCGAGTTCTCGATGTTGCCATCGAGCAGATAGCTGCGGAGCTGATGAGCGGCCATGATGGCGCAGTTGTCCTCGGCCTCCTTGGTGGAAGCGCCAAGGTGCGGGGTCACCACGGCATGCTTCATCTGGGTGGTCACGGAGTTGG
>JAUNJR010000132.1 GCA_030533135.1 Coriobacteriales bacterium
CCCACGGCACCGACGGACGCCGGATCCATGATCTCGTACGTCGCACGCGCCTTCAGGACGCCGTCCTGATGGATGCCGGAGGAATGAGCAAACGCGTTAGCGCCAACGATAGCCTTGTTTGCCTGGACATTCATGCCTGTCACGCGGCTGACCAGACGGCTCGTGCGCATGATTTCGGTCGTCTTGATATCGGTGTAAGCATCGAGCTGGTCACCATGCATCTTGATGGCCATGACGACCTCTTCCAGCGATGCATTGCCAGCGCGCTCGCCCAAGCCGTTGATGGTGCACTCCACTTGCGCGGCGCCACAACGCACGCCAACCAACGCAAGCGCGGTCGCCAGGCCCAAATCATTGTGGGTATGAACAGAAAGCGTCACGTTCTCGATGCCCTTGACGCGATCGGCCACAGCCTTGACCCTCGTGCCATACTCTTCAACCAGGCAATACCCCGTGGTATCAGCAATGTTGACGACGGTTGCGCCAGCATCCACCACGGCCTGTACCACACGAATCAGGAAGTCGACGTCAGCGCGCCCGGCGTCCTCGGCGTAGAACTCAACATCGTCGACAAACGACTTTGCGTACGCGACGCTATGGACTGCGCGCTCCACGCACTCGTCCTCAGTAATGCGCAGCTTGTCCTTCATATGGATGGGCGAGACACCCAGGCCCGTCACGATGCGCGGGCGCTTGGCGGTCACCAGCGCCTCGGCGGCACGGGCGATGTCCTCGTCGCGCGCACGGCAGAAAGCGGCAACCACACAGTTGTCGCCAGCAAGCTGGCCAATCTCCTGCACCGAGCGGAAATCCCCAGGGCTTGAAATGGGGAAGCCAGCCTCGATGACGTCGACGCCCAAGCGGATAAGCTGGCGAGCCACGATAAGCTTCTCCTCGGTGTTCATGGAAGCGCCGGGGGACTGCTCCCCGTCGCGAAGCGTCGTATCGAAGATGGCGATCTTGCGGCTCATAGTTCTTCCTCTCATATTGGCACTACCGCGACTCACGTCACGGTGACGTGCATGAAACTATCGCATATGCACTCTTGACCTGCGTAAAGGGTAGCGAGACAGAAACAATGCCCCCACATCTGCTACGCTTGTACGCGTCTAATATGAAGTTGATGGGAGCTATCATGACCAACATTCTCATTTGGATGGCCGTTTTGCCTTCCATAATCCTCATCCGTCGTGTTCTCGCACTCGATAAGGTCGAGTCCGAGCCAACTGGCCTTTTGATTAAGGTCTTCGTGCTTGGGTGCCTGTCTTGCATCCCTGCCACAGTACTGGAGGTTGTTGGTGATACTATCCTGCTCAACCTCGGCCTGTCCGAGTTCTCGTATGCCATATGCCTCTTCCTGTTGCTTGTGCCCTTCTCCGAGGAGTCTGTCAAGTATCTGGCCATGCGCAGTGTGCGCAAGCGTCAGGAGTTCAACTACACCTTTGACGGCATCGTTTACGGCGTGATGGCGAGCCTCGGGTTTGCCACCTTGGAGAACCTCATCTACGTGCTGGGATATGGCGACATCACACTTGCCGCCATGCGTGCCATCTCGTCCATTCCCACACACTGCGTCTGCGGTGTGTTTATGGGCTACTACTATGGAATGTCAAACCGATACAAGGCGCTCGGTCAGTCGCATGAGGCTCGGGGCAACGCCGTGCTCGCCCTGCTGATCCCTGTGGCCATCCATGGCATTTATGACTTCAGCCTCTCTGTTGAAGATCCGTACATAAGCATTTTCGGTTTCGTCTTTACGCTGGTCATGTACGCACTGGCCATCCATCGAGTACGGCTCTCCTCAAAGAATGACGAGGCCTTCTGGGGAGGTTACGAGGGCTAGGCTTCGTTGCTCTGGCAGGTGGCTTGAGCGTTCTTGCCTGGTGACGTAACGTCGACAAACCGTTCGTACAACGTGTCCAGCGTCTCTTGCGTCACACCACAGGCAAGCAGGTATTCATCAACTGACCCATAGGCTTTCACCAGCGTGTCATAAACCACCGTCATGGTGTTCATGCGCCCATGGATGCTGTTCCAGACGTTTTCGCCATCATAGTCAGGATCGGCAACTGCGCGATCAACTTCCGCAATGCTCCCAAACGAGTAGGTATAGTCTGCAATGATCTGCTGACGTCGCACCCCGACTGAACCCAGCAGCAACATGGCCGTCACGCCCGTACGGTCCATTCCGGCGGCGCAATGGAAGAGCGCGCACTCCCCTTCGGGTACCCACGCAAGAAAGTCAATAATCTGCCGTATCGCCTCGTGGTTAGCCAGCATGTCAAGATAGCTGCCAATCAGGTAATCGTGAAAGTCATCCCGTTGCGCGGCGTGGCTGAGCTTTGGGTCCGAGAGGTCATAGCCAAACAGCGGTACGTTTAGCCACGTCGTGTCATGCCTTTGGGCATAGCGACAGGTTCGCTCCGGAGCCTCAAAACTGCCGCGCAAATCGAGCACGTGCGTCACGCCATAACGCGCAAGACGCCGAATGTCCTGCTCATCAAGGCGCTCGGTAGAGCCCGAGCGCAGGTACCGAGCGGACTTCGTGACGCCGCTCAATGCTGGATAACCTCCCAGCTCACGAACGTTTTCTCCAGATGGAACATCCAGAATACGGTCTCCGTCAGGACGCAACACGCTTCGACGCGCCACCGGTCGCTCAAATAGCGATTTAAGCCAATCGATTAGACCCATGCGTAGCCACGCCTCCCCACGATGAGACTCGATACGAAACGAGGCTGGCCCGAAGGTCAGCCTCGTACAGGAACAACGTGCTCGCTGTTACTTGTTGGACCTGTTGGCAAGGAACAGGCTTGCCAAGCCAATGGCGTCCTTGACGTCAAAGCCGTCAGAGAGGTCAATGAGGTTCGCGCCCGTCTGGGGCTTTGCTGCCTGAGCCTGAGCCGCAGCGCTATTGCTCATGAGCGCGCCAGCGAGGTTTACCAGCGTGCCGAGGTTAATCCCGGAAGCCGCAGCAGTGGTCTGCTGCTGGGCTGCCTGCGGTTGGAAGAGCTGCTGCTGTTGTTGCTGCTGCTGGAGCTGCTGGGCTTGCTGCGCACTGCCAAACAAGGTGTTGGTCAGGGCATGCACGCTACCGCCGTTCTGCGCAAGCAGGGTCGCGGCGACGCTCGGTAGGTTGGAGAAGTCAACGTTATTGCCCGTGGACATGGCCGCGGCGGCCGTAACGACCTCACTCATGTCGGTCTGGGAGAGCTGCTGGGGGGCACCCGTCGCCTGCTGGGTAGTGCTGTACGGATGATTCAGGAACTGGGTGATGAGCTGGGGATTCTGCGCCAAGAACTTAATCAGGGTCGAGGCAATGTCGGTATTGGCCATGGTCTTCTCCTCACAAACGGGTGCCTGTGGCACGGAGCCATATCGATTTGATTGTACGCATTTCCGAACCAGCAATTCGAGGTTGCCACAAACGGTAGTGAATCAAGGGACAACAACGCCCCTCGCCTTGGCTGTCACATTGGGGACAGTCCCCAACGTGACAGTTTCTTCTAGCCGATGAGGCGAGCTCGGACGGCGGCAAGCGTCTCGTAATCGATACCGCAGCCGTGCAGAAATGCCATCACACCGCCCGCTTCCTCGACCACGTTCCAAGAAAACTCAAGCGCGTGTGCCGGCGAGTCATTCATCGAGCTTCTCTCGTCATCGCTCTCCCAATAGGCTGCGTACCAGGTATGACGCATGAGGTTGACACGCGTCTGCACGTAGTTGGAAACGCAATCCCATTTGTCGCATCCAGCGAGCGCCATTAGAAGCATGGCTAGGACGCCCGTCCGATCCTTTCCTACAGCGCAATGGAAGAGCACGCAGGCGTCTTCTGGCGCCTCCGCAATCAGATAAAAGCAACGTGCGATCTGCTCCTTCTTTGAAAGGATGATGTCATAGAAGAACTCGTACGTCGGAGGGGTGTCTGCAAAGCGCTCCGCCAGCGCTTTCTTGTCTGCAATGTCAAAGTCGAACATTGGCACATTTTCAATCTGCACGTCATCGCCAAGCGACACGTCGGGATAGTTTTGTGCCTCGTCAGAGTCGCGCAGATCAAGTACCAGTCGTACGCCATAGTTATGCAGAAATGTCACGTCGGAAGGCGTCAGCGACCCAAGCGCATCAGAGCGCAAAAACCGGTGGTAGTGCGTCTGTCCTCCCCCGGCAACTGGATATCCGCCCAGCTCACGCACATTGTGTGCCTCTTCAAGCGGTAGTCTGACCCAGTCAAGCTCGTAGAGCTCTGGCATGGCCTACCTCCTCGCCCCCGTAATTGTTGTCGTCTCAGCACATTGTATCTTCCACTCGCCCGATTGCTCAACGGTACGTCCTCCCACCCCACCTTCCATGGAGTAGACTGATTTGAGTTATGAGGAATCGTTCTCATCGTGTCCTTTAGGGAATCCACAGTCCCAGCAAGGGCCTGTGCAATGTCGTGTCTGGCAGTGGTGCCTGGCACGCCGAGTTTTGGAGAGGAGCAATACATGCAGTACTCAGCAGACGTCGAGCGTATGTGCCCCGTGACCAAGGGTGCATACCACGGGCCTGCGCCCATTCCCGAGGAGGGTGCATGGGTCCAGGCCAAGCAGCTTGAGGACATCTCTGGCTACACCCATGGCATCGGCTGGTGCGCCCCCCAGCAGGGCGGCTGCAAGATCAGCCTGAACGTCAAGAAGGGCATCATCGAGGAGGCCCTCGTCGAGACCATCGGTTGCTCGGGCATGACCCACTCCGCCGCTATGGCCGCCGAGATCCT
>JAUNJR010000133.1 GCA_030533135.1 Coriobacteriales bacterium
GCCCAGAGGTTATCGACGTTCTCAAACTGCTGCGGCACGTAGACGCGTGGGTCCTCCTCAGCCATGCGCAGGGCGCGCTTGATGCAGCGGTCCACGCACTCGCCAATGTCACCATCGTCGTGCTCAAGGATGACCTGGGCGCCGTAGTGCACCACAAGACGCCTGCGCTCGATGGAGACCGAGTCAGGCATGATGATCTTTGCCTGATAGCCCAGAACCGCCGCAACCAGCGCGAGGCCGATGCCTTGGTTTCCGCTGGTAGGCTCCACGATGATGGAGTCTGGACGCAGCTCGCCGCGCGCTTCGGCGGCGCGCACCATCTGCAGCGCCGTGCGGGTCTTTATGGAGCCGCCCACGTTGGTAGCTTCAAACTTGACCAGGATGCGAGCGCAATCTTGATCCGGAATCCTGTTCAAACGCAAAAGCGGAGTGTGACCCACCGCCTGAAGTATGTCGTTATAAACCATGCCGTGTTCCTCTCCTTGCCGGCCCTCAGCATTGTAGTGCACTAACTGTCACATTGGGGACAGTCCCCAACGTGACAGTTAGCCCGTATAGGGAGTTGTCGCGTCGTATTCCCCGTACTCACACCCTACATGCGCAACATCAATATCATCGATAAGCACCCAATCGTGCTCGTCGCGCTCATAAAGCTGCACGCGCCCCGTACCCGTGCCACCGTTCCACAGACGCGTGTGACGCGCCTGTCCATCTGGCGCTTCGTAGCGAATAAGCAGCATGTCTGCCTTGGAGCACTCGATGTCGGTTATCAACCTTGCAGTGAAGGTCTCCTGCTCCACATGCCAGACAAGATGCGTGTCTTCCTCGCGACACCAGAAGTGTGTCTGACTACCCGTCCAAAGCTTGGAGAAATTAAACTCATAAGGCTCTCCTTCATAGACCAGCTCGCCCAATAGCTTTCGGTCGAGCGCGAACGGCCCCACCTTTGGCCGACCGCCACCAATCTCCAGAGCACTGTTTTCAAGCCGCTTGCCGGTCAGACGGCTCGTCAAATCGCAGCTTGCGAGCCATACCCAAGGCGTCGTGAAGTCGCTCCCCCAGTTCTTGTCCGCGTATCCATGGCAGGTTTCGGGATCCACTAGGTAGCGCTCCCCGTCCAGGAAGACGTCGCCGGTATAGGCGGTCTTGATACCCTCCGCATGCCAGAACATCTGGAAAGCCTCGGTCGTGCGGATGGGCTCGCTCGCCCCGTAACCCACATTGAAGGCAATCTGCTTATCAATGTGCAGGTCAAAGGCCAGGTCACCAGCGTCGCTCATCCATTCGGGATGCGCCTCGGCGTCCGCTGCTGTCACGGTCACGCGACCGACAAGGTCAGTTTCGCTTGCCACGCAGTCATCCGCAGCCACCCAGTACGGCACATCGTGACCCACCTCGACGTGATCCCAGCCAAAGAAACGATGCAGCTGCTTTGCACCAGTGCCCCAGGTTCCCGCCTTGACCATCAGGTACGACGGCTGCCGTCCGTCACGCGAGCCGTCTGGCGCCATACCAAAAAGCGGTTCTGGGCCGCCAAGCGCCGGGTTCACGAGAAAGAACTCAATGAAAAACGCACGCTCCTCACCGGTGACTGCGTGATGCGCGGTAAACGAATGCCACCACCAGTCGTAACCTTTGTGAGCAAGCCCGCCCGTCAGCATAAAGCGGTCACGCGAGATATCGTGCAAGTCAGACGACATGGGAACTCCTTACTACTTCCCTGCCTTAGGCCGAACGCCACTCAGGCAACATCAAGAGTATTCCCTTTAATCCGTCGGAGCAGCTCGCCACCAGCTTCAGAAACGACAATGGCAACAAAAATCAGCGTGAAGCCCAGAAGCAAGCGCAAAGTAACCCTCTCGCCATAGAGCATCGCGCTGGCCGCCACGCCAAATGGCGCCTCCAACGCAGAGAGAATCGACCCCTCGGCAGGATCCACACGCATCATGCCGTGATTGAAAGCCCAGAAGTCAAAGCACGAGCATACGAGCACCAGGAAGGCCAGGGCGCCTACGTCAGCCAGCGTTGGCATGGTGGGAACGTATCCCTGCTCAAAGACGAGGGTTATCGCCACGGATGCCACAGTCATCACGATGAACTCGAGCGTGGTGACCACCACCGAATCAGCGCCGGAACCCCACCGATTGAGGCAGGCAAACTGGATGGCGTAGAACACCGCCCCGACAAGGGTTAGCAGGTCGCCCGCATTAAGGCCCACCTCTCCATCTGCCGCGATAAGCCCAATGCCCGCGACACAGATGACTCCCGCGACCACGTGACGTATCGTTGGTCGCGTATGCACGATGGCCCATACCGCAAAAGGCACCATCACGCAGTAGCACCCGGTAAAGAACGAGTTCTTGCCTGGCGTGGTTAATGACAGGCCCATAGTCTGAACTGCATAAGCGGCGAAGTTCAGCACACCCATAAGCAGGCCCAGCTTAATCGTGCGGGTGCTGCGCAAGGCGCTGGCCAGCTTCCTGCGCGACGCCCACACCATGACCAGCGTGGCAAGTGTATAGCGAACCGACAGCAGATAGAACACTGGCAGTTTGTCTACGAGGTCCTTCATCACGACGAACGACAAGCCCCACGTTGCTGCTGCGGTAAGGATGAGCAGCTTGTTGAAGCCCGAACGCTCCAGCAGGGGTGTCTTATGTGAAGTGGTGTCCATAGGCTCCTTATCAAATCGCGAACCTAACCACCATGACGCTAAAACGACCCTATGAGAGGGTCGTTTACCAAGTCTTTGCAATGGGTGTTTGGACCTTTTGCTTTATCACTTTGCCAAGTGCTCAAAGATAGCCGCATAAGCCTCGACCAATCGGTCCATGGTGCAGGCGGCGTTCGCGGGGCTTGTCGAGGGAAGCCGCGTGGCAGGCAAGCCGCACTCTTGCTCACAGCCAAGCCGTCGGTACAGCTCGTGTGCCTTTGCACCTGTGCAGAACACCGCTTCTATGGGCGCTACGCTCGTTATCAGTGACAGCTGGTTTGCTCGCGCGTTCTTGATGCTGGTATCAGAAGCCCCGCTAATATCGCACTCCGCAATCACATCCCACAAAGCAATGCCGTGACGCAGGCAAAACGCGCGCTTCTCATCATTGGTTTGAGGAATGTCCTCCCCTGCCAACTGCGCAAGCACACGCCAAAAGCGGTTTTGCGGGTGTCCATAGTTGAAGCCATACTCTCGCGACTTTGGACTCGGGAAAGACCCCAACACGAGCACGCGGCTGTGCTCGTCGTAGGTCGGCGCGATGGTATGCGTCAGATGCTCCATTCCATGGACCCCTTTATACAGTAAGGCGACTTATTCGTGGCGTCCGTCAGCGCGATGCAGGTTTTAGCCAATTCTCATGATACAGCAGGGATAATTATTCACGAAAGCGCAGGTAAACGCCCTGATAGCTCTTACACATGATGAGTTTCTAGCGCCGTGCGGGCGAAACCGTATACTATGGCCATGGACTACCTGCTGAGACATATGAAATCTACCGAATGGTCTCTCTTAGAGGACTTCCTGTACGAGGCGATCTTCGTACCTGAGGGCTTTAAGGGAGAGGTGCCGCGAAGCGTGGTGCGCGATGATCCAAAGTGTCGCGCAGCCTTTGACGGGTTTGGGTCACGTGCGGACGACCGAGCGCTTGTCGCGGAAGTCGATGGACACGTCGTTGGTGCCTGCTGGGTGCGGACAACCGACGAGTACGGCCACATCGACGACCAGACACCCTCGTTTGCGATCTCGCTCTATCAGCCGTACCGCGGACATGGCATCGGCACCGCATTGATGCACGAGATGCTAAATGAGCTGCAGGTAACTGGCTATGCGCGCGCCTCGCTTTCCGTGCAGAAAGACAATCCGGCACTACATCTGTACGAACGCTTGGGCTTTCGCATCGTGGGCTACGGCGTAGATGAGAGCGAGTGGCTGATGGTACGTCGGCTAGACGGGCAGAACGAGCCAGCGGACTTGAAGTTCCGGCAACTTGACGAGGCAGACATCCCCATCTTTATCGAGATGCGTATTGCGCAGCTGCTTGAAGAAGGAGCACGGGAGACCAACGACCTCCGCCCTGCCCTGTTTGATTACTATACGCGCCACCTCGCTGATGGGACTTTTATCTCTTGGCTTGTGATGCAAGGCGACAGCATCGTAGGCACGAGCGGCCTCTCCATCGTTGAAAAGCCACCATACTTTGGTTGCCCAACGGGCAAGATCGGCCTTCTCTCCAGCATGTTCGTGATTCCCGAGCTACGCCGCCAAGGTATTGCACACGATCTGCTCGCCCGCATCGTGGATGAGGCCAAGGCACGTGGATGTGGAGTTATCCAAATCACTGCTTCAAACATGGGCGTGCCGCTTTACGCCAGCTACGGCTTTACGCATCACGCCAACTTCATGCAGCTTTCACTTTAAGCCGCAGTAAAAGGAGGGCCCCTCGCTCAAGCGAAGGGCCCTCCAACGCGTCACTTGCTCAATAACCTACAGCTCGGCGCCATTGCTCTTGCAGACCTTCTGGTACCAATAGAAGCTGTCCTTGCGCTCGCGGTGGAAGTCGCCATTGCCGTCATTGTCGCGGTCCACGTAGATGAAGCCATAGCGCTTCTTCATCTCGCCAGTTGATGCGGACACGAGGTCGATGCAGCCCCACATGGTGTAGCCCATGAGGTCCACGCCGTGCTGGATGGCGATGGCCATCTGCTCGATGTGCTGGCGCAGGTAGTCGATGCGGTAGTCGTCGTGGA
>JAUNJR010000134.1 GCA_030533135.1 Coriobacteriales bacterium
GAGGCGCTGCCCGCGACGGGCGAGCTGACCCTGGGCGACGCCGACGCGGTCGCCGCCGCCCGCGAGGCCTACGACGCCCTGACCGAGGCCCAGAGGGCCCTCGTCGAGAACCTGGCCGCCCTCCAGGCCGCCGAGGCCAGGATCGCCGAGCTCTCAACACCGGTTCTTCCGCTTGATGACGCTGTTATTGAGGTGTCCGATCAGGTCTATACCGGCGAAGAACTCAAGCCGACGATTACGGTTACCCTGAATGGCACCCAGCTCACCGAGGGCACCGACTACACCGTCACGTACGGCAGCAACATCAATGCCGGTGCTGCGAAGGTTACCATTTCCGGGATGGGCAACTACACAGGCACCAACGAGGCGTCCTTCACCATCAACCCCAAGCCTGTCACGGTGACCGCCAACAACAAGAACAAGACATATGGTTCGGAAGACCCCGACCTTACGGTCACCGTCAAGGGCACAGTGGGCTCCGACACCGTCTCTTACGGTATCGCGCGTACTGAGGGTGAAGACGCTGGAACCTATACAATTACCCCGACGGGCGAGGCCAAACAAGGTAATTACACCGTCACCTTCAAGAGCGGAACCTTCACCATCAACCCCAAGCCTGTTGAAGACCTGACCGTGGCAAGCATCTCTTCAAGGACCTACACAGGCTCCGCCATCAAGCCGTCGCCTGCGGTCAAGGACGTTACAAAGACGCTTGTTAAGGGTACTGACTTCACGCTTGCTTACGCGAACAACATCAAAGCTGGCACCGCAAGCATCACGGTGAAGGGCACTGGCAACTATACCGGCACAAAGACCGTGGAATTCAAGATTGTCGCCAAGTCCATCAACGCCGAAACCGTAAAGGTGTCCTCAGTCTCAAAGCAAAAGTGGACTGGAAGCCAGATCAAACCATCGCCCACAGTGACAGATGGCACCAAGACGCTGAAGAGCGGAACCGACTACAAGCTCTCGTACAAGAGCAACGTTGAGCCTGGCACCGCCACCATTGCCATCACGGGCCGAGGCAATTACAAAGGCACGAAGTCCGTTACCTTCAAGATTGGCGCAAAGCCTGGTAATTGGAGGCAGTCTGGCTCCAAGTGGCGGTATGTGTACGCTGATGGCACCTACCCAAAGAACCGGTTTGCTGACATTGACAGCGCACGCTACTACTTTGATGGCTCTGGGTATATGGTGACTGGCTGGAAACAGGTCTCCGGCAGCTGGTATTACTTCCGTAGTGACGGCAAGATGGCAGTTGGCTGGGTCAAGTCTGGCTCGCACTGGTGCTACCTCCAGCCGAGTGGCGTTGATGCTGGCAAGATGGTTAAGGGCTGGAAGACTGTAGACTCCGCTAGGTACTACTTTGATGGCTCTGGCTACATGGTCACCGGCTGGAAGCAGATTAGTGGTAAGTACTACTATTTCGCGTCTTCTGGTGCTATGGTCAAGTCAAAATGGCAGGGCAACTACTATCTGAAGGCCAACGGAACCATGGCTATGGACGAGTGGGTTGACGGCGGGAAGTACTACGTCGGACCTGACGGTGCATGGGTAAAGGGTCAGACAAGGTAGTCAAGCTTTATAAGACGGTCAACGGTGGGGCCGGCCTCCGCAGAAGCGAGGCTGACCCCACCGCCATATAACGTTCTGTTGCTAGCATTCCGCGCATGTACCGTGGTGAGTAGTTAATATGAATGTCTATGGTGGTGGAGATTGCGGGAAAGGTGTCGCATGGGACTCTTTGGACCAGCGTGGAAGACGAGCAATTGGAGAAGTGCCCGTGCCATCGAGAAGGCTCATGCCGCTGTAGATAGGGCTGATGATGCCGAGCTCAAGAGGATCGCCCTCGAGGCACCTCTTCCAGCAGTGGCGATTCATGCCTGCGAACGTCTGAAGGGCTCAAATGCCGAGCTTGCCGAAATTGCCAGGAAGACAAAGGAAGATGGCGTGCGGAGCGAGGCGATTGCCTGTATCGATGATCCGCAGGTGCTTGACGAGCTCGTGCGGGCCCGTGGGTTATTGGCTCAGGAAGCTATCGAGAACCCAAGGGTGACCTCGGCATCGCTTCTATGGATTGCGATTAATTCTTGGCCCATGATCAAAGTTGGTGAGGAAGCGGAGAAGAAGCTGATCGAGCGGTTTCCCCGCATGTCGAAGAGCGAGCTCATCGAGCTCTTGCGCGACGATGCCGATGAGACGTTCCGTAGCCATTGGAACAACATGCATCGCAACGTCGACAGGGCCCTCTGGGATCGGCTTGGCATGCTGATGTCCGATGATGAGCTTGCGGACCTTGTACGCTCTGCGCCACACGCCATCTTGCGCGAGAGGGAATGGAACCGCGCTGCTGGCAAACTGAGCCTCGAAGAGCTTCTGGCTTTCGCGCGGAACGAGTCATTCCGATATCACGCGGAAGCGGGAAAGCAGCTTGGTGAGCGTCTTGACGAGGAGCAGCTTGCAGTCTTTGCAAAGGAACATGGGCTTGAAGGCGGATCAAGCATTTGTCAGGTTATCGGCCACAAGCGTGGTCCGCACTGTGCCTGTCTGCGGTGTGGCAAACGGATTGCTCACCGCTTTGATACCGATTACTACCGTCGCGAAGGATCTGTCTGCACGCTTTGTGGGGGACGGGTGACCACGTTTGAAGTGAAGAGGAACCCCTTCAACGATGAGTCATACGAGATATTCACCATTGAGTATCCCGATGGTATAAGCGAGTCGTGGACCGAGAATGATGATGTTCCCGGTGGATGGATGATTAGCTGACGATGCCAACAGTGCGATAGCGTGCAACCTTTCACGGCGTCAGTAAATCAGACTCATGGGGAAGAGGAAGAAGTACGGTGCGGTAATAACGGCAAGGTAGAACGCCGAGCGTACAGCTTGCTTCTCATCGAGGCCTGCCCTGCGAAGGATGAGGCGGTCAAGTAAAAAGATAATGAGCCCCGCTAGCGCAATTGTGCCAACGGTGATGAGGAGTGCTCCGAAGTGCGTAAAGGGATTGAGCGTGAGCGCCATTCCCAGGTCATATCCCAGGTCGCCAGGTATATGGTCAAGCCCCATGACGATGGCAAGCAGGAGCACACTCACCATGAAGTCTGCCGCAAACCCAGCCAGGCAGATCTTCCACGAATGCCGCCGACAGAAGGCTTTGCGATCCATTGTCTCCTCGAGGCTCCACCATAGGACGATGCGGTCAATGAGGTAATTGCCGGGGATCAGAAACAACCAGAGAGGAGAGGGGAACCAGACAAGCATCCAGATGGGGAACAGTACGTTGTAGATCGCAGGTTTACGCGTGATGAAGCGGTGTGACGTGCACAGGGGAGAGACGGGCTTCTTCTGGTGACTCATGGCGGCTCCTCGATTTGACGTTGCTATCAACCAGCCTACCCATTTTGCAGGCTGTTTTTCGCGTGACCAAATGACCTGCATGTTGTGCCACAATGCTTACGTCACATCGACTAAGGCGGGAGCAGACATGAGCAGAACGAACAAACCCATCCTCGTATTCCAGACCGACTTCACCTATGCGGAGGGTGCGGTGAGCTCCATGTATGGAGTGGTAAAGTCGGTCGACCGCGAGCTCGAGATCTTTGA
This sequence comes from Coriobacteriales bacterium, assembly GCA_030533135.1. Classification (GTDB taxonomy): domain Bacteria; phylum Actinomycetota; class Coriobacteriia; order Coriobacteriales; family Atopobiaceae; genus UBA1367. The sequence continues at coordinate 3,604 of JAUNJR010000134.1, forward strand.
CGGGACGCATTACATTCCTCGATTCGATGTCTGGAGTGCCAGCTATCGCCTGTACCAGAGCCTTCCGTTTTGGCCCGAAGGCACCATCTATGTGAGCGTGGTGGATCCTGGCGTGGGCACACCACGCAGGGCTTGCGTGGCCAAGACTGCCGACGGGCATTATGTGGTGACGCCCGACAACGGTGCCTTGACGCATTTGGCACGCTACGTCGGCATAACTGAGGTGCGTGAGATTGATGAGGCCATCAACCGAAACCCCAATACGAGAGGCACGTCAGTCTTCCATGGTCGTGACCTTTTTGGGTATTGCGCGGCACGCTTTGCAAGCGGCATTATCACGTGGGAAGAAATCGGGCCGACCTATCCCGTCGATGAGATCGTGCTGCTGCCCATGGCTGAGCCTGTCGTCAACGAGGGGCTGGTAACCGGTATCGTCGACATCATCGATCCCAACTTCGGGAATGCGTGGACCAACATTCCTCTCTCCGTTTTCGAGGAGGCGGGCATCTCCTACGGAGACAGGCTGCACTTGTTGGTGCGCCACGGTGATGCGCTTGTGCTTGAAACTGATCTGCCGCTGTGCCGCACCTTTGGTGAGGTCGGAAAGGGCGAGCTCCTTGCCTACACCAACGAACTCATGAACATTTCATTCACCATGAACCAGGTAAGCATCGTCGAGCAATATGGCATCGGCTTTGGCTCCGATTGGTTCGTCTCCTTCAAGAAGCTTAAGAACGTGTGAGGAACCCTATCAGCCTTGTTTTGACTACAATCGGTTTTGGCAAGAGGGCAGCGTGAGAATAGGGCGGTGCATGAAGCCTACGGTAGTCTTTCAAACCGATTTTGGTAGTGGCGGGGGAGCGGTCCTTGCTGGAGTGGTCAAGAGCGTCGACCCCGAAGTGGGCGTGTACGACTTCGACCACGAGATTGAGCCGTATAACATCCGTCAAGCGGCCTATCAGCTCTCAACGGTGGTGCCGTTCTGGCCGTCCGGAACAGTGTTTGTCTCAGTGGTTGACCCAGGTGTGGGAACCGATCGTCGTGGATGTGTCGCCTTGCTCGAGAACGGCAGCTACGTGGTGACGCCGGACAACGGTAC
>JAUNJR010000135.1 GCA_030533135.1 Coriobacteriales bacterium
TGCCCGCTCGGTTGTTCAGAATCTTTCGCAGCTCAAAACGTATGAGCGATCCCATATTGCTCACCTCTCCACCTGGTCGCGGAACACGTATAGGTATAGGTCCTCAAGCGTGGGTTCGACGGGCGTGGCATCACCCATGGGCGGCTCGTCGGCAACCACGCGCACGACCGCATGGCCGTCCGCGGCGTAGCGTACGTTGGCTACGGTCATGCCAGACGCCATCTCCTCTGCGCGACGAGCATCCACGTGACATTCCCACACCTTGCCAGCTGCCTGGGCCACCACAAGCTCCGGCGGGCCGTCCAGCACAAACGCCCCTTGCCGCATCACAAGGATGCGGTTGGCAATAAACTCCACGTCAGAGACTATATGCGTGGAGAGAATCACGATCTTGTCCTGAGCGAAGCCCGCAATCAGGTTGCGGAAGTGCACACGTTCCTTGGGGTCGAGGCCAGCCGTCGGTTCGTCAAGAACGAGAATCGCTGGATCATTCAGCATGGCCTGCGCAATTCCCAGCCGTTGCTTCATGCCACCAGAGAACGTCTTTACCTTTCGGCGTGCCTCATCGGCGAGGCCCACCTCTTCCAGTAGCTGCATGCTGCGAGCACGTCCGTCACGGTTACCGAAGCCCTTGAGCGTGGCCATATAGCACAGGAAATCGAGGGCTGAAAAGTCGGGGTAGTAGCCGAAGTCTTGCGGCAGGTATCCAAGAAGTGCCCGGTAATCATCGCCCATCTCGGTGGCATCCCGCCCGTCAAGCAGCACCTGCCCGCTTGTAGGCCTCAACACATCGCAGACCATGCGCATGAGCGTAGTCTTGCCCGCACCGTTGGCGCCAAGAAGCCCCGTGACCCCCGGCGTCAACTTCGCAGACACCCGGTCGACGGCAATCTTGGACCCAAACTGCTTGGTTAGGCGGTCCAACGTGAGTTCCATACGTCAATCCTTCTCTAGTGGTAGGTCTTTGCCATTTGCGGATAGAGTGCATCGAGCCCAGCGGCGGCAGAGCGAATGGTCATGGCGACCTCGCGCATGAGCCATATCAAAGCCAACGACGCAGCAACAGCCCATACGGAGAGCGCCGTATTGCCGTACATCTCAGGAAAAACGATGGCGACCGCCAGCAGTGCCATGCAGCATCCCATCACCCAGGACACGGTCAGGGGAACAGCCGTGTCCGGTGAGGCCTTGCGCAGCACCGTTAGCGCGGCAGCGCACGATCCAAAGAACGGCGGACAGGCCCAGAGAGCCACCGTGAACGCGCTCATCTCAAGAGACGAAGCGACCACCCCCACCATGAGAGCAACCGCCAGCGCCGACGAACAGCCCAGCACGATGAGCCGTGCCACGAGCACGCCTGCAGCGTTGTGGAGGCACGAGTACTCCAGCTCCGCCATGCCGTGAAGCTTGCTTGCATGCACGGTAGGCATGCCAACCAGCACCGTCATGGCCGAAAGAAGACCCACGGAGAGCTTCGTTGCCTCGGCGCTTTCCGAGGCGGCAGCCACAAAGAGCATGAGCGCAACGAGCAGAGCCTGCGCCACCCACGTCCACAGGGGAATGAAGCGTACCTGCGCCACGACAAACGAGATGAGACCTGTGTCGCGCGATGCCATGCGTGTCATCTGAGCGTCTTCGGCCACCATGGCCAGGGTGAGGTCATCAATCGCTCCAGGACTCACCACCTCGCGCCGCGCGGCGAAGTGGCGCTCCAGTCGCAGCTCAAGCATCTCATTGCCTCTCTCGCCCATCCAGATCACCTTCTCTCAGCTCTTCCTGAAGCAGCTTCAGCGCCGCATTGATGCGTCTACGTGCCGCAAACCGGCTGATGCCCAGCGCACGAGCCACCTCACCCACACCAAGCCCCGAGCCATAACGCAGCTCTACGGTCTCGCGCAGGTCGTCCGGTAGCCGTGCAAGCGCGTCAGTCAGTTCCGCGTCGCGCTCGCCGCCTTCTTCGGCAGGCACGTCAAAGTCCAAGCTCACCGTTTCCAACCGACGCTCACGGCTTGCGTCAACACAGACGCTTCTCGCTATCCGCATGAGATAGGCGATGGGCTTGCCGCGCTCGCGGTACCCCTGGGCACGCACAAAGCGCAGGAACGTCTCTTGCGCAAGATCTGCCGGCTCGTACCCGATGGGCGCATGACGTCTGCAGTACGCCAGCACCTCGCCGTAACATTCCTCGGCAATCTTGCGCGCCCGTCCCGGACTCAGGCGCGTGTTATCGTTCCCTGGCAAGCCTTATCACCTCCCCACCTACTACAACGGAAGGGCCGCCCAAAATGTGCGGCCCTTCCATAGAATCAGCTCGACTGTTCTCGCGCTCTGTCCTGTGACATCAACACCGTAGTCCTATAGTGTCCACTTCTTGTCCCAGATGGCACGAATCTTGTCAAAGTTGGCCGCGCGTAGGAGTCGAACCCCCATATAAAGCTCGACGCCCGAGAAGATAATCTGCTGGACGAGGTTGTACAGCGTGATACCTTCGGTCATTCCGCCAGCCTCCGTCATGCTCATGAAGAGCAGATTCACTACATCGTGGAAAGCATGGAAGAGCATGCAGGGAATAATGGTGCCCGTGTTGAGATAAACCGCAGCAAAGAGGACTCCAGAAATGGAAGCCGTGATTGTTTGCTGAATGGTGCGCAAAACGTCGGCTCCGCTGGTCAAGTTGGCAATATGGGTGAACCCAAAGATAAGCGCCGTGAAAACCACTGAAAAGATCATCCCCTTGTAGTCACGCTTAAGCCGCATGAAATTGGGCAGAACAAACGCCCTGAAGACCATTTCTTCCATAACGCCGGCGGTACAGGACAGTGCAAGAACATGCAGCACGTCGTTCAACGTGTTTTGTCCCGAGAATATGCGGTCCATAACGAATATCACAATGTTCAGGACGATGAGGGGGATGAACATCTTCAACCCGTCAACAGTTCCTTCAAGGGTAAAGATTCCCTTCAACGTATCCCGATAAAAGACCTTACACACGAGAAGGATTGAGACAAGCGCCGAAGGAATGAGGCTGACAAGGCTGAAGAGATCTGCAACGGTCCCCTCAAGCCCAAGAATCTGCAGCACTGCACTGAAGAGGGAGAAGATGATCAGCGTGCAGAACGAGACAATGAAATAGGACAATATCGGACGGTCAAAGACCTTCATGGGGCGCTTTTCGCTCTTTGCGTGCTCAGCCATAGCAGCACATCCTTTCTCGCGTGCCCTTGTTATTGGAATCGCGGTCCATACCACGGCCAACGTTCAGAGCCGTGGCAATACTAGCACCATTCATCCGAGTTACCACTCGCATAACGTGTCGTTGCACCATGCCGTATGCAGTTGTGGAAGGTGGGAACTCTCCCTAAGTCGCCTTTGAAAGAGCGGCCATGTCTTCACTACCCATCCGATTGGCGACATAGGGAAGGCATTCACGCATGTGCGTCTTCATCAATACTTATAGGGTTTAGTATACGCAAAGCCAAGGACCAAGTGCCGTTTGTAGACTATTGTTCGCGTTCCTGCCGAATGGCCTTGACAGGCTCTTCTTGAATAGTGATTCATTTAAATAAGTATTGAACGGAATGGGCCTCAGCGTAACACCCGGATCTCGCAGCAGGCTTAAGGAGCACGCACATGAACTACGACAAGTGCCCAGAGACTCGCATTGTCGGCCACAATGACGAAGCGTGGGAAGGCGCGAGTGCAGTCACCGCCAAGCTCGGCGAGCTCTCTTATCAGGCGAACCACATCTTGGTGGTGGAATGCTACCCGGGCGTGTACGACGAGGTGCTCGAACTCGTACGCGCTGCATTTAAGCCGAATACGCTCATCCTCTCCGATGACATCTTCTATGACGGTGACGAGCTTACGCGACGCATGCAGCCGCACCTCACCAACGACCGTGTGCGTGGCGTCATGTACTACGGGCGCATGGAGGATTTCGTGGACCCCGCAGCGCTCGAAGCAGCCAAGTCGGCCATACCCATTGGCGGTCGCACGCTGATCTATGGCGTAGGAGCAGGCCTGGTTGCTACTGGCGACACGCTCGTGTACTGCGACCTCGCACGCTGGGAAATCGAACTGCGTTACCGCGCTGGCATGCCCAACTTCCGTGCGCATAACGAGGGCGAGGACTCACTCCGCAAAATCAAGCGCGGGTACTTTGTGGAGTGGCGCATCGCCGACAAGCGCAAGATGGAAGCGTTCGACCGCGTCGATTACTTCCTTGACTCCAACGTGGCGGGCAACCCGAAGCTGGTTGCCGGCCCAGCGTTGCGCGACGGGCTCAGGCAGATAACCAACACGCCCTTCCGCCTCGTGCCCTACTTTGACCCGGGCGTCTGGGGCGGCCAGTGGATGAAGGAGGTCTGCGGACTCGACCCCACAGCTGACAACTACGCCTGGAGCTTTGACGGAGTACCTGAGGAAAACAGCCTCTACCTGCGCTTTGATGACGTGCGCATCGAGGTACCCGCGCAGGATCTGGTGCTTTACCAGCCTGTTGGACTGCTGGGAATGAAGAACTATTGCCGCTTTGGCGCTGAGTTTCCCATTCGGTTCGACTTTCTCGACACCATGGGTGGCCAGAACCTGAGCCTGCAGGTCCATCCCCTGACGGAGTATATCCGCAGCCACTTTGGCATGACCTACACGCAGGACGAGAGCTACTACATCTTGGATGCCAGCGAGGGCGGCGGGGT
>JAUNJR010000136.1 GCA_030533135.1 Coriobacteriales bacterium
CCACGGCCTGCCCCAGTCGTTTACCTGCGGGTTTGTGCTAGCGCTCGTAGTCCCAGTCGATAAGGTAGTGACTGTAGACGCGTGCCTGGCTCGGGATGTCGACCAGGTGGCAGCTGCCAATCAGGTACGCGCTGCTCTCGCTGTCCCAAAGCCTGATCTCGGCGTGAACGGAGCCGTCGGTGGTGTCCACATCCTGGACGCAACCGCCGCTGTCCCGCAGCACGTGCGTCCCCACGTCCATGGGTAGCTCCGTGAGCGAACGCTTGCATTGTGCCAGCAGCTCTTCGGGCACCGGGCCACCGACCTTCACGAAGCGCCGAACCCCACGACGCCTGAGGCTTCGTCCCACAACAGCGCGAACCTCAACGGCAGGCGCTTCCGGACAACCCGGCAGCGCAAGCGCCTCGTCAACATAACGGAACGCTGCGTATGGGTCGCCCGCCTCCGCAACGGCCCGAGCCTCTTCAAGCAAGGCAAAATAGTGCTCCTGCAGCGGTGACTGTGCATCCTTGACCTGTTCAAAGGTACCGTCGCGCAAGATCCAGTCATAGACCACCCACGTGTCCCACGCTTCCTCGTTGAAGGGTCGCTCACCCCAAAGCTCCCTAAAACGAAGCAGCCGCCCGTCCCACAGCGCCCGCACCCGCTGGATTGCGCCGGACACGGTCATCTCGTATCGGTAATCAGCCGTGAAGTGTACCTGCGGAAACCGCATCGCCAGGGCAAAGCATAGCTGCGGGAAATATTCCGTGTAGCCAAGGGGCGCCCCCATGCCAAAGGTCCACTGGAGGTCCTGGACCCCATCAATGAAGATGTGCGTCCCGGTGCGCTCCAACCGCGAAAGCGCGGTATCGCAGTAGTGTTCCTCGAGGTCATAGGTCGAAAGCAGCTCCTCCTGCGCAAGGCAAAGCTCGGACAGGGGCAGGCCAGAGGCATCGACGTCAAGGTCCAGCCCGTCGCACGGCGCGTATGAGAGCGCGGCAAGGTTACGGATGATGTGCACAGCCCAGCGCGCATGCTTCTCCTTGGCGAAGTGCAGCTCCATGGTGGCCCAAGATCCCATGACAGTCCCCCTGACGACGACGTGGTTTGCCCCATTATTGCGCGAAGCCTGCGCAATCGGGCTGTTCTGCCCGTGTAGGGAAGGGGAGAGGCGGCACACGCTACAATGGAAGGTGCAAACTGCGAAAGGGGAGGGCATGAGCTCGCACATTACGCTTCGACAAGACGCGGAAGCCATCGTTCGCCATGCAATTGAGCGGAACCTGCCAGGTCCGGCGGTCCGCGAGGCGCTGGAAAGTTTGCGGCTTCCCAAGGGCCGCCTGGTGCTGGTCGCGCTGGGCAAGGCCGCGTGGGACATGGCCCGGGCTGCGGTGGACGAGCTGGGCGACAAGCTTGACGGCGGTGTGGTCATCACCAAGTATGGGCACGTCAAGGCCCCCATCGAGGGCATCGAGTGCTGCGAGGCTGGCCATCCGGTGGTGGACGAGGCGTCAGTCGAGGCAACGCGCAAGGCTGAGTCGCTGGCCGTTGGCCTCGGCGAGGACGACATGGTCCTGTTGCTAGTTTCTGGTGGCGGAAGCGCCCTCTTTGAGGATCCGGCCATCCCCCTGTCCCAGCTGGCCGACATCACGCGGCAGCTTTTGGCTTGTGGCGCCTCCATTGACGAGGCCAATACCGTGCGTAAGCACCTCTCGCGCGTGAAGGGCGGGCGCTTTGCAAAGCTCTGCGCGCCGGCGCGCGTGTTTGCGGTGGTCCTCTCCGACGTGCTGGGCGACCGTCTTGACACCATTGCCAGCGGCCCGGCTTATCCGGACGCCTCGACTTCGGCCGACGCGCTCGCCGTTGTGGAGCGCTATGGGCTTGAGCTCTCCGAGAAGGCGTTAAGCGCCCTGCAGGAGGAGACCCCCAAGGAGCTCGACAACGTCGAGACGCACATCACGGGCAGCGTTCGTGCGCTCGTGGAGAGCGCAGCCGAGGCCTGCACCACGCGTGGGTATCGTCCCGTGGTGCTCACGTCGTCGCTTACGTGCGAGGCGCGAGAGGCTGGCGCGTTCCTTGGCGCCATTGCGTTTGACCATGCGGGCGATGGCCGTAACCAGGCCTTTGTCGTGGGTGGCGAGACGGTGGTCCATCTCCGTGGCAAGGGGCAGGGCGGCCGCAACCAGGAGCTGGCGCTCGCGGCGGCTCCCTTCATCGCGGGCCTGCCTAACGTGTGCGTGATCAGCGTGGGCAGCGACGGTACCGACGGTCCAACCAACGCCGCGGGCGGCTACGTGGACGGCGAAACGGTGGCGAGCCTCGCCAAGTCAAAGCTCTCCGTGGTGGACGTCCTGGAAAAGAATGACGCGTACCATGCGCTGCAGGCATCCGATGGCCTGGTCGTGACCGGACCAACTGGTACCAACGTCAACGACGTGACGGTGGTGCTGGTGCGTCGCGCCTAGCACCTGCAACGACTGACCAGCAGGCCCTCATGCGCAAAACGTGCCATGAGGGCCTGCTTCTTTTGTCACGGGTTCGTTTTTTCTGGGTCCGACTGGTTAAAGGCCGTGGCATAACGGCGGTGGAACGCCTGGGACAACAGATAATACAAAGCCTTACGTGTCGTCAAACTAGGAGAGGAGTTTTATGGCACAAGAGGCACAGGTCGACCTCGGGCTCATCGAGCCGACGCTCGACAAATACGCTGACACCCCCGGAAGCCTCATAGCCATCCTGCAGGAGACGCAGGGAATCTATGGCTACCTGCCCATGCCCGCGATGGAGCTCATCGCAGAGCGCACGGGCACGCCCATCGCAAGCATCATCGGCGTCGCGACGTTCTACGCCCAGTTCAGGCTGCAGCCGGTGGGGAAGCACCTCATCATGCTCTGCCAGGGTACGGCGTGCCACGTCAACGGCTCCGAGCTCATCGCACGCGCCATCTCTGATGAGCTGGGCATCGAAGACGGCCAGACCACGGATGACGGCCTGTTCACCATCGAGCACGTCGCCTGCCTGGGCTGCTGCTCGCTGTCGCCCGTCATGATGATCAACGGGCAGGCCTACGGCAGCCTCACGCCGGACAAGGCCAAGAAGATCCTGAGGCAGCTTGCCGCCGAAGGGAGTGAGACCGCATGAGAATCGTAATTGGAGAGGGCAGCTGCGGGCTGGCTGCAGGCGCTGGCGCCGTACACACCAAGCTCAGCGCGCTGCTTGAGCAGAGCAACCCCACAGGCGTTGAGCTGGGCATCACCGGCTGCATTGGCATGTGCTTCCTCGAGCCCATCGTGGACATTTACGACGACGAGGGCGGCCTGCGCCGTCTGGTCAAGGTCACCGAGAAGGACGCTGCCAAGATTTACGAGGCCGTGACCACGGGCAACCTTGCGCTGGTAGACAAGCTGCTCATCAAGCCGGAGGACGACGAGTTCCTGAGCAAGCAGACCCGCATCGCCCTGCGTGACTGCGGCGTCATCGATCCGGAGAGCATTGACGACTACCTGGCTCACGACGGCTACGCGGCCATCGCCAAGATCCTGAACACGGGCATGTCGCAGGAGGACGTCATCCAGCAGATTGACATCGCCGGCCTGCGTGGTCGCGGTGGCGCGGGCTTCTCGACCGCCTTCAAGTGGCGCGCGGCGCGCGACTCCAAGGGCGACCAGAAGTACCTGATCTGCAACGCCGACGAGGGCGACCCCGGTGCCTTCATGGACCGCGCCGTCATCGAGGGCGATCCCCACAGCCTCATCGAGGGCATGCTCATTGGCGCCTACAGCATCGGCGCGAGCGAGGGCATCGTCTACGTGCGTGCGGAGTACCCGCTCGCCATCACGCGCCTGCGCAAGGCCATCGCCGACGCCACCGAGCGCGGCTACCTGGGCAAGAACATCCTCGGCAGCGACTTCAGCTTCACGCTGGGCATCAAGGCTGGCGCCGGCGCCTTTGTATGCGGTGAGGAGACGGCTCTGATCGAGTCCCTCGAGGGCAAGCGCGGCATGCCGCGTCTGAAGCCGCCCTTCCCCGCCCAGGCGGGTTACTGGCTCAAGCCGTCCAACATCAACAACGTCGAGACCTACGCCAACGTCGCGTGGATCATCAACAACGGTGGTGCGGCGTTCGCGGCCATGGGCACCCAGAATTCCAAGGGCACCAAGGTCTTCGCGCTTTCCGGCAAGATTGCGCGCGGCGGCCTGGTTGAGGTCCCCATGGGCACCACCCTACGCGAGGTCATCTTTGACATCGGTGGTGGCATCAGGGGCGGCAAGGAGTTCAAGGCCGTGCAGCTGGGCGGCCCCTCCGGCGGTTGCGTGCCGGCAAGCAAGCTCGACACCGTCATTGACTACAACGAGCTTGCTGCCACAGGTGCCATCATGGGCTCCGGCGGCATGGTCGTCATGGACCAGGACACCTGCATGGTGGGCATGGCCCGCTTCTTCCTTGACTTCACGGCCAAGGAGAGCTGCGGCAAGTGCGTGCACTGCCGTCTGGGCACCAAGCGCATGCTTGAGATCCTGTCGCGCATCGTGGACGGCAAGGGCGAGGAAGGCGACATCGAGAAGCTCGAGGAGCTCTGCTACGCCGTGAAGGACGGCGCGCTCTGCGGCCTGGGCCAAACCGCGCCTAACCCCGTGCTTACGACCATCCGGTACTTCCGCGACGAGTTCGAGGCGCACATCTCCGACCACCACTGCCCGGCGGGCGAGT
>JAUNJR010000251.1:0-270 GCA_030533135.1 Coriobacteriales bacterium
CGCCTCTATTAGTTAGCCTATACTAACATATGTAAGTTAATAAGAGCTAACTTTCATTCTTATGTTCGCATTTTGGGTGTTGAACAGCTGTTTTCCTCGTCTTTTGGCCCAGCAGACAGCCGTCCAAAAGGCGCACGACCGCAAGCGGTGGTCACACCTGATGACTCATGAAAGGAAGTGACTGGATTGGTTGCCTGGGTATTCCAGAACCTGCCATCGATTCTTGTGGCACTCGTTCTTGCCGCCATCGTCTTCTTCGCGATACGCAGC
>JAUNJR010000251.1:280-1502 GCA_030533135.1 Coriobacteriales bacterium
AAAGGGATGCAGCTCGTGTGGCTGCGGATGCACGGGGTGCAGTGGTTGCGCCCATCACCAGAACGGAGGAACGGAATGAAACTCACCGAAACACAGCCCGAAGCATACGGGTTGATTGAAAGAGTCCAGGGAGATGCACATTTTGCCAATCGCATCACAGCGATCGGCCTCACGGAGGGGACTCCCTTCCAGACGGTACGCAATGACCGGTCTATGCCCGTACTGGTTTATCTGCGAGAAACGCTCATCGCAGTCAATCGTCAGGATGCCGAAAGGATCGAGGTGAACTGCGCATGAATACGAGAATCGCGCTCTTGGGCCAACCAAATTCAGGCAAGTCAACAGTGTTCAACGCGTTGACGGGCTCGAGGCAGCACGTTGGCAATTGGCCGGGCAAGACCGTAGAGAAGAACGACGGCTTTTATACCTACCAGAACGAACGCTTTGTGGTAACTGACCTGCCCGGCAGCTACGGACTCTCCGGCAATTCCGACGAAGAAATCATCACAGCAGACTACATCAGGTCGGGGCAGGCAGACCTTGTGTGCATCCTCGTAGACGCCTCCCAGCTAGAGCGCAGCATGTACATGGTGGCAGAGTTCGCACCGCTTGGTGCGCCGGCCGTTCTGCTGCTGAACATGATGGACGTAGCCTTGGCGCAGAACAAGCAGATCAACCATGAGCTCCTCCAGCAACGCTTAGGCATCCCCGTCCTCCCCTTCACCGCAGCGGAGCCAGGAGGTTACGAGGATTTGAAGGCTCTCCTCGCACGAGAGTTGAAGACTCCCCATAGGCTCAAGTCAGCTCCGCAGGCAGGAGAAGACGCTACGTCCACCGAAGCGGTCCTGTCACAGGGCAAAGCAAAGTACCAGTGGGTTGCCGACATGCTCGAGGGAGTGACACGCACGTCATCACCCAACTACCACCTCACGAAGCTCGATCGCATTCTCACGAGCCCGATAAAGGGCAAGCTCATGTGCGTCGCCATCGTGCTGGCAGCCTTCATCGTTGCCATGCTCGTCATGATGCCGTTCATGAGCATCGGCTCGATGATCCCGGCTCTCTTGCGCGAACCGGTCGCAGGCCTCATGAACGGCTGGGGCGTGAACCCTTGGCTGGTCTCCGTCTTCAGTATCCTCATCCCCACCGTAATCTACTTCTGCATCTCGATGGCGAGCTTTGTGTTCGGCGTCAACCTCGTCTTCGGCTTTCTGGAGGAAGT
>JAUNJR010000137.1 GCA_030533135.1 Coriobacteriales bacterium
TCGCTACAACCTGAGCGCCCCCATCCCGAACACAAAACTGGTGGCCATCGCAAACGCAGTTTGAGAGACTTCGCTCACTGGCTACGCACTTTGAGAGCTTTCACGGCAAATAAGCACGCTAAAGCTCTCAAAGTGCGTCATGTGTCTGCGAAAACTCTCAAACTGCGCGCTGTACTTTTTTCTTTATGTGTACGACTTATGAAGCGATGAGACGAAAGCCACCAGCCGCACGTACTAAAAGCGACATGAAAAAACGGACAACGCAAGCAGACAGCTTGCTGAGTTGATAAGGAGAATGTCATGAAGAAACTGATTGCTCTCGCCTTTACCGCTTCGCTGGTTTGCGCTTCACCGCTCGTCCTGACCGCATGCGAGAAGCAGGGTGGTAATAGCCCTGCTGGCACCAGCACGTCCACTGAGGCCGTAACCGAGCAGGTTACGACTGGGCAGTTTGCCACCCTTGGTGATGTGCTCGCCGCTGACACGCAGAGCATGACCTCCACCTTCGACGAGCAGAACTACGTGTGCGCATTCGAGCTGGACGGCAAGTGGTGGCGCATCGAGGCTGCACTTCCCGAGGGCATGAGCAACGAGCTCGACGAGGCGTGGATGACTGATCAGGACAAGGTCAACGAGCTACTCACGCCGCTTGCAGTAACCAAGGCGGAGACTCTGGTTGCGCCGAGTGCAAATGAACTTGCAGCGTTTGCGGGCAAGACTGGCGCAAACCTCACGGCAGATGGGTTCACGTTTGTACCGTACACCCTGGTCGTCAATGGCTCCGAGACGGACTGCGTTGCCACTAAGGGCGATTATGACTACCTCATCACGTTTGACGGCATCGTGACTGACGAGGACACCGACAATCCCGCAGGTGCTGTAGCTGACCTGACCGTTACCACGGTTGCCATCCAGGGCGTAAGCTGGACTGTCCTTACGAGCGCATAGGTTGGGAGCCGCAATCAACAGGCAGCACATTTTACACGCTGCTTAGCGAGGGGTTCGAGAGCTCCGCGCAAAACAAAGCACCTGCACCTAACTTGGTGCAGGTGCTTTTACCTGCATATTTAGCTGTCAGCTCAATACGCCTCTCCCTCATCTCGGTAGACTTGCTCGCACGGAGCAAGCTCCGGCCATCCACCAACAGATCGGAGGATCCATGGCAGAAGACATCAACATCGACATCGACGACTTCACTCCGGAAACGTTCAAGCACATCATTGACTTTGTAGGGGAAGACGCCCAGCACGAGGTAGACACCTCGTGGCTCCGAAAGTATGACCGAGGAACGATGGATATGATTGCTCGCTGGCGCGCCACGATGGACGCATGCAAGTCGCTGGAGTCTGACAAGTTTGCCGAAGATGATGAGGAGTCCGCCCTTCGCCATGCCCTGAGCACGGCGTACGCCTCGACTGACGTCCTCTCGGTAATCAGCCGTTCTGACGACTTGACCACACTGTTCATGGTGGTCTTGGTGACATCCGCCCATGCGTATGAGTTTGGCGTGCGCGACGCCTATGAGCAGAGACTCTCGCCTGATGCCATGAAGCGCCTTGCGCAAAGCATTGATCGCGGAGATGCCAAGCGCGAAGCGATGCTGGAGTTTCACAAGGAGGTTCAGCAGCTGTAGAACGCTCGTTTAGCGCAGTCTGGGAGGTTTGAGTAACAGCGCACGCAGTTTGGGAGATTTCGAAGCTGAAATAGAGAGATAAGCTCTCAAACTGCGTACGGTTATCGCGAAAGCTCTCAAACTGCGTAGTCATCCATGCGCACCAGTAATGACTCTTCTCAACGCCCCTCCTCGACTCTGCGTACAATGAACTCAGAGCTGAGGAGGGGCCATGCTGTACACGCCGATCACCAAGCTGGCGCTACGTATTTGTTTTGATGCGCATAAAGACCAGGTCGACAAGTCGGGGCTGCCTTACGTGTTCCACCCCTTCCATCTGGCCGAACAGATGAAAACCGAGCATGAGGTCTGCGTTGCGCTTCTACACGACATCATGGAAGACACTGACCTCACCTCACGCGATTTGATTGAGGCCGGAATTCCCGAGACATACGTTGCTACCTGCAAACTCATGACACACGCGCCAGGTGTCCCCTATTTGGACTACGTGCGCGCCTTGAAAGACGATCCCGTGGCCCGCAAGGTAAAGATAGCCGACCTCCTGCATAACTCCGACCTGAGCAGGCTTAATGGTGAGCCAACCGCATCTGACTTGGCTCGGCGCGAAAAGTATCAGATGGCACTTGATTTGCTGAAATAGGATTCTGACATGAAATGGCCGCGAAGCGAGAAATCTCGTTTCGCGGCCACGCGATTACCCTGCGCCAACTGGACTTACGAGTACAGAATCAGAGCGATGAACTCCAGCGGCACGTCACCGGTGTTGACAAGCGAGTGGAACTGGCCATCGTAGCAGATGGTGGTATCGCCAGGCTTGACCTCGACGATGGTACCGTTGTCGTTATAGGTGCCCGTACCAGCAATGAAGTAGAAGAACTCGTTGTCACCCTCATGCTTGTGCTCGCCGATGCTGTTGCCCGGAGCCAGAATCATGTGGTTGAACAGGCGGCCCTTGCCGACCAGCTCCTCAACGCTCTCGATGATGAGGTGCTGCTCGGTCTCGCCATTGCCGCCACGGATGCAGCGAAACTCAATCTTCTGATCTTCCTTCTTGCGAATCATGGGTTGCTCCTCTCGTTGTGCTTATCACGTGTGACTAGAGTTATGCTCCGTCACATGATCACCTATGCAACATACATGCTGACCAGCAGTTTATTGATGTCTTCCACGGTGACATCCGCCCGCGTGTTCTTGACCGAGCCGTTGTTCTCCCACCGAGGTAGCGCCACGGTGATCTGCTCAGCAGTCATGTGAATGTCGCTCTTGGGCAGGCAAGACTGAATGAGCGCAAGGTATGCCTCTTCGTCCGTCCCAATCTCGTCGTAGAAGGCCGCCGCGTAATCGGGATCGTACGCAGCCACGCAGCCAAGCATTGCCGGCAGGAATGTTGCGCTCGCAAAGCCGTGCGGGATACGGTAGTTCTCGGTCAGGTAGTAGCCGACGTTGTGCGGGAAGCAGGTACCCGTGGTGTTGATGGCAAGGCCACCCAGGATAGAGGCGTCGTAGAGCTGGCAGCGCTGTTCGGGCGTGAGCTCCTCCCCCGCGGCTGCCGTGGCTAGCGGACCCAGCGCCAGTCGAATAGCCCTGGTCGCAAAGGCACGGGATATTTGGTCCGCCTTACGGCTGAAGTAGCTCTCCGTGGCATGGGCCAAGACGTCAACTCCGCAGGATAGCGTGACGGCAACCGGGCAAGAGCGCGTATGGCGGCTGTCACCATACGCCACGGTCGCGTACAGTCGGTCGTCGTGGATGCTATGCTTGCGCGCGGCCGCATCGGTCAGAACGGAAACCTTGGTAACCTCGCTACCAGTACCCGCAGTGGTGCCGACCAAGGCGATGGGAAGCGGCTCACAGTCCCACGCAAACGCATAGAAGCCCTTCTCGTCGAGCTCGGGATTAGCGGCAAAAACGGCCACGGCCTTGGCAGCATCAAGCGCCGAGCCGCCACCAATACCCAAGATGAACTGGACGTTATTAGCCGCAGCAACACGCCCGGCCTCGGCACACGCCGCGACGGGCGGGTTCTCGGTGACGCCATCCCACACAACAGCGGTAATGTCGCAGGCAGCAAGAGCTTGCTGAACATCATCCAGTGCACCACTTGCTTGCGCGGCGTGTCGCCCGGTAACGATCAGGCAACTGGTTCCAAGGGCTTTGAGTCCGTCTTTGTGTCGCGCGATGCAGTCGTCACCCGTGTGCAGGCGCGTCGGCATGAAGTAGTCCATGTGGGAGCTCCTCTCAGGCTGGGGTGGCCACATCATAGCACCGTCGCGTTACCCCCTTGGCGCGAACGGCTTGTCATCAGTCCCTGCGTATACGTAAAAGTAGAACTTGGAAGGCTGCAAGCATGCCTTTGACCAGCGGACCTTCACCCATCCAGGCATAACTGCAAGCTTGTAGAGCGCCTCTCTGCCATCGTCATACTGCACCGGCAGACCTCGCGCGAATGCCGCATCCGGAATCAGGTTCCTGCGCTCATCCGCTATACCCCACCGCCCAAGCAAATCCATGACGCGTGCACCGGGACCGTTCGTGAACGACTCCTCCACGGCAGCGGTCGTCTCAACTTTAAACTGCACGTCAAAGGCAAAGGTGTCACCCAGCGTGCCGTCGGGATAGACGTCGAACTGGAAATCTACCCCAAGAGGCTTCGTGCCAAGGAGCTCCCGAGCCTGAGCAAGCAGGGTATCGTCGTACGCCGTAAAACCAATCTGGTTGAAGACGGCAGGCAGGCGGCTTGGGTCATCGATGCAGGCATGACACTCTTGCTTATCAAGATACCCGCAAATGCGCAACGGCGAGCCAGGGCGTCCCCTGAAAAGACCAAAGAACGAAAGGGGCCAGCTGCCGGGCATGCGATCGGCAAGATCCAGGTAAAGCTGTGCGCGTTCGGGCTCGCCGATTGCGGCGCAGAACGGCTGAACAAGCTCGAGATGTTGGCGTGGTTGGAAGTGCACCGCTGCGGGCGGCAACTGCTCGAA
>JAUNJR010000008.1 GCA_030533135.1 Coriobacteriales bacterium
ACGCCTCCAAGGGCATGGACCTCTATGAGGCCATGGACGCCCTGTATCAGAAGTATGGTTACTACATCAACGGCATCGTGAACGCTTCGTTCCCGGGTGCCGCTGGCGCCGACAAGATGGCTGCCCTCATGAAGAGCCTCCGCGAGGAGCCGCTGACCGAGATCGCCGGCCTGAAGGTCGTTGGCATGACCGACTTCTCCAAGGGTCCCGAGATGCCGCGCGTCTCCGGCCTGCAGAAGGAAGCCCCGCAGTATCTGCCGCCCGCAAACGTCATCGAGTACGCGCTCGAGGGCGACAACAAGATCATCTTCCGTCCGTCCGGCACCGAGCCCAAGATCAAGGCTTACCTGTTCGCCAAGGGCGCGACCCGCGCTGACGCCGAGGCCATCGAGGCCAAGCTCCGCGCTGCCGCCGAGGAGATCTTCGCATAAGGTACTCTGATACATAAATATCAGATTAGAAGGGGAGGGGCCCAGGCTACATGGCATGGGCCCCTCCCTTAGGTTTACACTCCTTAGGTTTACAAAAGCGGCAGGCCCGCATGGCGTGTTTCCCATGCGGGCCTGCTGCTTTTGAAGTCTGCTATATGAGGTTACTCCTCTTCAACCGGGGCAACCTTCAGGGTATAGAAGACGTCTGCACCTGCCGCGATGGTGTCTGGATCCCAAGGGTGTTCGGTTACGGCGGTTGACGTCGGATCGTACAGATTAATGGACCCGTCAAGGTTGCGGCCGATGGCGAGTGCCCAGTGTGCGTTGTCGGTCAATGTGCGCTCACGCAGCTGCACCAAAATGGCGGTGCCGCTCTGGATGTTCTCAGAGAGGTTCTCTCCGGTTGGTGAGAACTCTTCGATTTTAAGACCAAGCTCTTCTGCGGCATCAAAGAAGAAATCGGGTTTGGTGTCATAGACCTTGTCCGTAGCTTCTGCAGTCATAGCCTTCTTGGCCAGCGCGTCGGGTGTCTGGTCGGTCTTGCCGGTCAAGCCCATGTAGGCCATGGACAGCGCGGTCGGGCCGGAGCCAGTCAAGCCCATGGGACCCTCACCGTAGGTCACATAGCCCCAACGGGTGTCCCAGATGAAGAGCTTGGGGTAGTAACCCTTGGTGACGGTGTCATTGAAGGCGGAGGCTCCCTTGGGGACGCTCTTGGTGGCGTAGGCATGCACATACTCGATGGCAGAGGACTCGCGCAGCGCGAGCTCAAGCAGCCTGGCATCGCCAACGGCGTCAGCGTTTTGAGCAATGGTGGCAAAAAGCTCGTTGCGGTCAAGCACACTCGTGAACTCCGCAGCCATGTCGGACGATATGGCCAAAGAAACCCTGGTGTCCGTACCGTCATCCGGCTTCTTCTCTGCTGCGCGCTTATTGATGCACCCACGAATGGCACCAAAGCCAAAGATGATGAGTGCAATAACCAGAGCAAGCCCCAGAATCATGAGGATAAGCAGCTTGGGATCATTGAGGGCGTTGCCAAGGAGACCGCCACGGCGCTTCCTGGAATGGTTGTTAAGCTGATAGCCATTGCTCCGAGAGCGCCGATTACGACTGCTGCGATACTGCGACGAGCTGCCTCCGCGCGCCTGAACGCGACGTGTGCCGGAGCTTGTGATGGAGCCCGTATTTGAGATGCGGCTGTCTCCCGCACGCCCTTGATGGCGGCGCGAGGAGCCGCGCTGGCTGTCGGGTGTCGAATATGCCATGGTTTCCCTCCACAGTAAGGCTGTCAGTGGTAGTCAACACACCATCATATTGCACTCTTTATCGTTATGGCCGTGAAAATGGGTCAAAGGTGTAACAGCTGCAAGGACCTTACGCCGTTCACATATCGAGTGTTTACGAATGGCAAACCATCGAAAGCAGCATGCATTATTCTGCAAGAAACTGCTAAGGTGATGCGTGCAAACGATAGTATGAGCTGAAATTGGCAGGTGGTATCCAATGGCAGGGAAACGTAACAGCAGGCAGGACGCCATTCGGGAAATCGTAAGATCTCAAGCTGTTCGCACGCAGCGTGAGCTCGTGGAAAGGCTCGAGAAGCTTGGATACCAATGCACACAGGCCACGATCTCACGGGACATCATGGATATGGGGCTGCGAAAGCTTCCCGAAGGTATCTACGTCCTTTCTGAGGACCTTCATCTTCAGCGCATGTTTTCCGAGTTTGTGACGAGCGTGGAGCGGGCAAACAACCTCGTTGTCGTCAAGTCCTTGCCAGGCACGGCACCAGGTGTTGCGGCGGCCGTTGATGCTGCGGCACTGCCTGAAGTCGTTGGCTCCGTTGCGGGAAACGACACGATGCTCGTGGTCTCGCAGAATGACGAGACTGCTACCACACTTGTCAATCTTTTCAATACGGTGCGCGCATCTCGCGAAGAGCGTTAACAGACTCACAAAAGAACGGGACCCAAGATCGGATTTCTGATCTTGGGCCCTGTTGTCAGGCGTTTAAGCGACTGCTACGAATCGACTTACTCTTCAGTCCATTCGTCCGTTGTCTCTTCAGTCCACTCGTCCTCAGTCCAGGTCTCTTCCGGAACCTCTTCCTCGACGACCTCTTCGGTGAACAGGTCCTCTTCCTCCTCCTCATACCAATAGTTGTAGTAGTACCCAGAGTTGACGGAAGAATCGGTAGACGTAAAGGTCCACTCACTGTTGTCCTTGTAGGTGGGTGTGACGCCACAGTCGGGGAAGCTCTCCCAACCAGACGATGAGTACAGCTTCTCGGCGAAACGTCCCCAAACCGGAACTGACGTCTGGTAGCCGTGGCCCTCGTATCCGTACACGTAGATCATTGATTCCTCGAGGTAGCCGCACCACACGGCGCAGGCCATGGATGGGGTGTATCCGACGAACCAGAGGTCGCGTGCGCCAGAGGACGTACCAGACTTGCCAGCCATATCAACGGGGATGTTGAAGTTGTACGAAAGGATGGCGGCCGTACCAGCGCCGCGCACGGTGCCCTTCAGTACGTCGGTTACGGCCTCAGCGACCTCAGGAGCCAGAACCTGCTCGGGAGTGTCAACGTGCTCATAGATGACGTTGCCGTTGCGGTCCTCGATGCGGGTGATGGCCACGCCTTCGCGATGGACGCCATCGGCGGCCAGGGTGGCATAGGCCTCAGCCATCTGCACCGGCGGGATGCCTGCGGAGCCCAGCGCCACAGAAGGATACGGCGGCAGGTCCACATCGATGCCCATGGCATGGGCGGTAGCGATGACGTTCTCAATGCCAACGGCCAAGGCGACCTGGGCGTACGGCGTGTTGAGGGACTCCTCGGTGGCATAGCGCAGCGTTACGGTGCCGTAACTGGCATTACCGTAGTTCTGGACCTCCCAGTCATCGGTAATTTTCAGCGGTGAGTTTGCGTTCAGCATGATTGAGGGGTTCATGCCTTGGCTGATGGCCGTGGCAAGGGTGAACATCTTCATGGATGAGCCAGGCTGGCGCCGTGCCTGCGTTGCGGTGTTGAACTGGCTGACCTCGTAGTCACGACCGCCAACGATAGCCTTGATGTAACCGGTCGATGGCTCAATCGCCGCCAAGCCAAACTGCAGGTTCGGGTCTCCGACGACGTCAAGCTGCTCTCTCACGGCCTCTTCAGCATACCGCTGCCACGTGGTGTCCAGCGTGGTATAGACATGCAGACCGCCCTGCAGGATGGTGTTGTAGTCAAAGTCCTCAAGCAGCAGCGACTGCACATAGTCAGAGAAGTATGGATACGGGCCCACAGGATCGAGGTATGCACCGTGGTTAAGCACGAGCTCCTCGTTCACAGCCTCGTCGTACTGTTCCTTTGTGATGTCGCCCGCGTCAAACATGCGCATAAGCACGACATTGCGGCGCTTGGTCGCCAGGTCGGGGTTGACTGTGGGGTCATAGGCAGAGGGTGCCTGGGGAAGACCGCAGAGCAACGCGGCCTCGGAAAGCGTCAGGTCGCTTGCGTTCTTGTTGAAGTAGTTGATGCTTGCGGCCTGAATGCCGTAGGCGCCGTCGCCGTAGTAAATGGTGTTGAGGTACATCATCAGGATTTGGTCCTTGGTGTACATCTTCTCCATTTGGATGGCGATATAGGCCTCGCGGACCTTACGCTTCAAGGAGTAGTCAAACTGCTCGTCAGACAAGACCGTGTTACGTACCAGCTGCTGCGTGATGGTGGAAGCGCCTTCGGAGCTACCGGAGAGCTGCGCAATGACGGCACGGATGATGGCCTGCGGGTCGACACCGTTGTGCTTGTAGAAGCGAATGTCCTCGGTGTCAACCGAAGCAGTCAGAACATACTGGGAGACCTGGTCCATGTCGATGATGCGACGGTTCTGCAAGTAATACTCAGCAATGACCGTGCCATCCGCGGCATAGATCGTTGTAGGCTCAGGAACCAGGTATGCGTCAGCAGACTGGTAGTCGGGAAGGTCCTCGAGCCAGTTGTTGACCATCATGGTCAACGAGAAGAGCAGAGTCGCCATGAGAAGCATCTGGAAGGCGATGAACCCAGCGATGGAAAAGGCGACGACATGCGTACGTGCGTGCGCGCGGGCTCTGCGTTGGCGAACGCCCATGCAAACCTCCTAGGGGACGATACAGACATACAGCATTATACGTTGACCGCGGCTCATCCCTACAGCCGATACGCAATGAGCACATGTGTGAAAGGTTTAGGAGGACTGAAGATTCGGCGTACGCACTGCGACGAAGGCCATAGGGCTCCCTAGTCGATCTGGTAGTGCAGGCCAAGCAGTGACCGGGCGCGCTTGCGGGCACGAGCAAGAGCTCCCACCTGCGAATGTAGCGCCCCCTTGAGTCCATCGTTGATGCGCTCGGAATCACAGACGAAGCTGTAGTCAATGCGGTCCACAATGCGCCTGATGCACTCCTTGACTGTTGGGTCTTGAGGGTCAAAGCCCTCGAGCAGCGCCTTTATGTGCCAGCATCCACGATTGTAATGGCCTTCGATGATGCGCGGCGCCGTGACGCCATACCCACTCAGGATGTCGTCCATCTCGATCCAGCGATCTGCGAGGATGGTCGGATCGCCCACCACGCGGGCCTTTCCTGCGCTGAAGTCGCGGTAGTAATAGAGGCACTCGTCCACGTAGACGATGCAGCATGCCTGCACGAGCGTTTCCATGAGCCAAGGGTTGTCAGCCCAGCCTGCCCCTGGAATCTCGCGCATGCGGATGTTACAACCATCGATGAAGGCCCTGAGGTAGATGGCGGACCAGATGCTCGGATGGTGGAAGAGGAACTCCGCATCGTCTGCCAGCGCAAAGGGTGCGTCAACCGTAGCAATGCGATGCAGGTACGGTGCTGGCTCAAAGCGCTGCTGTGAGGTATCGGGGTTGACAATGTCCCAAAACGCCGCCTTTACGATGTCTGGGTTGTCGTTTTCGGCTGCCGCTGCAAGGAGCTTCTCGTACATGGTGCGATCGATATAGTCGTCAGGCTCGACAATGCCTACGTAGAGGCCAAGCGCCTCATCAAGTCCTCGGTTGACGGCACTCCCGTAGCCACCATTGTCTTTATGAATGACGTGGAGGCGCTCGTCATGGGCGGCCCAGGCATCAGCGATGTCGCCGGAACTATCGGTTGACCCGTCGTCTACACAGATGACCTCAATATCTTGGACGGTCTGTGCGGTGAGCGATGCCAGGCACTGCCCGACATATCGCTCGACATTGTAGATGGGCACGATGATGCTGATGAGGGGCGTGGTATCCATGGGCAACCCTTTCGTTGGGCGTCATGGGGGAGGGTGTCTGGTCGATTCTAGCAAAAGCGCACCCTCGTCCGAGTTGCGGTCTTAGCCTGTACGTACCCATCCCATGAGTTCAGTGTCACGCAAATCCTATGGTGACGCATCGTCCTCGGTATAATAAAAAACCTTTAGGAAGGTAGATATACGACGGGAGGGTTCATGGCCACCGTTCGCAAGCAAATCGTGCGCATCCTCTTCTGTACGCTTCTTACTCTGGGTGTTATCTCCACGGTCGCGTTGGCCGATGACAACACGGAGGGCTTTGGCGTCAACAGCTTCCGTTACCAGGACGGAGAGCGCGCTGCAACCGAGTATGTCGAGGGAACCGATGAGGACGAGCTCAGCGCACAGGCGCAGTTCGTCATGTGGACGCGCAACTCCAAGGGCAATTACGTCAGCAGTAACGGCAAGGAGATTCCTGGGGCCCTGCGCCGCGGCATCGACGTCAGCGAGTGGAACGGCACCATCGACTGGGCAAAGGTCAAGAATGACGACGTGAGCTTTGCCATCATCCGTTGCGGCGGCACATTCATGACGTCGCGCAAGCAGTACGGTGACGACGAGTTTCTGCGCAACTGCCAGGAGTGCGAGCGTCTGGGTATTCCCTACGGCGTGTATTTCTTCTCGACGGCCAAGAACGTCTCCGACGCCAAGAAGGAAGCGGCCTTTACGCTGAACTGCCTTAAGGGGCTCAAGCCCACGATGCCTATCTACTATGACCTTGAGTGGGAGGACCTGGCCTCGACCAGTAACCGGAAGATGTTTGCCGACATCTCCACGACCTTCTGCGAGGCCATCGCTGCGGCGGGTTACACCCCTGGCGTGTATGCGAGCACCAGCTGGTGGGAAAACTACCTGACTGACCCCTGCTTTAATCGTTGGACCAAGTGGGTTGCCCAGTACTACAGCAGGTGTGAGTATGAGGGTGACTACGATATTTGGCAGTGCACGTCGGTTGCTACCATCAAGGGCATCAGCGGGTCGAATAACGTCGACCTCAATTTCGACTTCCGTGGTACGTGGGGCCCCGGTGGCGAGTGGGTGAAGAGCGGCTCAACCTGGAAGTATAAGTATGAGGACGGTACCTACGCCTCTGGCAACTTCGTCAATATCGATGGTGCCGTCTACTGCTTTGACTCAAACAACAACGCCCTGAAGGGCTGGCACAGGATCAACGGGAAGTACTACTACTTTGACGCGACGACGCGCATCATGCAGCGCGGCTGGATGCAGCTGGATGGCGTGTGGTACTGGATGAATTCCGGAACGGGCGAGATGGCGACCGGCTGGACGGAAGTCGATGACGTGTGGTACTACTTCGACCCGACGAATGGCGCCATGAAGCAGAGCACGATTTTCGAGGTCAACGGCAAAAAGTACCTTGCCAACGAGAGCGGCGCCTGCCTTGAGGATTCGTGGGTCAAACTGAACGGCAAGTGGTATCTCACCAATTCGTCCTGCGCACTGCGTTCGGGCTGGGTGACCATCGGCAACGTCAAGTACTACCTCGATCCCAAGACCTATGCCATGAAGGCGTCTGAGAGCTTCAAGGTTGATGGCCAGACCTATACGGCAAACGCTTCTGGTGTGGTTGGCTACCTCACGGGCTGGGTGCAAGCTGATGACGGCCGCTGGTGGTATAGCAACGGTGACGGTACCTACCTCAAGAACACGTTCAAGACCTTCGGAAAGACGAAGTACTACTTTGACGGGTCGGGCTGGATGGCCACGGGCTGGAAGAAGATCAGCGGCAAGTGGTACTGGTTCTCCGACTCTGGCGCGATGGCCACAAACCGCTGGATCTCCGGCACCTACTACGTCGGCTCCGACGGCGCCATGCTGACCTCCACGACCACGCCCGACGGCTACAAGGTCGGCGCTGACGGAGCGTGGCTGGGCAACGAGGGCTGGCGCAAGTCCGGGGACCGTTGGTGGTACAGCTATGGTGACGGTACCTGGGTGGCTAACCAGTTCAAGAAGATCGGCAAGGCCACGTATTGGTTTGACAAGTCAGGCTGGATGGCCACGGGCTGGAAGAAGATCAGCGGCAAGTGGTACTGGTTCTCCGACTCTGGCGCGATGGCCACAAACCGCTGGATCTCCGGCACCTACTACGTCGGCTCCGACGGCGCCATGCTGACCTCCACGACCACGCCCGACGGCTACAAGGTCGGCGCTGATGGAGCGTGGATTCGCTAGATTCTCATAGTGAACCGAAAGGGTCGCCCCCTGCGCCAAAGCTGACGCAGGGGGCGACCCTTTATGCCTCCGTCACTCCATATGAGAATTGTTCAATGGTCTTCTTATGCTGCCTTGTAATTGAACGTTCATTCAGGTAGGATTCTTTCGGTATTGCTGAACGTTCATTTGGAGGACGCATGTCTCTGACCAAGAACGAGTTCCAGATTCTGGAGGTCCTCTCCAGCGTGCCCGAGCGCTTTTCTCAGCGCAAGCTGGCGACCGCTTCTGGTCTTTCGCTGGGTACTGTTAATGCGACGCTCGCTCAGTGCACGCAGAAGGGGCTTTTGGATGGCTACACGGTAACCGATAAGGGTTACGAGGAGCTTGAGCCATACACCGTTGACAATGCGGTCATCATGGCCGCTGGTTTGTCTTCTCGCTTTGCTCCCATCTCTTACGAGAAGCCCAAGGGCCTGCTCCGCGTCAGGGGAGAGGTGCTCATCGAGCGCCAGATTGAGCAGCTGCTTGAGCGTGGCATCTCAGACATTACCGTGGTCGTGGGCTATAAGAAGGAATACTTCTTCTATCTGCGTTCCAAGTACGGCGTCCGCATTGTCGTGAACCCTGACTATGCCACCAAGAACAACGTTTCCACCCTCTGGCGTGTCCGTCATCTGCTGGGGAACACCTACATCTGCAGCTCGGACATCTACTACGAGGAGAACCCCTTCAAGCGCCACGTGTATCAGGCCTACTATGCATCCGAGCATGTGGACGGCCCCACTAACGAGTGGTGCATGACCACGAACAAGGCTGGCCGCATCACCAAGGTGGTTATCGGTGGGTCTAATGCCGACATCATGCTGGGCGAGGCGTACTTTGACCGCACCTTTTCACGCGATTTCGTGGCGCTCCTCAAGTCGGAGTACACAAATCCCGAGACCGATTCCAAGCTCTGGGAGGACCTCTACGTCGAGCACATCAAGGACTTTGACATGGTCATCAAGCTCCATCCACGGGGCACCATCCATGAGTTTGATAGCCTTGATGAGCTTCGCGGCTTCGACCCCGATTTCATTCAGAACGTCGACTCGGACATCTTCAACAACATCGTGTCGGTCCTCGGGTGCGACCGCTCCCAGATCCACGACTTCTACCCGCTGGTCGACAGCCTCACGAACCTGTCGTGCCACTTTGCGGTGGGCGACGACGAGTATGTCTACCGCCATCCTGGCGTGGGCACCGAGAAGATGATTGACCGCGCTGGTGAGGAGGCCGCCCTGCGCCTGGCGAAGGAGCTCGGTCTTGACTCCACCTTTGTCTACGAAGACCAGAAGAAGGGCTGGAAGATCTCGAGCTTCGTCAAGAACGCGCGTCAGCTTGACCCGCATGACCCCGTCCAGCTTGAGCGTGCGATGACCATGTGCCGCCAGCTGCATGAGTGTGGCGCGACGTTGGAGCGCAAGTTTGATTTCTGGGACGAGGGCCTGCATTACGAGGACCTGCTGCTTGAGTTTGGCCCCATCGATGTTCCGGGCTACTACGAACTCAAGGAGAAGGTTGGTCGCCTGCGCGCCTACGCCGCACAGGATGGCTACGAGCCCTGCATCTCGCACAACGACTTCTTCTACCTGAACTTCCTGCTGGATGAGGATGACAACCTCAACCTCATCGACTGGGAGTATGCGGGTATGAGCGACCCGGCTAACGACTTCGGCACCTTCTCTGTGTGCTGCGAGCTCTCGGAGGACGAGGCCAACCAGGCCATCGACTTCTACTTTGGCCGTCCGGCCACCTTCGAGGAGCGCAGGCACTTCTGGGTGTTCGTCGTGCTTGCTGGTTGGTGTTGGTACGTCTGGTCGCTCGAGAAGGAAGAGGAGGGCGACAACATCGGCGAGTGGCTGTACATCTACTACAGCTATGCGGTTGACTACGTCGACAAGATCCTTTCCTGGTACGAGCAGGCCTAACTACGTTCTTCTAACGGACATCGGAGGTATTACGCAATGAACGAGCAGCAGCTAAAAACGGCGGACAAGAGCAGAATCGACTGGATGATTACCCTTGTCCCGTTCGTTCTCATCATGGGCCTGGCACTCTATCTGTTCGTCCTTCCCGAGCAGGCCAACGTGGTCATCTCCCAGGTGCGCTTCTTCTTCGGCGACACGTTGGGCAGCTACTACATCATCATCGGCATCGCCTTCCTGGCGATATCTGCCTTCCTGTGCTTCTCCAAGTACGGTGACATCGTCCTAGGCGAACCGGACGAGAAGCCGCAGTACAACTTCTTTACCTGGGGCTCCATGATGTTCACGTGCGGCCTGGCCGCGGACATCCTGTTCTACAGCTTTGCCGAATGGGTCATGTACGCGACCAACCCGCATATCGCCGAGATGGGCGGCTCCATCACCGAGTGGGCAGGCGTGTTCCCGCTGTTCCACTGGAGCTTTATCCCTTGGTCGTTCTATCTGGTTCTTGCGGTCGCCTTTGGCTTCATGGTGCACTGCAGGAAGCGTGACAAGCAGCGCTATTCCGAGGCATGCTTGCCGGTTGTCGGCGAGAAGAACGCTCACGGCCTGCTTGGCCGCATCATTGACCTCTTTGCCCTCTTTGCGTTGCTCGCGGGCACCGCGACGACCTTCTCGGTTGCCACTCCCTTGATGGCCGAGATCATCGTGACCCTGTTTGGCATCAAGGTCTCCCGCACCATCGTCACCATCGTCATCCTTCTCATTACCTTCGCTGTGTATACCTATGACGTTCTTCATGGCATCAAGGGCATCAGCTTCACGGCGAAGCTCTGCATCTACCTGTTCTTTGGCCTGCAGCTTGCCTTCCTGCTCTTTGGTGGTCAGGGCCGCTTCATCATCGAGAACGGCGTCGAATCTCTGGGCAAGATGATCCAGAACTTCATCGGACTGAGCACTTACATGGATGCTGGCAGGACGAACAACTTCCCGCAGGACTGGACCATCTATTACTGGGCGTACTGGATGGTGTGGTGCATCGCCGCTCCGTTCTTCATTGGCAACATCTCCAGGGGCCGTACGATCAAGCAGACCGTCCTAGGTGGCTACATCTTTGGTGTCGGCGCCACGATCAGCTCGTTCGTCGTGCTTGGCAACCATAGCCTCGGCCTTCAGGCTGCCGGCTCCGCGGACTTCATCGGACAGTATGCGGCGGATGGAGACCTCTACGCCCTGATCATCAAGATTGTCCAGACCATGCCCGCTGATGGACTGTTCCTTGCCTGGATCATGATTACGATGATTGCATTCTATGCGACGAGCTTTGACTCGATTGCCTATACCGCAGCGTGCTACAGCTACAAGAATCTTGCTGAGGACGAGAAGCCGCACACGATGATTACGTTCACGTGGTGCCTCCTTCTGATTGCCCTGCCGCTCGGCCTGGTGTTCTCCGAGAGCAGCATGAACAACATCCAGAGCGTCAGCATCATCAGCGCGTTCCCCATCGGCATCATCATGATCGTGATGATATGGAGCTTCTTCAAAGACGCCAAGAAGTACATGGAGGAGAAGGGCTTGACCAAGAAGTAGCCTGGACAAAGAGTTATCGTGCAATCGCCGCACAAAGTCTCATCTTTGTGCGGCGATTGCTATTCTTATTCAACATTGTGGGTTGATTATCGTTCGCGTTGCCTAACGGTGCGCGATGGGAGGACATATGAGGCGCGTAATCACATACGGAACCTTTGACCTGCTCCACTATGGGCATATTAACTTGTTGCAACGTGCAAAGGCTTTGGGAGACTACCTTATCGTTGCCCTCTCGACGGACGAGTTCAATTGGAATCAGAAGCAGAAGCGCTGCTACTTCTCGTATGACGAGAGGAAACGGCTTCTTGAGGCCATCCGCTATGTCGACCTGGTGATTCCCGAAGAGTCTTGGGAGCAGAAGCGTACGGATGTGCACGAGTACCACGTCGATACGTTTGTCATGGGCAATGACTGGGAAGGTAAGTTTGACTTTCTCAAAGAAGAGGGCTGCGAAGTGGTCTATCTCCCCAGGACACCTGAGATCTCGACCACCCAGATCAAGCGCGACCTCGGTGGCACAGAGGAATAGCTGTCGCTTCGCTGCGCCTTTTCCGCCCTCATTACTAGGAGCTGGAAGTTGGTGTGATATTACTGCTCAGGACCAAAGCCGTTGGTCCACCAAGCGTCAAGTTGGTGGTTGATTCGCTGGTCTTCGGGTGGGAGCTGCATGTAATCGCCGTACCAATTGTGGAGACGCTGCTCCCAGCACGACATGACGGGAAACTCGTAGCCCTCAAACTCCATCATGACGGTTTTCTCGAACTGTTCGATGGGCATGCGATCCTCTCCGTGGGAAAGCGATGCAAGCGAACCGACCGTGCCGGTCGATCCGTAGGGTACCGACAACTGCACCGACTTAAGTCGCTTTGTCCAGTACATGCGGAAGGGGTAAGACCTGAGGATGGGACGGGTAACAAGGCATGCCGTCGCGACAGCGCGATTGGGAATGGCCTTCCAACGCCACAGGCCAGCCGTTAGCATCTGCTTGGGGAACCAGGCTTCTTGGCAAAGCGCAAGTCCGTCCTGCAGGTCATCCGGGTTTCCATCGATGGGAAAGATATCGACCCAGATGTAGTTCCGCCCGGGAAGATTCATGGTCGTGTGGTTGATCTCCGCGCGAAGTGTTACGAACCGCACATGAGAGGAAACCTCCAGAGGAAGCCCGAAGTATCCTTGGAGCTCCGTATCCTCCTTCTTGAACGTGTCACTCATGGACAGCATCTTCTCGAAGTCCGGGCGAGGCATACAGACGTCAACGTCATCGTCCCAGGGAATAAATCCTTTATGCCGCACAGCGCCAATGATGGTGCCATAATCCAGCGAGTATCTCAGGCCATGCTCCTTGCAAAGGTCATCGAACATTCTCAGCGCTCGTAAACCTTCAAACTGCTTCTCTCGCAAAGTCAGCATGCTCTTTGCCATGTGATACCCCTGACGCCACCGTCCTTCATCCGTACAAGCGCATGATAGCGCAGGGGCTGAAAACTGCAAGGGCAGCCCAAGCGGCTTGAGATTTCGTGGCTTTTCTGAAAGCGCTGCAGTAGTGCCATAATAAGCCCCACGACATACTGTAGTGAGGACTGCCTGTGAAGGATCAAACGCGTAGCAATTTGAATCTTGGAGCCGTATTCTGGAACTCTGCCGGAAGCTTTGCATCCGCGGCTCAGTCATTCGTGTTCTTGATTGCGGTTACCCGAGTTATGGGTGCCGAGATCGCGGGTGATTATTCCATCGGTGCCGCAATTGCACAACTTATGTGGACGGTTGGCCTGTTTGATCAGTCCTCCTTTCTTGTCACGGATACAGAGGGCCGATTCACATACGAGCAGTATCTCTCGTTCAAAATCTTCTCGTGCATCGTCATGGTGATTGGCAGCATCCTGTATGTTTTCTCGTTTGGCTACTCGCTAGAGAAAAGCATCCTCGCGCTGTGGCTCTGCGCGTTTAAGCTGGTCGATGCGTTTGCAGGGTACTACTACTCCGTCTTCCAGAAGTTCAACCGTCTTGATGTGTCAGGTTTCACCATGTTTGTGCAGAACATCACGGCTATGGTGGTGTTCGTTCCGAGCGTGGTCATTACGAGGGACGTGACTCTCAGCGTTGCCTTTGCAACGGTCGCTATGGCTGTGGTCACCTTGGGCCTGTATCAGCTGCACCTGAAAGAGATCGAGCCCATTGGGAGTCCCGATTTCAGCCTCGCTCCGCTCGTCGACCAGTTTTTCCAGCTGCTTCCGCTTTTCTTGGGCAACTTTCTCTATTCCTACCTTGCAAACGTGCCCAAGTACGCCATCGAGCATGTTGGCACGAACACGCTTCAGACATACTTCAACGTACTCTTCATGCCATCATTTGCCATCAACCTGTGCGTGCGGTTCTTCCTGCGACCCGCCGTCACCGTTCTCTCAACTTACTGGAGCGAACAGAACATCTCGGGGTTTGTTGGTCTCATCGCCAAGCTGCTTGCTGGAGTTGTTGGCGTCACGGCAATGTTTATGTTTGGCGCCTGGCTTGTGGGAATCCCCGTGTTGAATTTCGTCTTTGGAGTGGATTTGTCAGAGCACGTCGCCGTCCTCGTTCTTCTGCTGTTCGCCAGTGGCGTGATGGTTGCCGCGGATGTGCTCTTCTATCCCATCGTTATCTTCAGGAAGCAGATTGCCACTGTCGTGACCTACGGCATCGCTCTGGCATTTGGTTACCTGCTTGCTGATGGCTTCGTCCTGTCTGGAGGCATGATCGGAGCATCGTTGGTGTACTTTGTCGAGGCGCTCATCGTGCTCCTGCTCTTTTTGGGCATCACCTGCTACATGGTCTTCAAAAAGAACGTGTTGCCAACGGGAGGGGAGGCTTAGGCCTCTATTACGTTGATCCCGTCGCCAAAATCGAGTATGGCTGGTGCATGGGTGTAACGTTCATCCTCAGGTGGCAGGGTCATGTAATCACCGAAGTGGTTACGCAGGTAACCGTCACAGTCGTGCGGGGCAAAGACCCTCATATCATCAAAGGTGACCTCTTTCACGGGAAAGAGAGTGGCGTCGTCATGCTGTCCGTAGGCGGTGTAGCATACCGATGTCCAATTACCTTGACCATCGGCGTCTTGGAATGCACGAAAGACCTTGTCGCGCATCTGAGGTGTGCTCCAGAGCTGCGCAACGGTGAAGTGAGCAACAAGGCAGCCGGCTTTCAGAAGGGGTTTGAACGGCGCCTTCTTAGGGATATGGGGTGTGCGGACATGCCGAAGATACGAGAGAGACTGCCAGAACCGGGCGGTTTTGACTTGCTTTGCAGCAACCTTTGGGTTTGAGTCGAGGCGACAGTAGGGGAAAACATCAATGAAGATGCCTTCGTGAGCGTCGTTGCCCTTCAGCTCGCCAGCAGAGAAGCAGGTTCCTTCCTTGACGAGCTTGGCGCTAAATATCGCTTGGTTGGGATTGTTGTCAGGGGTGTAGAGTCCATATCCGTCTGGAAGCACCTGCGGCGCGATCTCAAGAAACCGTACGTAGTCGTCGTATGGCATTCCAACGTCGATGTCATCGTCCCACGGAATGAATCCACCGTGCCTGACTGCCCCCAAGCAGGTTCCACTGTCAATGAAGTAGGTCAGACCTTGCTCTCGGCAGACTCGGTCAAAGACGCCGAGAAGTTCGCGCTGTACTTCCTGCAGACGCTCAAGGGAGTTGCCAGGGTATTTAACCTGCCGCTTGTCACTCATGTTTCTCACAGACCTTCCACACCGTGGTCGCATGATTGACAATTCTACAATGTCTGAGTGACGTTTGGGAGTAAGGGGCCAGCTCGGGAATACGGGGTGACGCACCGTCTGTGTGCTGATGAGCTCCAAGACCTATAATGTGGTCCAATCGCCAACACGTTCAGACGGAGCGCCATGGAACGGCACCACTACGCCATATTCTCTGCTCGTTTTGCACCCGAGGTGGGTGGTGTCGAGACGTTCACGAGCCATCTTGCGCATAACTTGGTGGACCAGGGCGATCAGGTGACTGTGGTTACCAGTGCCATCTCGCGTCCAGCGGGTTGGGAGGTGCTTCCCGATGAGGTGGACCTCCTCAGGCTTCCGAGCCACTCGCTCATGGGTGGCAGGCTCCCGCTCGTTCGCCCGACGCGCCGCTTCTCTCGTTACATAGCAGAGCTTGCCTCATCAGGAGTGGACCGTGTGCTGGTTAACACGCGGTTCTATGGGCTCTCGCTCGTGGGCCTTTGGTTTGCTTCCAAGATTGGCGTGCCTGCAGTTGTGCTTGACCATGGATCGGCTTACCTGACACTTGGCAATACCGCTGCCGATGCTGTTTTGCGCTCCTACGAGCATATGATGACGTTTTTGGGAAGGCGTTACCATTTTCTCTATGCCGGCATTTCGAAGGCAAGCACAACGTGGCTTCAAACGTTTGGTATCCATACCGATTTGGTAATCAACAACGCTATCGATGCTGCTGCCTTCAGGCGGGAGGCTTCACCACGAGATTTTCGCCGCGAGTTGGGCGTAGGTGATGGCGAGACACTCGTGGTTTCGGTAGGGCGTCTCTCTCCAGAAAAGGGCTCTTACGAGCTTGTTGAGGCCGCTCGCATGCTCGGTGATCGCGTGAAAGTGGCCCTTGCAGGCGAGGGGCCGCTTCGGGAAAAGCTCGAACACGACCTGCCGGCAAACGTGGTGCTGTTGGGCAACTTGGGGCATGCCGATCTTTCCGCTCTCTTGCGGGATGCAGACTTGTTCTGTCTTCCTTCGCGATCTGAGGGGTTCTGTACGTCCTTGCTAGAGGCTGGCGCATGGGGGCTCATGCCAGTCATGACCCACGTAGGCGGGACGGATGAGGTCATGGGATATCCGGCACGATTCGGGGCGTATCTTGATGACATGAGAGCGGCTACCGTGGCTGCTAAGATTGACGATTTGCTCCTGTCTGGGAACGTGGGACATTTATCGGCGCTCCAGCAGCATGTTGAGCAAGCCTGTTCATGGCCAAAGACAGTCGAGTCGCTCAGGCTGGCTTTCGAAGCGGGCGGGGCGGCAAGTGGTGCTGACTAACAACCTAGCTCGCCCAAACGCCCGAAGCAGATAACAAGGTGAAGCCGACGCAACAGGCAATTAGCCCTTCTTCTCAAGCGCCATTTCCTGTGCCAGCTCTGTGACCTTGTGTTTGAGCAACGAGATCTGCATGGTGTTGTGGAACTCCTTGACCAGCAAGATGGCAATGAGTCCACAGAACACGAAGTTGCTGGTTGCCTGGAATCCAAACAAATGCGAGAAGAAGCTTGCGATGCGCGGGAAGATGGCAATGAGGAGCAGGAGTCCCGACAGCAGCACCCAGAAGATGGAATCCTCGATCTTGATCTTTGCCTTGCGAATCTGGCGGGCCATGCCAAAGAACGTAATGGCTGAACCGACGACGCAGAGCAGACGCAGGGTGAGTGACATGTGCGTGACTCCTATCTAAACCATTGGAACATGAGGATGGAGAAACAGGTGCGTAGCATGTAACGCACGATGTTGGGTAGATCCAAATAGCTCTGGCCTCCTTGGCGCTCCTCCATATGTGCAGGCACCTCAATCACTTTGGCGCCCTTGCGGGCCAGCATGGCCACCGTGTCAGGCTCAGGTGAGAGGTCAAAGCCCGTGGCAAAGTCTTCGATGAGGCGACGGTTATACATGCGCATGCCCGAGGTGGGGTCGCCGATGGTTGTACCGGTAGTGGCCTTGATGAGCCACGAGATGAGCCGTGAACCGATGCCGCGCGCACCGACCGGCGATTCGCCGTTTTCGGTTCGGGAGGCGATTACGATGTCTGCGTTCTGCTCCTGCATAGCCTGTGCCATCACAGGAATGTACTGCGGCAGGTGTTGCCCGTCGGCATCAAACTGAACGACGGCATCATAGCCATGGCGCTGGGCATACTTCATTCCGGTCTTGAAGCCCGAGGTCAAGCCGGTGTTGATGGGCAACTCCACATGGTTGATTCCCTGCTCTTGGCAGATGGACTCCGTGCGATCCTTTGATCCGTCATTAATGACCACATAGTCGACATCGGGACACGTAGCCACTAGCCCTGCAACCGTGTTCTGGATGCAGTCTTCCTCGTTGTATGCGGGAATAACCGCCAAGACCCTCACGCTGACTCCTCTTCACCGACATTGGTACACCCATGATAGCCTAGCAGGGTCATTTTCTGTTGGTGGATGCTCGACGTATACTAACAGAACGCCCGAGAGCGGACGTTGCCTCTTGGGCGTGGTGGTAAAGACCAATAGAATGAGTGCAAAGGCTGGTGCCATATGGGCTTTCTGGCAAAACTGAAGCAGTTCCTGCCTCCGTCGTCGCGTTCCTTCCACGCTATGTATCGCGAGATGGTGGAGTCAAATTGGATTGTTAAGGACACGGGGCTGAAGCTCTATGACATGGACTACCAGTTCAATGCCCGGCTTGACCGGCTCGAGCGGCAAATTGCGACCCATGACACACACCTCAAAATGCTTGCCTGGGCCAACTATCGGAGGGCTGGCGAGTCACTCGACGATGCCAAGCGCCGTTTTTTCCACGACCTTCCCCAGGCCACTGGTGCCTCGAGGCTCCTGCAGTTGGCGACGTTGCAGCTTCTGAGTGAGTTCGATGCGCTGTGCAAGGAGCATCACCTGGATTATTGGGCATCTTGCGGGACCGTGCTGGGTGCCGTCCGTCATGGCGGGTTTGTCCCCTGGGATGACGACATCGACCTGGGCATGTTTCGCGAGGACCTTCTCAAGCTCATTGCGGCTGTGGAGGAGAGCGAGCGGTATCGCGTTACGGTGATCTACGACCGCTGGTTCATGTGCCGCCAGGTTCGCTTCAGGTATCTTGATGACTCCCTGCCGTGCTTCTTGGACCTGTTCATCTATGACTACACGAAGACCGCGGATGTCGAGCTTGTGGAGCGGCGTCACTTTGAGATGCGCGATCGTCTTGAAGCCGAGGCAACGTCTTCCCCTGCCGTGGCGCATTGGACGCATGACAACGCATCGATTTCTGCCGATGACGAGCAGGCCCGTCCCATCAGGGAGCTCTTTGATCGCTACCTGGCAGAGCAGCAGTCAGGGGAGGGGCTCATGCTGCCCACCGCAAAGGGAGCACAGGGTATGGCATGGGCAGTGGACAACATGGAGGACCGCTGTGGCCGCCGGTGGCGGGTCTGCAGCCTTGACGAGGCCTTCCCCATGACATCGCTGGACTTCGAGGGACGTCAGATTCCAGTGCTCAGGAACTATGAAGTGTTCCTGGACGAGCTTTACGGAGATTACCTGTCCCTGCCTGACGATATCAATGGCCACGACATCGTGCACCTTGATGAGGGCGTTCTGGACGCGCCTGAGACGCTATCAGCGTTGGAGCATCTTGTCTCGGGCGCAGGTGAGTGAAACTGAGGCAAGCGGGCACCCTGACCGATAACAAGCGGCCCTCCCGATGAGATATCGGGAGGGCCGCTTTGCTGTTGTTTTTGATACGTATTAGTCTTCGTCAATCAGGCGCTGAACCATATCGCGCATGGCGGCTGCACTGTTGAAGTTCTCCGGGATGACGTCCTTGGCGGGAATGGAGATGTCGAACTCGTCATTGAGTGCGCTGATGATGGACAGGATGTCAAAGCTGTCCAGCACACGGTTGTCCACGAGTGCCGTCTCGGTCTCGTAGTCCACGTCCTCCTCGACATCCTGCAGGATTTCGATGATGTCCTCAAGGGTGATTTCGTCCATGGGTTCCTCCTAGGCTGTTGGAATCTAACGATACCCATGATAGCGCGTGGTGGCTCCAGGAGCGTCGTTTCTCACATGTAAGAAAATTCATCTGTAAACAGATGCTTCGGTAAGCCCTTCCACATGCTTTGGTAGTATGGTGTGGTTGCGTTGAGAGCTCGTACCTGCATTAAAGGAGTGATCAGTATGTATGCAAAAGATGCTCGTTTGTCGCATCGTGTCGCGTGCGCGTTCGTGACCGTAGCGATGGCGACCTCGGTCTTTGCTGCGCTTCCCACATTTGCGCAGGCAGAGGACGAGGCTGTCGATCCGGTCGAGGCAGAAGAGGTCGTCGAGGACGTTGACGTCGTCGACGAGGTCGAGGCTGTTGACGAGGCTGAGGCTGCCGAGGACGTCGAGGACGTCGCGGTTGTCGAAGAAGAGGTCGAGCTGACCGCCTCTGCCGTGGAAGAGGAGCCGGAGGACACCTACGAGCTCACGGTTGCTGCTCCTCCCCAGGTTGGCTGGGTCAACGACGGTGTGGGCTGGAAGTACTACGACCAGAATGGTGCTCAGCAGTATGGCTTCGTCCTGTCCAAGGGCAAGTATTACTACCTGGACGAAGAGACCGGCTATATGAAGAGCGGCACGACGTTCACCTCTGGTGGCAAGAACTACATCTGCGACGCCGACGGCGTGTGCCCCAACAGCACGTGGGTCAAGCTTGGCAGCTTCTGGTACTACACCGGCGTCAATCATGGTGACCTGTGCTACGGCTGGATCAAGGTTGACGGCAAGAACTACTGGCTGGATGACACTGGCGTTCTGCGCATTGGTAAGTTCACGGTTTCAGGCAAGACCTACATTGCCGACAACAGTGGCGTTTGCACCCCCAACGCATGGGTTAAGTATGGCACCGAGTGGTACTACACCGATGCCAACTGCGCCTGCAAGACTGGTTGGGTTCTGTACAAGGATGACTGGTATTATCTGAATCCCGATAATGGCGTCATGGTCACCGGCTGGCTGACCACCGATGGTGGCAAGACCATCTATTACCTGAACGACTCGGGTGCCATGGCTAACGGCTGGAAGAAGATCTCTGGCGACTGGTACTACTTCAGGGATTCCGGCGCGATGGCAACCGGCTGGATCATGGACGAGGAAATCTGGTATTACCTCGATCCTTCCCACGGCAGCAACCCGTCAAATGCGGGTGCCATGATCAGCAACAAGAAGTTCAACGACGGCAAGAACGACTACATTGCCAAGGCAAGCGGCGAGTGCCCGAAGGACGAGTGGATCAAGTATGACGGCCAGTGGTATCGCACTGATGCCAACTGCATGATCCGCAAGGGTTGGTACCAGGTTGATGGCGACTGGTACTTCTCTGACAGCAACGGCAAGATGCTCTCGAGCTGCGTCTTCACTGACTCCAAGGGCAACCTCTACATTGCCAGCGCCAGTGGTGCCTGCCCCGCCAACACGTGGGTCAAGCTCAGTGGCTACTGGTACTTCGCTGGCGACAGCTGCGCACTGCGTACCGGCTGGGTGCAGTACAAGGAAGACTGGTACTACCTGGACAAGACTGACGGCCATATGCTGACGAGCACCACCACGCCTGATGGCTATGATGTGGATGCCAATGGCAAGTGGATCAAGTCGTAGATGGTGTAGCGCCTTCTCCTTCCGTTTGACGTAACAACGCGCCGCCCTCAAACAGCTTGTTCGGGGGCGGCGCCTTTGTGTCTCGCAGTGTCGCGTTAGCCAAGTGGAGGACCTCCATCACTTGGCAAGGCTCACGTGGTTCTAGCGTTTGATGCGGCAGACAGCTTCAAGTGCGCGTCGGTCGATCTTCCCGTTCTTAGTCAGGGGCATCTCGTCAATCTGGTGCGTCCGGTTGGGGACCATGTACTGTGGCAGCGTCTCCTTGAGGCAGCTTGTGAGTTCACCCTTCTCAAGGGTTCCCACATAGATCAGGTGCAGGCGTTTACGCTGGCCATCATACAGGCAACAGGCTCGATCAACTCCGTCTACTGCCTGTGCCGCCGCTTCGATGTCGCCGAGCTCGATGCGCTGGCCCAGATGCTTGATCTGATGGTCCTTGCGCGAGGCATACACCAGGTTTCCTTCTTGGTCGTATGAGGCGAGGTCGCCCGTGCGATAGATGGTCTCCATCCAACGGCTGTTGAGGGGGTTTTGAACAAAGGCAGCTGCGGTTAGGTCGGGCCTTCCCAGATAGCCCAGGGCCAGCGAGGTGCCGCTCACGCAGATCTCGCCTTGAACGCCAACCTCCGTGACCAGCTGGTCCTTATCGTCGAGCAGGAACACCTTCTCATTTGGGAAGGGGCGCCCCATGGGGATGACCTCGTCCTTCGCGTATGCGCGCTCGATGGTCTGATAGGTGCAGTTGCAGGTGATTTCGGTCGGCCCGTAGAGATTGACGAAGGTCGCCGTGGGCAGCGCCTTCTGCCATACGCCGAGCTGCTTGGGCGGCATGACCTCGCCCGAGAACATGACCAGACGGATGTGCTCGGGCATCCGGTAGTCAAATCCGTTCATGATGGACACGAAGCACATGGCGCTGACGGCCCAGATGAGGACCGTGGCGCTGGTGTCGCACAGGTAGTCCATGAGCATCGTCGGCTGTGAGAAGAACTCGCGAGGCACCAGTCGCATGGTAGCGCCCGTGTTCAGCATGGAGTAGATGTCCTTGACTGAGACGTCAAAGTCAAAGGGCGCCTGGTTTGCGATGACATCGTGCTCCGTGATACCAAAGATGCCATCAAGCTGGGGAATGAAGTCGATGACGGAGCGATGAGAGACCACCACGCCCTTAGGGGTTCCCGTGCTGCCACTGGTGAAGTTGCAGTACAGCGGATCAACGTCGATGGCCTGAGCACGGAGCGCCTGGAGCGTGTCAGAATCCGATTCGGTGCACAGCGCCTCGTCTACCAGCGCAACCTCCCATGGCGTATCGGCGAAGAGCTCGCGGGCGTGCGTCTCGTTGGCCGCGTCGGTCAGGATGACGGCGGGGGAGAGGGCCTCGCAGATGGCCTGCACGCGCACCTCGGTTTGACGGACGTCAATCACGGAATAGAAGCATCCAGCCTGCACGGCTCCAAGCATGCAGGCCAAAGCTGCCGTGCTCTTCTCGAGATAGAGGGCTACTGCTTGGCGAGGCTGCGAACGGCGGGCAATCCAGGTGCCGGCCTGACGCGAAGCTTCAAGCAGTTGGGAGAAGGTCAAGGAAGAGGTGGTGTCAGCGACAGCGATTTTGTCGGGGACGTGAGCTGCGGTCTCTTCCAGCCAGCTGAGAACATTTGTGGCCATAAGGCTCCTTGCATTGCGGTCTTGCGGTTCGTACTACGGGATAAGGATATCCCATGGCTGCTTGTTTGGATATTGACGCAGTTTCGGAGACTTCAATTGCAGATAACGCAGTTTGGGAGATTTCGACGTCATTTGTGCTCTGAAATCTCCCATACTGCGTATGAAACTTCTCAAGTCTCCATAAGTGCGTAAGCGTGCGCGCCACGCAATGATGCGCAAGCGCTCTGAGGCCCTATCGGAGCGAGACGGTCTGGTAGTGGCGGCGCTCGACTTCCGTTGCGCCTGGTTGGCGGGCAAGAATGCGCACGTTACAAGCCTGATAGCGGGCAAGATCGTTCGGAATTACGTAGGTAGCATCCGCCGACCAGTCACGAAGCGTAGTCCACTCTCCAGACTCGCTGTCTTGCATTTCGTAGGCATACTCGACCTGAACGTTTGAGCCCTGGTAGGAGATGGCCTCAAGGCTCAGCGTGTCTCCCTCTGGCGTTTCCTCAACGTAGACATAGTAGATGCCCGATAAGGAGGCCAGGTAGTCCTCCCACTCGTTATACGAATAGAAGAACCCACCCATGTCTTCGTGGGCTTCGGCACGATGTACGATGTCGGCAAAGATGGGGGTAAACCGCTCGGCCCCCTGCATGTTCAGATGCGTTGCGTCGATGAAGTCGCTTTCCCAGATGTCGTAGACGTCCGCATGAGCCATGTTGAAGTCGAGGTATATGCCACCCTGCGAGGTGACCATCTGCTCGACGATTGCCATGTCAGTGGGATAGGCGTCTGCAATGCTGAGAACCTCGAAGCGCGGATGTGGTGCCGCAAAGACGACGAGCTCAACGCCACGCTCGTTACAGAGCTTGCAGATGCCTTCAAGTCCGCGCAGCTCGCTTATGTTGAGGCCCTTACCGCCAAGTCCCAGATAGGCAAGATGGTTCACGCCAATGTGGTTGGCACCAAGCACCTCTGCGTTCAGTTGGCCCGTGTAGTTGGCATAGCCTTGCCCAAGCGGATGCCAGGTGCTGTCAATGCGCGCCTGCGCCTCGAGCGGCGTGTCGCACTCAAGGCGGTTACGGATATTGTTGGCGATGGCGCTTGGCGTGTAATTTACGTGGCTCAACGTGAAGGGCATCAGAAACGCCAGGGACGAGACCTTCCCCACATAGTCAGGATTGAGTATCAGCCTCGTGTAGCCCGTTACCTGTTCGCCAAGCGGTCGTCCATTGAGCATGGCCTGATAGAAGGCCATGTTGCTGTTGGCCCACGGCTCTTCGGCAAGCTGCGTGTACGAGGTTCCCAAGATGACCCGCCGTACGGGATGCTCGTCAAGCACCGTCCGCAGGGCCTCGAGGGAGCTCTCAAGAGACTGGCCGGGGCTTGCCAGGCAGAAGGAGTGTGTGCTCAAAGTGCTGTCGATTGGTCCGGGTTGGAGCGAGTCCTGTGCTACGGATGAGCCGATAACGACCGTGTCAAACTGCTCTCCTGCTGCCGTAGCCTGCCGATACTCAAACCACACGGAGTCAGAGTTGGACCCGTACGGCTCGAGGGCGAGCGTCAGGGCGACGTCGATGGCCACCAACGCCGCGACAAGGACAAGAACACCGAGAAGGGTCCTCCAAAGAGGAGAGGGACGGCTCGCATCAGAAGTTGGCATACAGGAACCCACCTCCTCCATTGGCCGTGAAGTCAAAGGCGTAGAGCACAAGCGCCGCCAGCACGCCATAGAGGCAGCACCGCAGCACCGGATGCCAGCCCAGGACCCGTGCGCGCACGTCGATGCCCTTTTCGGCATACCAGCTCACAATGAATACGACGACACAGGCTACGAGGGCGATGCGCGAAATGCCAAAGAGCTCAGCGCCTTCGATGCTGCACAGGGCGAGTGCCTGACGGAACGGAAGTGGCGCAAAGTTGAAGATCGTGGCGTGTAGGCAGATGAACGAGTCGGTCAGGCTGCTCACACAGTCGAAGTAGCGGCCCACGTTGACTATGCAGAACGTGCGCACCACCGCGAAGACGTGGAACCACACGGCATCATCGGAGATGCGCAGGCGCGTCTTCAGCGAGGAAAACGTAGGAGCCAGCAGATCGGAGACTGCCACGATGATGCCGTTATAGAGACCCCAGCCGACATAGTGCCAGTCAGCGCCATGCCAGATGCCAACCATCAGAAAGACGAGGATATTGGCCACGCAGGCAGGAAGCGTTCGCCCAGCGTGGGTACCAAGATGCCCCTTGGCCCATTTGCCAAAGCTCTGCATGGGCTTGGTGAGCGCGATGGGATAGAAGATGTAGTCGCGCATCCATGAGCCAAGCGACATGTGCCACCTGCGCCAGAAGTCGGCCAGCGATACCGAGAAGTACGGCTGACGGAAGTTCTGCGCCATCTGAATGCCAAAGAGCTCAGAGACACCTTCGACGATGTCGATACCGCCAGAGAAGTCTGCGTACATCTGGATGGAGTACAGCAGCACACCGTACAGCACGACCGATCCTGGGATGCCGGGCGTCACGTTGCCGAAGACCATGCCCACGTTGTGCGCAAGCACGTTTGCGATGGTCAGCTTCTTGAAGAGGCCATAGCCAAGGCGCAGCAACCCCTTGCGCATGCCATGCGCGTCTGCATAACGCGAGGCAAAGAGCTGTCCCGACAGATGGTCATACCGGCCAATGGGGCCCTGAATGATTTGCGGGAACCACGAAGCAAACAGAAGGAATCGCAAGTAGTTCTCTTCCGGTGGATACTTCGCGTTGTAGGCATCGATCAAGTAGCCAATGCATTGGAACGTGTAGAACGAGATTCCCAGCGGCAGCAGGATTCCCAGACTCTTGGGGGATTCTGCGGCTCCGATGTTGAAGAGGATGACGTTGAGGTATTTGAAAAAACCAAGGATGAGCAGAGGTAGGATCAAGGTGATCCAGAACGCGTGCCACCGGCGCTTCGTGAAGCGCTCCTTGATGGCCTTGCGCTCGGCACGGTCGCGTGTTGCCTTGCGCTCAGTCTTGGCCTGTGCGTCAAGCCTTGCCAGCCACTGCGCTCCCGCCCAGATATCTGCCGAGGTCAGGAGCAGCAGAAGAAGTGTCTGCCAGCTTCCTGCGCAGACGTAAAAAGCCAGGCTTGCTGCCAGCAGCACATACCACTGTGCCTGGGGGCGCCAGCGTCCCACGGCATAGTAGACGCACAGTGCCGCGACAAGCAAAAGCATAAACTGTATCGAAAGCAGTTCCATATGAGACCAAAAACAGCAGATGAGAGTATGGGGGCTATAGAGACAATACCCAAGGATAACCCATTCGAAGTTGCCTTGATGGTCTGAGTGCGTAATTGCGCAGCTCCTCACAACCATCTCCCATAGTTATCGTCTATAGTTGGCAAAATAGAGCTCTTCACGATACGAGGCATATGGTGTGGATTCAGTTTTTTATAGCTACGGCAGCCGCGACACTCGTGGTGATGTTGCCTGGGCTCGGTCTGCTCATGCTCCTTGGATCAGATCACATTGAGAGTTGTTGCCTGGCGCCATCTGTTTCTGTGGCACTAATTGCCGTCCTCTGCATCGCGTATGGGGAACTTGGCTTATTTGCCAATTGGCAAACGGTTTTGCTACCACTTTGCATCATTTCGGTGCTTTTACTCGCAATCAGTCTGATACGTGTCCAGCGATCGACCGGCATGCCCAAGCACGATGCGGGCAAAAGACGTGAGTCGCGTGTACTTCTACTCTATTTGATGGTCGCCTTTGCCGTTTCGGTGTGGTTCTTTGTGCGGACGCTCAACGGCCCGTCTTCCTTTAGCCAGGAACACGACAACCTTCATCACCTGCTGATAATCAAAGGATTCCTTGAGACGGGGGACTTATCTACGCTGCACGTGAATGCGTACGCGACAAAGGTAATGATGGGTGAGATGACACCGACAGCGACGGGCCAGTCATTCTATCCTTCAGCTTGGTATGACGTTGCAGCCTTGGTGGCGAGCCTCGTACGATGTGATGTGGCCATGGCTCAGAATGCAACGATCTTGGTGTTCCTTGCCTTGGTGGCTCCACTTTCTTCGTATGTGTTTCTATCCTGGCTCTTCTCTGAAAACCGTGTTGCCCTGCTTTCTGGCGCGGTACTGTCCTTAGCGTTTTCCGCCTTTCCTTGGCAGCTGCTCATCTTTGGGACCCTTTATCCAAACTTCGGGGGG
The DNA here is from genome assembly GCA_030533135.1 of Coriobacteriales bacterium. Taxonomy (GTDB): domain Bacteria; phylum Actinomycetota; class Coriobacteriia; order Coriobacteriales; family Atopobiaceae; genus UBA1367. Next base: position 26,725 of record JAUNJR010000008.1, read on the forward strand.
TACTGTCTCATTCTTGCTGCATCGTTTGCCTTCGTTCGCATGGTCGAATCAGAAAAAATACAACGAAAGGCAGCGTATGCTCTCATCTTCTTGTTGAGCGGTGTTGCGTTGGGGTTCATGCACCCAAACGCTGTTTTTTCAACAGCCATCCTGCTGTTTCCGTACTGCCTCTTTACGGTGCACAAAGCTGCAGCATTGCATGCTGGCACAAAAGCAGAGAGTCCCGCAAAGCGGTGGATTCCTACGGCGCTCTTTGCCGCATTGTTTGTCGTGGTGTGGGTAGTTCTGTACAAAGCGCCTGCCCTGCAACGTGTCGTTACCTTTAATTGGCCCCCGTTCTCGTCGATTCGTGGCCAGCTGCTTAATGTCATATTGCTTGCGTTTAAAACGGGCCATGCTCAGCCATTGCTCAGTATCCTCGTTTTGATGGGGCTCATCTCTTGCGTTCATACGAAGCGTTTTAGCTGGTTGTCGCTTTCATACTCCCTGTCGTTCGTGATTTGTTTCTACAACGGAATCGCGGCAAATAGTCTGCGAAATCTTCTTTCGGGCTTTTGGTACAACGATCAATATCGTATTGCCGCAACCATGGCTCTCGTTTGCCTGCCGCTGGCATGTCTGGGGTCATCGTTGCTCTGGGATGTGGTTCAGCGCATTGGCCGTGCTCTTGCCTACCTTGAAGAAAACGCTTCATGGGGCATGCGTGGCATTGCATCATTCCTTATCATGCTTTCAGTTTGCCTCTATCTTCCGACCCTGCAGCTACCTGATGGTCGTTGGTATGAGACAGCTTTTGGTGCCATCGAAGACTCGCTGCGTAAGGTCAACGACATGACGAGCATCATGGCGCCTGAAGAGTATGAATTCATGGCAGAAGTCGCCCAAACAGTCGAGCAGGGTGCTCTTATCATCAACCAACCGCACGACGGTAGCGTTTTCGGACATATTGTCTACGATTTGAATCTCTACTACCTGCTTACCAGTACACCTTCGGTTGGCTATGAAACATTTGAGAGCCGCATGGTTCGTACAGGGCTCAACAAATACGCTACGAGTTTCATTGTGCATGACACAGTGAATTCGCTTGACGCTGACTATGTGTTGCTGCTCGACCTGGATGGCAAGCGTTCTGACGACAGATACTGGTATGGTCACTATTACGAGAATGACTGGGTGGGTATTAACGCGGTTACGGATGACACGCCTGGCTTCGAGGTGGTCTTGAGCCGTGGAGACATGAGGCTTTACCGCGTTGTCCGTTACAATACAGCGGAGAACACCCCTACGCTCCACTTGAATACCGAGGGGGAGAGGACACATGACACTTAAAGAAAAGCTGTTTGGCGCCATGGTTGGCAATCGGGTTGGCCATGCGCTGATTGCCGCCAACCGCGACTTCCATGCCCCTCGCTCTAACGAGCGCCAACTTAATCACGAGTATTCCTTCACGGATCGCAGTACCGGGTCAGACAAGCTGTGCGTCATCCTCGCGGGCTATAAGCCTGAGCTTTGGGACGTCGTCTTTGGGCGCATCGCCGCGTTTATTCCGCAGGGCATCGATGTCTGCATCATGACGAGCGGCCTTGTCAACGAGCGCCTTCAGGCCATCGCACAAGAGCACGGCTGGTCGTACCTCTCGACGTCTGACAACCATCTGTGTCTTGTGCAGAACATCGCCATCGACTGCCATCCTCATGCCCAGTGGATCTACAAGCTTGACGAGGACATGTTTGTCACCCAGGGCTTCTTTGAGAAGATGCTCGAAACCTATGAGCATGTCCAGAATGAGACCATGTATGAGCCCGCCTTCGTGGCACCGCTCATTAACGTCAATTGCTATGGACACCTGCGCCTGCTTGATAAGTGCGGCCTGCTGGACGACTTCCGCGCGACGGGCTTGACCAACATGAAGCTGACCGACGGCCTGCATCATAGCGTCGAAGTGCTGAAGGACCCCCGCGTAGCCCGCTATCTCTGGGGTGAGACTCAGCCGGTGCTGGCGGACATCGACGCACTAACGGAGCGGTTCTCGGCAGAGCCCCTCTCGTTCAGCATCTGTCCGACGCGCTTCAGCATTGGTGCCATTCTCTTTACCCGCGCAGCGTGGGAGGAGTTTGGCCACTTCCCGCTGACCTTTGTGGGCGGTCCCTATGGACTGGGTGACGACGAGGAGCATATCTGTCATTACGCTACCTTCACGGGCCGCGTGATGGTCGTGAACGAGAACGTGGTCGTGGGTCATCTGGGCTACGGTGGCCCTCAAACGGCCGAGATGACCCAGTATTTCATGGACCATACGGCCCAGTTCGAGCTGCCTACGGAGCATTGAAGAGAGGTGCCTGACGTGGCGACGCAACCAACCGTCAAGATCATAGTCTCGTGCCACAAGGAGTTTCCCATCCCATCGTCTGATGTGTACCTGCCTGTTCAGGTGGGTGCCGTAAATGCTGCGCACGTGCTGCCAGGTATGCAGCCAGACAACGAGGGTGAGAACATTTCCGATCGCAACTTCACGTTCTGCGAGCTCTCTGCCCAGTATTGGGCGTGGAAGCATCTTGATGCGGACTATGTTGGGCAATGCCATTACCGGCGCTATTTCTGCTTTGGCGATGCTGCGGGCGAGACCGACGACCATGCGCAGGTCGTGGTTCCGCAGCTGAGCGAGGACACGGCACATAAGCTGGGACTCGACGACGGCGACCATATTCGCCAGGAGGTCCTGAAGGCCGACATCACGACGGCCCATTGGTGGGACGTTCGTGGCGTCAAGACGCCTCGTGGGGCAAGTCGCGACGTTGCGGAGCACATGATTTCCTACGGCATCTACTCAGAAGCCGATCTTGCGCTGCTCAAGGAGATTGTGCGCGAACGCCAGCCAGAGTACCTCGAGGACTTGGAGGCTTACCTTTCTGGTGACAAGTACCTGGGGTACAACTGCTTCGTGATGAGGCGGAAGGCCTTTGACGCGCTCTGCTCGTTCGAGTTTGACGTGCTTCTGGAGTTTGACCACCGCACCTCCTACGAGGGTAGGACGCGCAACCAGCGTCGAATTTGTGGCTACATGGGCGAGGTCCTGTACAGTGTGTTCATTCGGCGCGTGACCCGCATGGGAACGTTCACCATTCAGGAGCGCCCGCTCGTGTTCTTTGATGCCGTGACGCCATGCCTGAAGGTCGAAGACGCGCGGACAAGTGTGAGCCAGCCTCCAGTGCAGCTGGTTTGGAATGCCACGGGGCTCTTCTTCCCGGATAACTGGACGCCCGAGCAACGCGAGACCATGAGTTACGTGCTGCCAGCATCGCTGGCCGTCAGCATGAGGAGCCTCTTCGAGCACGTGAACGCCGATCGAACGTATCGCGTCTCGCTCATCGTGCGTCCCAACTTCCTCTTCGCCCGCTTCTGGAACGCCATCGGTCCCGTACCCAAGAACGTGAAGATCGAGCTGACCACGTGGGTTCCCGCTGGATCATCTGCCCTTGGTGAGCTGGGTCAGGATGTCGTGCTCGACAACCTGCCAGTGTTGCTGCCGTATATCTTCCCGGATGTCGACGCCAAACTGGTGTGGGTCGACGGTCTGGTCGTGTTCCAAGACGACCCGGCAACGTTGGTGTCTGCCTGCAGCGACGGTCTGGGTATTGTGGCTACTGAGGGCATTCGCCTGCAGAAGGAGCTCTGGCGCCCCGGCTCGTTTGGTGACGTTGACCGCTCATGGATTGCGGCAATAGAGCGCTACGCTGACTCGCGTCTGGCTGTGGTCGACTTGGCTGGTGCCCGGAAGCGCTGGACGCTGGATCAGGTGCTCGAGGTCATGGGTCGTCCGGGCTTTAGCCAGTTCCAATGGGGGCCACGCGCGGAGTCGTTCACCTGTGACGTAGTGCTGTCGGTGCTCGGTGCCGCGACGCTTCCGTATGCGCTGGCATACCCGTCGCTGCACATCGAAGACACGCAGCATTGGGGCAGTGCCGAGGCTGTGACGGCGTGGGAACGCGCGGAGAAGACGGGCGCCATCCTCATCGAGGACTGTCCGGTGCCCTCAACCAACGTCGACTTCAGCTACAACGAGGCATGGTGGGAGGTCGCGCGCACCACGCGCGGCTACGAGAACCTTCTCATGCATGCAAGTAGCGACTTCGCCATTGCCACGCAGGTCCGCCTGCGCGACAAGCTGCTCCCCAAGGGCTCCAAGCGTCGCCAACTTGCTGGTCGCGTCTTGCGGATTGTCAAGGACACGTTGCGATAAGTACTTTTTCTTACGGTCGCGACCTTCCTGCGCTATTCTTATACCTTGTGCGACTGGGCATCCGCCCTCGCATATGAAATCCTATGGGTCTTGAGGCCCCAACCGTTGGAGGTAAGTTCGTTGCTGCCAGTCGAAGAACAGCTGAAGGTCATCACGTCCGGCACCATGCAGATCGTGCCGCTGGACGAGCTCAAGAAGAAGCTTGAGAAGGGTGTGCCCCTCAACATCAAGCTGGGCGTGGATCCTACCTCGCCCGACCTGCACCTCGGCCATGCCGTGCCGCTGCGCAAGATGCGCCAGTTCCAGGACCTCGGCCATCATGTGACGCTCATCATCGGCAACGGCACCGCTCTCATCGGCGACCCGTCCGGCCGTGACTCCACTCGCCCGCCCCTCACCGAAGAGCAGGTCGAGTCCAACGCCAAGACCTACGTCGAGCAGGCCATCAAGGTGCTGGACCCGGAGAAGACCACCATCGTGCACAACGGTGACTGGCTGAAGCCGCTCGACCTGCAGAAGATGCTGCACCTCATGTCGCAGTTCAACGTGGCGCGCATCCTCGAGCGCGAGGACTTCCACAACCGCTACGAGAACCAGCAGTCCATCGCCCTGCACGAGTTCATCTACCCCGTGCTGCAGGCGTATGACTCGGTGGTCATCAATGCTGACCTTGAGATGGGCGGCAACGACCAGATCTTCAACCTGCTCGCCGGCCGCGACCTGATGCGCGCCGAGGGCATGGAGCCCCAGGTGGCGCTTACCGTGCCCCTGCTGGTGGGTCTGGACGGCCACAAGAAGATGTCCAAGAGCTACGGCAACTACGTGGGCCTCACCGACGAGCCCAACGACATGTTCGGCAAGCTCATGAGCATCGCCGACGAGATTGTCCCCCTGTACTTCCGCCTGTGCTCCACCCTCACCATCGACGAGATCGATGCCATCGAGGCAGAGTTCAAGGCTGGCACGGCTGACCCGTATGCCCGCAAGCGCCAGCTTGCCCGCAACATCGTCGATCTCTATCACGGCGCCGGCGAGGGCCAGAAGGCTCAGGATGCCTTTGACGCACAGTTCAAGAAGGGCGAGATGCCCGAGGACACTCCCGAGTTCGAGGCATCCGCTGTCGTCGAGCTCAATGACGAAGGCCTCATCTATCTGCCTAAGCTGTTGGTTTCCGTGGGCATCGCCAAGACTGCCGGTGAGGCGCGTCGTCTGATTGACGGCGGTGGCGTCAAGGTTGCCGGCAAGGCGCTCACTCCCAAGGTGTACAACGTCGATCCCGCCCCGTTTGTGGCAGGCGTGGCGCTGCAGGCCGGCAAGAAGCGCTGGGCCAAGCTGGTCTAACCCCAAGGGGTTGATGACAACACAGTGGCTTGTCGGTCAGTTACAAGGATTGTCATGAGAAGAGTCGTCACGATGGTGATGGCTCTTCTTGTCATGCTGGGCGTTCCCCATGGCGTGGCGCGCGCGGCATCTGATGAGGCTCGTATCCACGTGCTGACGTTCTCAAACTATGAAGAGGCCATCATAGTCGAGAGCGACGGTCGGTTTGGCATCGTGGACTCGGGCGAAGATGATGATGCCCCCGATGGAAGCGATAAGCGATATCCCTTCCGGACGGGGACGTACGTCGGGGCTGGCCATACTGCTGAGTTCATCTCATATCTGCAAAGCCTCGGTGCCACGTCGGACAATGTCGAGTTCTATATCGGGACTCACGCCCATAGCGATCATGTGGGCTCTGCAGACGAGGTGATTCGTGCGTTCTCTCCGGAACGTGTGTACACGCCCGACTATCGAGATAGCTATATCTATGATTCCGCACGGCTTTGGGACAACCAATACAACTTTGATCGGATGGCCGAAGCTGCGCAGGAGGTCGGAGCTTCCTTCATCACGAGCTTGTCGTATGACGCACCGGTAGATCCAGGTGACGGCGATACGGGTTACCCCTCCTTCGATCTTGGTTCTGCCGAAATAACCATCATGAACTGGGAGAACCATCCGCTTTCAAAAGGGGCTTATTCAGACGCGAACGACTATTGCTGGGGCGTTCTCGTGTCCTGTGGGGGAAGCACCGCCTTTCTCGCTGCTGACATCAACAATTATGGTGGTGACGAGGATAGGCTTGCGTCGCAGCTTGGTCACGTCGATGTGCTGACACTGGCACACCATGGATCGTATGGTTCTAACTCGGGTGGATTTCTGAATGCCCTTTCACCTGGTTATGCAGTCCAGACCGCTCCTTTCTCTGAGATGCCCTCGGCAACGGTTAACACGCTCCTCTCGTTGGGAAGTCACATCTACGTTGCTCCGGAATGCGCGGAACAAGGCAAGAGAGCCATTGTTATAACCTTGTCAAGTGATGGCGTTGCTGCCGACGCTTTGACAAGTCCGTCGACCATGACGTTTAGGGAGAGTTGTGGCTCTTTTGACGCGGTTGCCTTTGTTGATGGTGCCCCAACCTCATATGAAGGCACATGGACTTCCCCAAAGGGCCGCGTGTATTACTTTGACAACAGCCCTTACGGAGAACTCGACAGCTCGCCCGGTGCTTCTACCACCAATGGGTGGAACCACAACAGGCGTGGTTGGTGGTGGAGAAACTCCGACGGCACCTATCCCACGAATTGCTGGAAGCTGATTGCGGGGAAGTGGTACTACTTCAACGCCTCTGGCTATATGATGACCGGTTGGCTCAAGTATTCCCGGTACTGGTACTATCTCGATGCCTCCGGGGCCATGGCAACAGGGTGGCGAAAGGTCGATGGTTCTTGGTATTACCTAGACGCCTCACGTGGCGGGGCCATGGTGACGGGATTTTTCACCATTGGCTCGAAACGCTATGTGGCAAGGCCTGATGGCGTGTGTCCGGTATCTGGCTGGGTGAGGCAAGGCTACAGCTGGTTCTTTACCTCGCCTTCATGCACCATCGTTACCGGCTGGGCCAAGTCAGGAAAGTCGTGGTACTACCTTGACCCTTCCAACGGCGGTGCTATGGTCACGGGCTGGATTAAGGTAAAGAACATCTGGTACTACCTTGACCCTTCCAACGGCGGTGCCATGACGACCGGCTGGAAGAAGTTCGATGGCAGCTGGTACTGGTTTAACGCGTCGGGCGTGAGGCAAAAGGGCTGGGCCAAGGTGGGCAAGTCGTGGTATTACCTTGATCCCGCCCATGATGGAGCTATGGTAATAGGCTGGCTCAAGGAAAAGAGCGCCTGGTATTACCTCAACTCCTCGGGTGCCATGGTAACTGGCTGGAAGAAGCTCGATGGCAACTGGTACTGGTTCAATGCATCAGGTGTCGCGCAAAAGGGCTGGGCCAAGATCGGTGGTTCGTGGTACTGGTTTGACAGCGACAGAAAGATGCTGGCAAACGGGTGGACCCCCGATGGCTGCTACGTCAACGCAAACGGTGCGTGGGTCAAGGGCAAGACTCGATAGCCGACCCCCCGGT
>JAUNJR010000138.1 GCA_030533135.1 Coriobacteriales bacterium
CTGCTCTACCACGCGGGTGCCATTCGCATCCAAGGAAGAGTTGACCATGGCGACTCTCACCTCGACACAGACGCGATGGAGCGCGCCCGCGGCATTACCATCTTCTCGTCACAGGCTGTGCTTGACTGGAACGACGTGCACCTCATGTTGCTTGACGCTCCGGGGCACGTTGACTTTTCTGCTGAGGCAGAGCGCACGTTGCAGGTGCTTGACTACGCCATCTTACTGGTCAGTGCAAACGACGGTGTGACAGGCCACACCAAGACACTCTGGAGGCTGCTCGAGCGTTACGAGATTCCCACCGTGCTCTTCGTGAACAAGATGGACCTTGTCCATGAAGGGCGAGCGGAGATCATGGCTGCGCTTACGGAGCAGCTATCAGATGGCTGCGTTGACTTTGGCGATCCATCTTCAGAAGCACTTCACGAAACGGCTGCTGCTACGGATGAGGGAGCTCTTGACGAGTATCTTGAACAGGGGACTGTTTCTCATAAGACGCTCATGCGGCTTGTAGCTGAGCGTCGCATATTCCCCGTCTTCACTGGGTCGGCCTTGCGTGACGAAGGTATTACGCCCTTCCTCGATGGGTTTAGCTCACTGGTGTGTGATCGTACGTGGCCAGACGAATTTGCAGCGCGCGTGTATAAGGTGACCCATGAACGCGGCGAGCGCATCACGTGGCTCAAGGTAACGGGCGGAACACTTCATGCTCGAGATCTTATGCAGGGTACTGACCAGGCAGGCGCTTGGGCAGACAAAGTCAACCAGGTGCGCATATACCAGGGTGCAAAGTTCGAGGTGGTTCCCGAGGCGTGCGCCGGTCAAATCTGCGCGGTGACAGGCCTTTCCCACGTGCTACCTGGAGATGTGCTCGGTGCAGAGAAGGTGACGCGGCAACCGGTTTTGGCACCGGTTCTGACATATCGTGTGGAGTCGGGATCTGTGGACGTGCATGCTGTTTACCAGGCACTGCGACAACTCTGTGATGAAGACCCCATGCTAGGCGTGACGTGGAACGCGGACCTTGAGGAAATCCACGTTCAGCTGATGGGTGCTGTGCAGCTTGAGGTTGTGCGCGATCGGTTGTCTGAGCGGCTTGGTTCTCAGATTGACTTTGGACCTGGATCTATTCTGTACCAAGAGACCATTACGGCTCCTGTGATGGGATACGGGCACTTCGAGCCGCTCCGCCATTATGCTGAGGCTCACTTTAGGATGGAGCCGTTGCCCGCTGGATCTGGCGTGGTATATGGAACGGTTTGTAGCACCGATAATTTGGACCTCAATTGGCAGCGCTTGGCCCTTGGCTGCGCCATGGAGCGAAACCACCTCGGCGTGCTCGCGGGTTATCCCTTAACTGACGTGCGCATCACACTCGTGTCTGGACGTGCGCACCTTAAACACACTGAGGGCGGTGACTTCCGACAAGCTGCCTGGCGCGCCATTCGGCAAGGCCTCATGACGGCGAAAGAACGGGGCGCGGCGGTGCTGCTGGAACCGTGGTATCGATTCTCGCTTGAGGTTCCGGCCGAAAAGGTTGGACGAGCGCTGGCGGATCTTCAGCGCATGCACGCACGTTTTGGCTCGCCAACCATGCGTGGTGCCATAGCTGTTCTGGAAGGGGAGGTGCCCGCCTCGGAAGTGGGTGATTATGCGCTTGACGTCGCCGCATATACCAGCGGAAACGGAAGCCTGACTTGTGAGTTGTTAGATTACGAGCCCTGCCATGATGCAGAACGCATCATTGAGGAGACTGCATACAACCCAGAAGCTGATTTGCCACACACGCCCGATTCGGTGTTCTGTAGTCATGGGGCTGGCTATACCGTGAAGTGGTATGAGGCAGCGGCCGCCATGCACGTTGTTGACGACGCCAGCGAGCGCCCTTGGCGCGCCGCCGATGCAAGCTTCTTCTCGCGTTAGGAAAGCCCTGTGAGGGGCAGGCCTCAATGGAGACTTATTTAAATGTCATGGATCTCGCGGAGGCGCCATTCGCGAGGCGTAACACCGACAAGATCCTTAAACACGGTCTGGAAGTGGCTTTGAGACGAGAACCCGGTCTGATACGCCACCTGTGCAATTTCAAAGTCGGTCGTGTCAAGGAGACGTCGTGCGCGCTCTACGCGGAGCCTACGTACGTAGCCGGCAAACGTCTCGCCGGTTTCCTGCTTGAAGCGGCTGCAGAGCGTCTTACGACTGACACCAAGCGCGCTTGCCACCGTACCTCCGTCAAGGGGTTCACTCAGGTGTGTACGCGCGTAGTCCTTTGCATGGTGTGAGAGTGGGTTAGCGCGCACCTGTCCTTCAAGCTCAACCGCCTTAGTCAACTCAAGCATCATGGGCAGCATGAGATAGTGCGCAAGTTCCTCGTTGCTTGTCTCGTTGGCAAGGCTCAGGTAGTTTTGAGTAATAGCAAAGGCTCGTCCAACAGGGAGACCACCGCGACGTGCGGCCTCTACGCAGATGCTGGCCATGAATGCCACAGCCGAACGACCTTGCAGCAGTGGATCTTCTGACGTGCGCATCTCCATCAGGGGCATGTCCACACGCATGAACCGCAGGAGACCATCGGTATCACCGCGCGAGATGTAAGAGGAATAGCCCTCGTACTGCTCGGCAATCTCGCGCGAGGACACATTAGTGTTCACAGCAATGAAGTACATGCGTTTTGAGTAGGTGACAATCTGGGAGTAGTCCTCGTCCTCTTTGTCACTGTCGTTCACAAAACGGATTGCATCGATGATTTCCTGCTCGGTAAGGAGTGTGTCATAGCCCATCTCCTCGATTGAGTCATCCATCGGTGCCTCCTCTAAAATATGGATGATGTGTAAAAGTGTACACAAATCTGAATAAAGAGGTTACATCGCTGGTATCTCGGTTTGTCGCCGCAATCCATAATACCAACATAAGTACACAAGTCTTTTAAGAACCTCGAAGCAAAGTCGCAGGTAAGCGGCTTGTTTTGTGACTAAGGCAAGGGTATTTGTCGCTCCTGCAGTATGGAACGGCAGCAAGAGAGAAAGGATGGCACGAATGAGGTACCTGCTTTTGATCAGCCACGGAACCATGGCGCCAGGACTCCACAGTGTGTTGCGCATGCTTTTGGGCGAGCGTGATGACGTCCTGAGCTACTCCATGGAGGACGGCGTCTCTGCTGACGCTTACACTGCCGCGCTTGCGGACGTGATTGCACCGATTACCCCGGATGACTCCGTCATCGTGCTTGGCGACATCGTCGGCGGCTCTCCGCTGACTAACGCCCTTAACGTTCTTACTGGCAAGGGTCTGCTTCCGAACACCATTGCATTTGGTGGCATGAACCTCCCGATGGCAATTAGCGTCCTCATGGCCATGGATGATGGCATGGACGATGCATCCCTCGTCGCTTCTGTGATTTCTGAGGCCAGAGAGGGGGCAAGACAGGTCGAGCTGGCGTTCGACGACGACGAAGACGAGGAAGATCTTTAAGAAATAACGATAGGGGAAGGTAGACAATCATGATTTCATTCGTACGTATTGACGACCGTATGATTCACGGCCAGACCGTTACTCGCTGGAGCATCGAGTATCCGTGCGACGGCATCATTGCCGTTAACGACGTTGCCGCTAGCAACCCCGTCCTGAAGGCTGCCTACAAGGGCGCCGCTCCCGACAAGAAGATCTTCGTTTGGACGATGGATCACTTCAAGGAGAGCGCTGACAAGGTTCTCAAGAGCCCCACGAAGTACTTCCTTATCACCAAGAACCCGCTCGACATGAAGGAGATCCTTGTCGACTTCGGCTTCAAGCCCTCCGATGTCAAGCGCGTTATCGTCGGTCCGTGCAACGACCGTCCTGGCACCACGAAGCTCGGCAACAACCAGTCCATCACCGCTGAAGAGGCTCAGGCCTTCGAGGACATGACCAAGGCTGGCTACACTGTTGAGTTCGCCCTGGTCAAGGAGACCTCCATCGGCGAGTGGCCCAAGTTCCGCGGACAGTTCAACGTCAAGTAATTAGGTAATAACACCCATGGGGTTCAGCTTGGTGGGCGTCTCCATGGGTGACCAGAAGGGTCATAGGGACCCTCTGGAGTAAGTATAAGTTAGGAGGAGTTCCATGGGTATTTCTATGGTTCAGGCCATTTTGCTTGGCCTGTTCGCCTGCCTGGCATCGCTCCCGGGCATGGGCGGCACCACCATCGGTAACTACACGCTCGGACGTCCCCTGGTTGGTGGCCTTATCGTCGGCCTCATCCTTGGCGACATTCAGACCGGCATCATCGTTGGCGCTGCCATCCAGCTGGTCTACATCGCGCTGGTTACCCCCGGCGGCACGGTCTCCGCAGACGTTCGTGCCGTTACCTACATCGGCATCCCCCTGGCCATCCTGGCCATCCGTGCACAGGGCCTCGATCCCTCTTCTGACGCTGCCGCTGGCCTCGCCGCCTCTCTCGGCGCTGCCGTTGGTACGCTCGGCACCGTTCTGTTCTATGGCACCGCTACCATGAACCTCGTTTGGCAGGGCATTGGTTGGAAGGCCATGGACGGTGGCAACTGGAACACCATCAAGAAGACCATCCCGATGGT
>JAUNJR010000049.1 GCA_030533135.1 Coriobacteriales bacterium
GCGATCATGCAGCCAACCATGTTCTCGGGATCAATCGCGTGAGCAATCTGGACGGCCTTCGCAGAAGCCACGAACTGGTTGTGCAGGCCCTTGAAGGTGCGGTTGATGTCAATCCAGTCCGGCGTGCCGCTGTGGAAGGCAAGCGCCCAGTCGTCAGGCGGGAGGATACCCAGGCCGTAGACGTCACCAAATCCCGGCATCATGCCACAGTTGATCTCGTTGAAGGTGAGCCAGTACTTGACGAGGCCCTTGTACTCGCGGAAGCAGAGGTCGGCGTAGCGTACCCAGAAGTCGATGACCGCGTCGTTGTCCCAGCCACCATACTTGTGGGAAAGGGCCAGCGGGAACTCGTAGTGCGACAGGGTCACCAGCGGCTCGATGCCACACTCCTTGCAGTGCTTGAAGATGTTCTTGTAGAAATCGATGCCGGCCTGCAGCGGCTGGGCGTCGTCACCGTTGGGGAAGATGCGGCTCATCTGGATGGACAGGCGGAAGCACTTGAAGCCCATCTCGCCGAACATGTCGATGTCCTCGGCATAGTGATGATAGAAGTCGATGCCCTCGTGGCTGGGATAGTACGTGTTGGGACGGACGCCCTTCGGCGTCACTACGCGCGGGGTCTTGACGTCGCCGCCCATGATGATGTCGGGAACCGAGAGGCCCTTGCCGTCAGCGTCGTAGCCGCCCTCGAACTGGTTGGCTGCCGTCGCTCCGCCCCACAGGAACCCCTCGGGAAACTTGTAATCTGCCATGTGCGCTCCTTCCCATTTTTGTTTGGTACCTAGTGAATCAATGATGCACTGGTCAAAGGAGGCTTTGTTATGCCATTCGGTAGGCGCATATACGTCATCGCCAGATGACTGCTGCACATGAAATGACCATGTCAAGTTACGTTGGCTGCGACGCTACCTGCTGCTACCCTTCCACAGCTGGCCCATCTCGGCATCCTTGTTGGTGATGGGGCGGATTACGCGGCAGGGACAACCCACGGCAACCACACCGGCGGGGATATCCTTGTTCACGACGCTTCCCGCGCCAATGACCGACCCGCGCCCGATGGTCACTCCGGGAAGAACCATTACGCCGGCGCCAATCCAAACGTCGTCCTCGATGGTGATGGGCAGCGCATACTCAAGGCCCATGGCTCGACGACCGGTGTCAATTGGATGCGCCGCTGTCGAGAAACAGCAGTCCGGCGCCACAAAGACGCGGCGGCCCAGCGTGATTGATGCGCAGTCAAGCATCACGGTGTTGTGATTGAGGAAGGTCCCGTCTCCCAGCGTTACGTTGCTTCCGTAGTCGCACCAGAAGGGGGCGTTGACCGTCACCCCTTGCCCAACCTTGGAGAGCATTTGTCGCAGCATTGCCTGCTGACGCACCGTGTCTGACGGCCGAATGGAGTAGTTATAGTCATAGCAGAGGTCTTTAGCTTCGTTTCGCGCGGCTAACAGCGACGGATCGAAATTTGCGTCGTACAGGTCGCCCTTTGTCGCGCGAATGAGTTCTGCTGCCTGCATCCTATCTGCCATCTTTGAGCCCTCCGTTGCTCATGATCTTGCTTGCAACACCACACACATGTCTTTAGGCGACAACGCCGCCACCGTCGAACGCCGCAGCAGGTCATCATCGAAGGTCACCAGATAATCGGCCTTCGCGCGCTCCGCAGCTGCAAGCGCCATGTTTCCCGCTAAATCACCAGCAAGACCGCGATACCGGCACGCCAGCATCAGATCGGCCTCATCCACACCAACCGCCTCGCCAAGTTGACGCACGCGATCAACACCAGCCCAAGCGGCCTCTTGTGCTGCTTCACCACCAAGCGCGTGGTATATGTCTGACAGCGCCGTTGCCGGATATAGCAGCTGAGCACCCGTATTAGCCGCTTGAGCGAAAAGGGCCGCCGCATCCGAATGAGAGGGCCCGTCACTAACCAGGGCCAGCCAAACATCAGTGCACACCAACAGCTTGAGCGTCATCGCATCGCCCATGAGCAGCGGCGCAATGGTCTGCATGGCCTCTCCGCGGCGCGCAGCCTGCTCCCACAACGCACGAACGGCAACAGAGGGTGTTAGGCCAAGCTCCGCCAGGGCGCTGTCGCCAGCCTCCTTGAGCTCCTTATCAAGGCGCACGTTGATCTGTGCCGTAGCCGTGGTGTTCACCTCATCTGCTTTATAGTAAAGCATCTTTTGCTTTACATGCTTTATGCCTATGGCAAAGCTATTGTAGCAGCCGTTTTGCGGCTGTCTACGACAATTTGGGCATTCGTTCTGTTGCTGGCGCAGTTTGAGAGGTTTGAAAGTTTGTGCACGCACTTTAGGAGTTTTCGCCTTCTCTTTTGAGCGATAACCTCTCAAAGTGCGTCGAGTAATTATCAAAGCTCGCAAAGTGCGGCAAATCGGCCCGCGGTCGAAGTAGAAACGTCGAACAAAGCTTTTTGGCATCGACCTCGACGCTGTTGAAAACTTGGCCAGTTTTGATGCTAAATGGTGCATTTACCTGCGAAAAGCCCGCTAATCTGCACGTTAGCTGCAAGGTAGTTTGGGAATGAACTCCTCTACCCAACGAGAGGAGACCTCATGGCCAGGCCGCATATACGCCCCATCCGACAAGACCTTGTCGGGCTCTTTGAACTCGCACAGTCTGAGAGCAGGTGCCTTCTCGCGCGGTCAAGGTCGGAGGAGCATCGCCTCAACGATGCAGTTCGGCGTGGCCAAGTGATTTCTCCCGTTCCGCAGGTCTATGCCCTACCCGACTATTGGCAAACCCTCAAGGCCGGCGACCGTCACATGCATATCCTTCGGGCGCTGGGGATACTGCATCCTGATTGGACTTTTTGTGGACCAAGCGCTGCCCTAGCCTTTGGCCTCTCGGTCTCAAATCGAATGCTTAGCAACATACACGTTGCGACGACGCAACGTGCGCATAGCAGGGATAGGCGAGGCATATCGCGTCACGTAGTTCAAGATGACCGGCTGGTTATGGTTGACGGCATCCGAGTGACTTCCTTGGTTCGCACTACCTTTGACTCCGTACGGTTAGCTGACTTCAGGAGCGCACTCGCTTTGTGCGACTCTGCTTTGCGCGTTGGGCGGCTCACACGTGACCAGCTGCTAAACGACTTCCAAAGCATGGGATCACATCTGATGGGTAGAGCGCGGGCGTGTGGCATCGCTGCGCTTGCCGACCCACGACCAGAAAGCGGAGGTGAATCCGTGGCGCGCGCCGTCATGCTGGAGCTTGGCGTCATGCCACCTGAGCTGCAGGTTCCTGTTGGTGACTACGTTGATGGGCTGACGGACTATCGTTCAGATTTTGGGTGGACGCTCCTAGACGGCACGAAAGTGTTAGGCGAGATGGACGGCCGAGAGAAATATCGCAATCCCGTGATGACCGGAGGGCGCGACGTGGTTGACGTCCTTGCAGATGAACGCCTACGTGAGTCACGTTTAAGTGCATCCGGGGCAAAGATCATGCGCTTCTCGTATGCCGAGGCCACGGACCCACGGCGATTCACCCACATCCTGAAGGCATATGGCATTCCGTTTGGATATCCCATCCCAGAAGTTGCCAGGACGGATCCTTACGGTCAGGACCGTTGGCAATAATGACGCAGTTTGGGAGATTTGGTCGTTTACATACGCAGTTTGAGAGACTTCGAAGTCTATTTTGAGAGATAACCTCTCAAACTGCGTCATGTATCTCTCAGACCTCTCAAAGTGCGGAACATGTCAAACCACACTTGAAGCCACATGGAAACATCGGCATGCTATCGTGAACGTTAAGCACAATGATATTTGACGCCCGGAGGTCCGCATGACCAAGATCGCCATGACCACGCCGCTCGTCGAGATGGACGGCGACGAGATGACCCGCATCATCTGGCAGATGATCAAAGATGAACTGATTTGCCCCTACGTTGACCTGAAGACCGAGTACTACGACCTTGGCCTCCAGAACCGAGAAGCAACTAAGGACCAGATAACCGTGGACTCCGCAGAGGCAACCAAGCGCCTCGGCGTGGCTGTCAAGTGCGCAACCATTACCCCAAACGCTGCACGCGTTGAGGAATACGGCCTCAGCCAGATGTGGAAGAGCCCTAACGGCACCATTCGCTCCATACTTGACGGCACCGTGTTCCGCGCGCCGATTGTGGTCAAGGGCATCGAGCCGTATGTGCGCACTTGGACAAAGCCCATCACCATCGCCCGCCATGCATACGGCGACGTGTACAAGAACACCGAGCTGCGCATTCCTGGCCCTGGTAAGGTGGAGCTTGTCTACACGCCTGCTGACGGTGGTGATGAGGTGCGTGCTACCGTGCAGGACTTTGACCAGCCCGGCATTGCCCAAGGCATCCATAACTTGGACGCCTCTATAGAGAGCTTTGCCCGCGCAAGCTTCGAGTACGCACTGTCCACTGGCCAGGACCTCTGGTTTGCCGCCAAGGACACCATCTCAAAGACCTACGACCACCGCTTCCGTGACATCTTTGCCGAGGTCTTTGAGGCTGACTATCGCGCGCGCTTTGAGGAAGCCGGCATCACGTACTTCTACACGCTGATCGACGACGCTGTCGCACGCGTCATCCGCAGCGAGGGTGGCTTCATCTGGGCTTGCAAGAACTACGACGGCGATGTCATGAGCGATATGCTCTCCACCGCATTTGGTTCGCTGGCCATGATGACAAGCGTGCTGGTCAGCCCGCACGGCTACTACGAGTACGAAGCGGCACATGGTACCGTACAGCGCCACTACTACAAGCACCTCGCTGGTGAGGAGACGTCCACCAACTCAGTCGCAACCATCTTTGCGTGGACGGGTGCGCTGCGCAAGCGCGGCGAGCTTGATGGACTTGATGACCTGGTAGCCTTTGCAGACCGCCTTGAGGCTGCGACTATTGCAACCATCGAAGCTGGCGAGATGACCGGTGACCTGGCCGCCATTACCACGCTGACAAACGTCACGCGTCTGAATACGACTGATTTCATCCACGCAGTCGCCAGCCGCCTATAAGTGTCACATTGGGGACAGTCCCCAATGTGACAGCCAAGGAGCAAAAGATGCTTGACGAGAACAACTCCCTCGAGGAGATTCGCGCGTATTTTGGCATGGACCGGTTTGCATCCGAAGCATGCGGCTGTGAGGTGCTCGAAGCTGCCCACGGGCATGCTGTGACATCCTTCACCATCACTGACGTGCACCGCAATGCTCAAGGCAACGTCATGGGTGGTGCCATCTTTACGCTGGCAGACTTTGCGCTGGCAATAGCTTGCAATATGGGCGAAGCACCGACCGTCTCGGTCACCAACACCATTGAGTTCTTGTCTGGTACGCGCGGCACGCGCCTCTTTGCAACAGCTGAAGTGGACAAAAGCGGCCGCAACCTTGGCTTCTACACCATCGATGTGACTGATGACCTTGGCGTACATGTGGCGCGCATGACCGCGACCTGTTTTCGCAGGGCCTAGAGAGAAACTGTCACGTTGGGGACAGTCCCCAACGTGACAGTTTATGGATTACATCCAGCCTTGGCGGACCAGCCAAATTGCCATGATCACGCAGATGACGCTCGTGCCAAAGCAGATGATGCCGAAACCATGCGGCGTTAGCGCAAGCGGCATCCAGTGAAGGTCCACGTTCATGCCATAAAGACCCGAAATAATGGTTGGGATAGATAGGATCAGCGTGATTGAGGTCAGGCGCTGCATGACGTTGTTCAGGCGCGAATCCATGACCGACGTCATCAGGTCACGCGTGCCGTCAATGATGTCATGGTAAATCTGGGCCATCTCCACGGCCTGCTGATTCTCGACGATGGCATCTTCCAACAGGTCCTCGTCCTCAGGGCCAGGCTTCACGCGCTCGGAATGCGCCAGACGCGCCAGCACGCCACCGTTACCTCGCAACGACGTCGCAAAATAGACCAACGTGGACTCAAGTTCGTGCAAGCTGAGGAGGTCGTGCTCACCAGTCATGTTCGCAATGCGTTCCTCAAACTCTTTCCGCTTGCGATCGACCTCGGTCAACGCCTGCTGGTACAACAGCGAAGTCCTCAGCAGAATCTGATAGATGAAACTAATCCGCATACGCGTTGAGAAACCACGTACGCGCCCCGCGTGAAATGGCGTCAGTACCTGCGTGTCTTCCGAACAAATGGTGATGACGTTACGTGGCATAAGAACGATGCCCAGTGGGATGGTCGCATAGGTCTCGATGTCGTGCCGCACCGCGCGCGTAGGCACGTCCACCAGAATGAGAGAGTACGAATCCTCATGAACCAAACGGGTCTTCTCTTCAGGGTCGATAGCGGCCATAAGGTCGTCTTTGTCCAGTCCGGGCAGGTCCGCCGCAACGCGCTGTATCTCGTCATCCGTCGGCGCCGTAAGCTTAACCCACGTCCATTCTTTGATTTCTTGGACCACGCGAGTTTCAGGGCCATCGGTCAGATACAGCTCGATCATGGATGCACCTCCCGCAGACAGGACAAGAGCGACAAGACCTATCCATAATAGTCCCAAGCCTGCGTAAAAGCCGCGGCGAACCGTTGGTTATTTAATGTCAATTCCTAGCCAGCGCTCGGCATTGCGCCAGCACATGCGCTCAAAGTCGGCCTTCGAGAAGCCGAGCGATAGGAACGTCTCGCACTCCTCCCCCGGGTTCCACATGGGGAAGTCAGAACCAAACATTAACCGGTCGGTTCCGTAGTCTTCAATCAATTCGCGCGTTCGCCGAAGCCCGAGGTAGCGCATGGAGCTTGACACATCCAAGAAGCACCGCTCATCCTCGAGAAACTCGAGTGCCAAATCGTAGACCGACCAGCCTCCAAAGTGTGCGGCACACACTGTGAGCTGCGGGAACTCATGCAGGATACGCTTCAGTCGACGCGGGTGAGAATAGTCGTAGCGATAGTCCCCACAATGGATGAGCAGCGGCAGGCCACGCTTCTCGCATGCCTCATACAGGCGCATGAAGCGTGGGTCGTCCATGTTGACACCCTGTGTATCTGGATGCAACTTAACGCCATGCAGACCAAGGCCCATCGCGCGGTCAAGTTCGACCTCCACATCAATAAAGTCCTGATGCATAGCGGCAAGACCAAGTAGCGTATCATCTGCAGCACAGGTTGCAGCGATAAAATCATTGATGGAAGACACCGTCTGCGGCTTCACCGCAACCGAGCACACCACGGAATGCGTGATGGGCGTCTCCTCGCGCTTCTTGCGCAGATTGCCAACCGAGCCCAGTAGCGCCTGCATGGGGATGTTGTAGAACTGCCCGACGCTCTGGGTGGCCTTATCTGCGATTTTGTCTGGATACACGTGTGCGTGCATGTCGACAATGGGCATGGGTACCTCCGTCTTGTTTGCTTGGGCAAGTATAGGCTGGTCTGGTTGCCAAGACGTTAAGAGCAGCACAAAGGTATTACTGGGAGAGCTCTTCGAGGAAAGCGCGTCCATAGCGCTCGAGCTTGACCTGGCCGACGCCGCTCACCTCTAGTAGCTCCTCAGCCGTTTTCGGCCGACGTCGGACCATCCCGCGTAGCGTTGCGTCAGAAAAAACCACGTACGGAGGTACGCCCTGACGATCCGCAATCTCTTTGCGCAGAACGCGCAGTCGTTCAAAGAGCTCGTCGGCATCGGGCCACTCGGGGAAATCGTCCTCCTCGCGAAGGCTACGCACGCGGCTGGAACGCATGGCGTCTATACGCCTTGTCACCTTGCGCTCTTTCACCAGATAGCGATCAGCGGTCTCGCCGTCACAAACCGAGCAACGGCCGCACCCCTCGGCCAACGCCGACGTACCTTGCCCGAAATACCGCAGGATTCGCTGGCGCAGACACGACGTGCTCATGGCGTAACCAATCATGTCGCCCAGCAAGCGCTCCTTGTTGGCAATCACACGCTGTCGCTCGGGGCCAGAAAGCCCCTCTGCCTCGATGTTGTCAATGAAGAAATGGCAAGTACGGATGTCGCCACGACTCCAGAGCAGGTAACAGTCAGCCGGTTCGCCATCGCGTCCAGCCCGACCAGCCTCCTGGTAATACTCTTCCAGCGAGAGGGGCAAGCCACAGTTGATGACAAAGCGCACGTTCGACTTGTCGATACCCATGCCAAAGGCCGTGGTTGCCACCAGCACCAGCGCATCATCGTGGGCGAAGGCTCGCTGAGCTTCATCACGGGCAGCATCAGTCATGCCGGCATGATACGCAGTGGCGGAGATACCCAAATCAAGCAGCTTCTGGGTTATCTGCTCGACCTTCTTGCGCGTGGTTGCATACACGATGCCCGCGTCACCGGGATGGGCCCGCAGATAGTTTGCCAGCCACTTCTCGCGCTGCTTGGGCATCAACTCAAGGTTGGCGAACCGCAAGTTTGGACGGTCGAAGCCGCTGACCTCGACCACCGGGTTGCGCAGAGCCAAAAGCCGACTGATGTCAGATCGAACACGCGTCGTTGCCGTTGCCGTAAGCGCCATGACTGGCGGACGAACGGGCAGGGACTCCACAAACCCCGCGATAGTGCAGTACGCCGGACGAAAGTCCTGTCCCCACTGGCTCACGCAGTGGGCCTCATCTATCGCTACCAGCGGAATATTGGCCTGCGCGGCAAACTCGCGGAAGGCTGGGTCCTCCAGACGCTCTGGCGCGACGTACATGATGTCATACCAGCCAGCAAGCGCGCGGCGCAGAACCTCAGGCCTCACGCGTGGTTTGAGGGTTGAGTTATAGAACGACCCGCGAATGCCCGCTTCCTTGAGGGCGCGAACTTGGTCTGCCATGAGCGAAATGAGCGGCGATACCACGATGGTCAAACCGCCCAGAAGCGCCGCAGGAATCTGATAGCAGACAGACTTACCAGCACCAGTGGGCATGACGGCAAAGGCATCGCGGCCCGAAAGCACCGCTTGGATGATGCGCTCCTGTCCGGGACGAAACGCTTGGTAGCCAAAATGCTGAGAGAGAACGGCGCGAGCGTCGTCGATTGTTGGTCGACCTGCGCCTGCTGGCGCTTGGATACTCCCCGCGGTCTCCATGGCACCTCCCGTCCCGGCATTCGCTACTATGAGATGGTCCATTCTACCCCAAGGCCTCTCTTGTGTCGGGAGATTATTACCATGTCTGACCTGCGTGTTATTTCTTCCTTTAAGAACTCGCTCGTGCGTTTTATACCAGCAGTGCTAGGTCTTGTCTGTGCGGCGCTCCTCACCATCACGCTGGTGACCTGCAGCGGTGTGGGCGATCGCATGTTAAGCGATTGGGTTCCCCGCGATGACTACGGCGAGCGATTATTTGAGGCCTATTCCTTGGTGTCCGAGGATTCTGACACTGCGCCCGAGCTGACGGTCACTCCCCCGGAGTGGGTCATCGGCGTGGCAACGGATAGCACAACCGAGGACGACCCATCTCGCTCGTACACGCACCTCACCTATAGCTTTGAGACAGGTAATGTGGTCCTCACGTATGCCACCGACAACGTTGACGACTTCCTCTCGTGGCAGCTGAACGAGGACACCATCATTACCAGCCATTTGTTTGGCGGTCGCTACACCAACATTCAGGTGGGTAAGCCCACGCAGGCAACGTTTGGCAACCACACCGTCACATGGGGCACTTATGCCTACGACAACGAGTACGAGCGTCGCAACATCTGCTACGTCTCTGCAGCAGAGATTGCAGATGGTCAGGTGCTGACTGTCGTTGCATCAGAGGAGCTTCGCGAGGAAGGCACCGAGCCCTTCCTGAGCGATGCCGTCCTCAGCGAGATTTGGTCCGGTGTCTCTTATTAGCCTTCATGACCTGCCTGTCACAGTTACTCGGCACAGGCCTTTTCGAGCTCGTCGACCACAATCTGCAGCGCCTTGATGCGCGCATAACGCTTATCCACCGATTCCAGCACGTACCACGGCGCAAACGTCGTGCTCGTCTTGCGCAGCATCTCATTGATGGCATCCTCGTAAGCGTCCCACTTCTCGCGATTGCGCCAATCTTCCTCGGTGATCTTCCACTGCTTCTCGGGAGTGTTTTGCCGATCGGAAAACCGCTCGAGCTGCGTCTTGCTGTCAATCTGCACCCAGAACTTGATGACCACGGTACCAGCGTCCACCAGCTCTTTTTCAAACTCGTTAATCTCGTTGTAGGCGCGTTGCCAGTCGTTCTCGGAGCAGAAGCCCTCCAGACGCTCCACCATCACGCGGCCGTACCACGTGCGGTCAAAGATGGCAATATGGCCGCTCTTGGGTAGGCGGTTCCAGAATCGCCACAGGTAGTGACGAGCCTTCTCATGTGGTTCAGGGCTCGCAATGGGATGCACGACGTAGCCGCGCGGATCAAGCGCCGCGGTAATGCGCTTGATGTTGCCGCCCTTACCGGCTGCGTCCCAGCCCTCATAGGCGATGACCACGGGAATCCGCTTGCGATAAAGCTCGTTATGAAGCTGGCTCAGACGCGTATGAAGCGCCTTGAGCTGCACGTGGTACTCCTCCTCGTCAATGGTCTTGTCCAGAGGAATGTCTGCCAACAGCGGCATCTTCTTGAGCGGGAAGACGTTCTGACGGAGCGGCGCGGCAATGCCACGATTGTGAATGGCCACGTCAATCCCTGTGTTCAGAAACTCAAGAATCTGAAGGGTTGCCCAGCTACGGTCGCGCGCGTCGATGATGTACCACGGGGCGCTTGAGCGATTGGTATCACGCAGGTAGCGGTCATAGACCGGAAGGCACTGGTCGTAGTTGTCGTTCTCCCAGAAATCATCGGCATCTACGCGCCAGCTCGTGTTCTCGTCTGCTGCAAGCGCGTCAAGACGCCGGCGCTGCTCCTTCTGCCCAATGTGGAAGAAGAACTTCATGACCAAGTAGCCGTTGTCTACCAGCTGGCGCTCTGCCGTATTAATGGAGTCAATGCGGCGGTCATACTCGTCATCGGTGATGGTGCCCGAGATGCGCCCGTGCGTGACCTCCTCCATCCAGCAGGTATCAAAGAATTTGAACTTGCCCGCCTCGGGAATTTCGACCAAGTAGCGCCAGAGGAAGGGGCGGCGCTGCTCCTCTTCTGTCGGCTTGGAGTCCATGGTGGCCACCTGGAAGAAGCGGGGGTCCATGTCCTTGATGACTTTGGCCAGCGTGCTGCCCTTCCCTGCCGAGCCCCAGCCTTCGAAGATCACCATGACGGGGACCTTGGCTTCCTTGACGCGCATCTGGTTGGCAGCGAGTTTTGCCTGCTCTGCCTCCATGCGTTGCTTGAGTTCTTCCTTCTGCGGCTTTGAAGGCCGAGCAAAGTTCTTCAGCATGGGTGCTCCTTGGTCACGATGGCGCCGTTACCTTGGATTCTATGCCGTCGACAATACCGCGATAGGAAAGTGTCGCCATGATTCCGCCAGCGTCATAGGTTGTGGCAAGAAGGCAACCCACCCGTCTACAGTCGAATGATCTGATTGAAGAGGCAGGCATACGGCACGTCATCAGGCGTGTCGAAGTGCAGGTGGCCGTAGAACCAGCGTTTGTAGGCAAAAGCCCCCTCCACGTGCTTCTCAAGCCAATCGGTCCATTCGTCGGACGGACCCCAGAAACCGCTCCACCGAGCGCGATAACGCTCATACTGACCAGTCGGCGGGCAATGTGTGAGCACATAGTCAACCTCACCTGCCTGCGCAGCCGCAGCAGATATACGCTCACGCTCCCTCTCGTTTGGCACTTCCTGCGGCCACCAGCTGCGGTGCGGAGTCCGCCACTCAACATCAATTGAATGCGCGCCACCACACACGAAGAAGCTGTAGCCACCAATCTCGTAGGTCTCGCCACGCATAAGATGCGTCACGTGCGGTCGAACATCTTGGACATGGCCACCGTATCGCTCGGTGACAGGCAAGGCGTCGAGCAGGTCAAAGTTCTCATGGTTACCATCAATGAAGAGCGTTGTCCAAGGCTGCGCCTCCAGCCAATCGAGACGGACCACCTCGTGCTCACTGGGCGGATTGCCCCACACGAGACCGAAGTCGCCAAGAATGATGAGATAGTCATCACGCGTTAGGCCCTGAGCGGTCTTTGCAAACAAATCAACTTTGGCAATGTCAAGTTCGCCATGCGTGTCGCCTGTAAGGAACACGGCCATACTGCCTCCCAACGTCTCAGTCGGACCTGCGGCGCTAAATGTAGCGGCGGGCGGTACGCAGGGCGACGTTCAAGTAGAACCCGCCAAAGAGCACGCAATGCAGAAGCAGCGGTGCAAGCTGATGGAGACCGATGCGCTCACGCCATCCGTCGGCCAACGTGGATGTCTCGTTGTATCCACGCAGCAATTCATCGAGATACGAGCAGCCAAACAAATCAAGCATGGCCAAATCCGTCTCCGCGTGGCCACCATATGCCATGGGATCAATGAGGGCCGCACCCGTTGGGTTTGCCTGGTTTGCATCCCAGAGAAGGTTACCCGCCCACAGATCACCATGAAGTCGCGCAACCTCATAGCCGTGGGCAGTGACCAACGTTGGCTGCGGAGCGTCATAGATGCCCGATATCAATCGAGATGCCAGCCGATCGTAAACGGCGACCTCGCTGGAGGCATACTGCCTACTGTCCCGCAACACCCGCACGTACGCCATCACACGATACTCCGCGTAGAACGAACCCCAGGTAGATGGGGCGTCAGACTTATCGACTGTCGGTGTCAGCGAGTGTTCAATCCGATAGCTGCCAGACCAGCCAACAGGCGGGCAGCCCCACCATGGTGCACCTGCCGCATGCGTTTTGGCCAACGCGGAGCCCGCCATTCGGGCGGCCGCTGCGGTAGCTGCACGCGTAACGATGCGCTCCTCCACCAGCTCGGCATCAGTGGCTGACACAACCGAGGCCACATGGATACCGCCGTCCGCCTCGGCAGCAGCCAACCATTGGAGCGCGGCCGCCTCCCCCGCAAGCGACGAGCGTCCAAATCGATCGCGCTTGATAAACGTTTGCACAAGAGCCTCCTCACGGTCGGTCCCGCGCGATTGTATCATGGGCATACAGACCGTCTCCCGCCGAAAGGATACTCATGGAGCGCGCCATCGTGACCTCGCGCCTCGCCCTGAGGATGCCCAGCGAGCCCGCAACAGAACAAGACGTCGCCTTGGCGCAGGACTTGCTTGACACGCTGGCAGCACACGCAAACGAGTGCGTTGGCCTTGCGGCAAACATGGTTGGTGTACGCAGACGCGTCATCGCAATCAGCGACAACGGCAACAACCAAGCCATGCTCAATCCCACCATCCTGGAGAAGACCGCCCCCTATCAGACCGAGGAGGGGTGCCTCTCGCTGCCGGGGCG
>JAUNJR010000009.1:0-24024 GCA_030533135.1 Coriobacteriales bacterium
GGCACTCAAAGAGGCGCCCGTCGTGCCACGTCACGCCCACATCCCAGCCAAGGCGCGGGAAGTCGGCGTAGCTTACGCCGTGCGCGTCACACCAGGCACGGCAGTCGGCAAGCAGCACGTAGGTGCCTTCGGGCTTGGCGCACGTCACGCCCTCATAGCCTGCAAGCTTCTCGGTCGAATAGTTCACGTTGTCAGAGAGCACTTGGCAAAGCTCGTCGGTCCACGCGGAACCTTCCTCGCCGTACGCGCCGATAAGCCCATGCATGCTCAGCACGTTCTGCGAGTTGTAATGCGAGAGCGACTGCTCCTTCTCGATGCGGTCGCGTAGCCACGGGTTGTAGATCACGTGGTACGAGCCAATGAGGCCAGCCAGGTTGAAGGTCTTTGACGGCGCGTAAAGAGAGGCCACATGCTCATGCGCCCAGTCGTTCACCTGCTGCGTGGGAATGTGCTGATGGCCGTTGAGCAGGATGTCCGACCAAATCTCGTCGGAGATGACGTAGACGTCGTACTTCTCAAAGAGTGCCATGGCCTGCTCAAGTTCCCAGCGCTCCCACACACGGCCGCACGGGTTGTGCGGCGAGCAGAAGATGGTGGCGTGGATCTTGTTTTCCACGATGCGGCGTTCCATGTCCTCAAAGTCCATGCGCCAGATGCCTGCCTCGTCAAGGATAAGCGGGCTGTGGATGAGGTGGTAACCGTTGCCGTTGCAGACGCCCGTGAAGCCCACGTAGGTGGGGGAGTGCACCAGCACGTTATCCCCCTTGGAGCAAAGAACGTTCAGTGCGCTGACCACGCCGCCGAGGACGCCGTTCTCGTAGCCGATGTGCTCCTTGGCAAGGTCAGTAACTCCCTTGCGCGTGCGATGCCAGTCAATGATTGCCTGGTAGTAGGCATCGCTCTCGGCGTAGTAACCAAAGAAGGGGTGGTCGACGCGCTCGTGGATGGCGCGCGTGACTGACGGCGCGGTGGCAAAGCTCATGTCGGCAACCCAAAGAGGGATGGAGGAGAAGCCCTCCTTGGGGGCTGCGGGGGCAAATCCTGTCCCGTCACCAAGGCCATCGATAGCGATGGCGTCGTGGTTATGGCGATCGGGGATGGTGGTGAAGTCAAAGCGCATAGCGAGTCCTTTCGGCGGTTGCTGGCTTCATTATCCCACACTGCATCATGGGCCCGCCTGTTGGTAACCTGACTTGTGAGCGCACGTGGTTATCTACCGCCGCCTCACGTCAAAGATGAGTCCGGGGAACAGTGCGGTGACCTGCTGGGGGAGATGCTTCGATAGCAACTCCAGCGCATGGCTTCCCGTGCAGTGTCCGGTAAAGAGGTGGTCGATGCCAGCGGTTCGTATAGTTTCCGCTACGGTGAGGATCTCCTCGTCCGTGGCGTGCACAAGATGAAGTCCACCCACGAACGCTGCAATGGGGCGGTTGGGAAACGTGGCTCTGACCTCGGCGGTTATGGCGGGAATACCTGCGTGTGAACAGCTGCTGAAGACGGCGATGGGTGCGTTTACCGTCTCGTCAGTCTCGACAACGAGGGTCAGTTCGTGGGCAAAACTGTCGGGAGTCCAGGCATCTCCGCGATGCAGGTACATTCCAGCGTGCCTGCCCAGCTCAGCTAAGCCGGGCGTGGTGTGTGGCACTAGGTGTATGCCTGGGGCGATGGCGGTGGCTTGGCTTACCGGCACCTGGATCATGCGGCTTTCATATGATGCAAGGAGGCCTTTCTTGATGCCAATGTAATGTGCGTCAGCGGTCCCGCCTTTTGTTGACCAGCAGTCCTCTGCACAAGCTTCGCTCAGATAGAGGGGTGCCAGGTCGTTCAGCGCGAAGAACGCCCCCATGCCGTCCGCATGGTCGTAATGCGCATGCGAAAGCACGGCAAGATCAACGAGTCCCAGGTCAAGGCCCAGGGTGGTGGCGTTTCTGGCAAAGGCGTCTGACTGCCCAAAGTCAAGAAGCACCCGCACATCGTCACGTTCGACAAGCAGCGATAACCCATGCTCGTTGCGCAGTTCCGCGGCAGGAGCGTTTTCCGTCAATACGGTGACTTTGAGATGCCTCGTCATACCAGCCCCATTCACGTCAGGCTTACGGTGCCGATGCTAGATCACTGGTCCCAGACAGTGGATGTCGATGGCGCTGAAGTAGCCAATAGCCTCGTTCTTGGTCATCTCACCGCCAAGCACGCGCAAGAGTTTGGCAAAGACCTCGTCAGCCACCTCGTCAATGCTCTTCTCACCCGTGATGACGAGACCTGCGTTGATGTCCATGTCTTCTTCCATACGTGCGTACGTGTGCGGGTTGCCGCATATCTTGATGACAGGCATGCTGGGGAAACCCTGCGGTGCACCAAGGCCCGTTGAGAAGCACATGAGCTGTGCGCCTGTGGCAGCCATGCCCGTCAGGATCTCAGGTTCGCGCCCGGGCGTGTCCTTAATCCAGAGCCCTTTTTGGTCAGTTATGAAGTCGGGATAGTCAAGGACGCCCTGGATGGGACGAGTTCCGCTCTTTGCGATGGCGCCGAGACTCTTCTCCTCGATGCTCGAGAGCCCGCCTGCGATGTTGCCCGGAGTCGGCTGGCCGCGGCGCATGTCGCAGCCTATGCTTTTGGCGCGCGTCTCCATGGCGTCGACGATATCGTAGATTTGCTGCCCAACCTCTTTGGTTACGGCACGGCGCGCCAACAGGTGCTCGCCTCCTATGAATTCGGTCGTCTCGCCAAAAACCACCGTTGCACCTAGGTCAACTAGTCGGTCTGACACGGCTCCAATGACGCAGTTGGAAGCGACGCCGCTTGTGGTGTCTGACGCACCGCACTTGATGGCCATGACCAGGTGCGCAATGTCGGCCTCCTCGCGCTGAAGGCCCGAGATGGAAATGGCCAGTCGTCGTGCAATATCAGTGCCTTCACGAATGGCCTTGGTCACACCACCGAGCTCCTGGATATGGATGATCTCGACTGGCTTACCCGTTGCACGAAGCTCCTCGTACATCCGGGCGTGATCGGTTCCCTCGCAACCAAGGCTCACGATAAGGACAGCGCCGACGTTGGGTCCCCGACCAAGGCTGATAAGCGTGTCGGTTACCCGTTCGAGATCGGGTGGCAGCTGGCAGCAACCCTGATGGTGCAGGTAGGCAACAGTGCCCTGCACCTGGCGGCTGATGGCCTGGGCCACATCGTTTGCGCAGGTAACGCTTGGGATAATTGCCACAAGGTTGCGTGCGCCAAAGCGACCATCAGGTCTACGGAATCCCATGAAGCTAGGCATCTTGCACCCCTTCCTGAGTCATGCGCTCGAGATCGCCCCGTCCCCGCATGCTATCAAGATTGTGCACATGAACATACGCACCAGCTGCTATGTCATGCGTGGCAACGCCGATTTCTTCGCCATACTTGATGATGAGCTCACCGACGGCGATGGGGCGAACTGCCACCTTATGGCCATACGGAATGGCGTCCCGCACGGTCAGGGGCGTCTGGGTGCCGGACGGATCAAGTATGGCAATCACCGTCCCTGGTATAACGTCATCAGCAAAGATGGTGGCTACGTTGTCAGCGTCTTTAACCTGCAACGCAACAAGCTGCTCCGCCATATAACCCTCCCCCTCTCAACGACAGTACATAACAAACGGTTTCTTAGCCTTTTGCAACGGCAAGTACGCTTACGCCGTCAGGAATCACTACGATGCTTGCATCCGCACCACGCAGCTGTCGCGCGATGGCCAGTGCCTCGTCAGGCGTCTTGGCTGGAATCATGTTGCAGCGTCGTACGGTTGCTTCGTCAAGGCCATCAGTGACAAGAATCATGGGATGCTTGCGCAGGATGCGCGCGTAGATTTGCGGGCACCATTGCTCGGGTATCGTCGCCGGCGAAGGAATGGTCGAGAGGTATGCATCTATCTCTTCGGGCGTTCCCATCTGGATGAGCTCAGCAAAATGGCTGCCACCCATGCCATCGGCGCAGGCGCAGCACATGATGATGACGCCATCTTCTCCTGCACATGCCTCAGCGGTTGCGACGGCCTTTGGGCTTTGATAGAGGTTCTGATCAAGCGGATAGCCGCCATTGGTCGTGATCACGATGTCGCCTGCTACGGCATCACACTGCGACCATTTGCGCACGAAGGTGACACCAGCTGCGTGTGCCTGTTCCAGATCGCCGGCCCAGGCACCGATAACCTGCTTGCGTGCATTCAGTGCCACATTGAGGATGAAGGCGACGTTCACGCGACGTGCCGCTACGACCATATCCTCGTGGATGGGGTTGTGCTCAAGAACGCCGGTGAGCGCATAGGGGCTGGCGATGGCGCGATAGGAATGGTTTTCCTTGACGGTCTCCTCTGAACAAATGCCTGGCAGAATCGACTTTCGACCACCCGAAAACCCTGCAAAGAAATGCGGCTCGATAAAGCCTTCGGTGACGAGCAGGTCGCATTCGACAGCCAGCTTGTGCACCTTAAATTGGGCTCCGGAAGGAAGAGTGCCTAGGTCAACAAAGCTGTCGGGGTCAGTGGAGACACTCACCACGATGTGCTCGTTGTCGACGATGGCATCGCCGAACATTCGGCGCTGCTCCTCTTCGGTTGTTGGACGATGAAGTCCTGTGGCAATGAGGATGGTGATGTCAGCGGTGGGATTGCCCGCGCGCACCTCTGCAAGAAGCAGCGGCAGTGTGAGCTTGCTGGGTACTGCACGGGTGTGGTCGCTTGTGACAATGGTGACGCGCTGCTTGCCGCGAGCAAGGTCGCGTAGGCATGGCGTGCCGATGGGGTTTGACAGCGCGTCGCAAACGAGCGCCTCTTCGCTCCCTTCAGGCTCGAGTTCGCCCATCTTGGTCTCGATGACGGTAAGCAGATGCTTATCATCGACGTGCAACTCAAGAGCTCCCGTGCCATAGGGCAGGGCAATAGTTCTCATGACTCGACCTTTCGTTTAGGTGACATTTTGATTGTACGAGTAGGGAACTCTCATTTTCCGAGGAACAGCGTTGTCTCCGCTGTCCGTTCCAAGCTTCGAGGGCGGGTGGGGAGTAATCCGACATGGTACGAGTGCTACAGTTAGTCGCGGGGCTACCACGAGGGGGCATCGCATGGCTTTCAGGACGGTCTGGCTTGTCGCAGATAGCTCACAGGAGAAGAGCGCAGCAGAGATATCCGAATGGCTTCTTGAGAATGGCGGAAAGGTCGCCAAGAATGACGGGCTGCTTACCGTCTATCGCAGCGGGTTTCCGCTTGCTCAAGATAGCGCCATCATTCTCATCTGCGACCAGGCGACGGAGAGCAAATCGTGGTACCAGGCTGCGAACTCTGTGCCCCTTGACATGCGCGTCGTTCCCGTTGGCAGCATCGAGAAGGCGGCATATAACGACCCCAAGGTCGTGCCCCGACGCGTGGCCGAGGTCAACTTCATTCGGCCGGACGAGCGTCTTCTGGAGAATGTCAATAATGCACTGGTAACCCCTGCAGACTTCTACGAGACACGCAACTCCCTCATGGTCTCCGCAGCATCTTGGGAGGCTTCCGGGCATTCGACCGACACGCTCCTGGAAGGCATGACAAAGACATCTAAGCTGCTAAAACGTATTCGTGAGCAGCGCGCAGTTAACGCTGACCCGTTTTTTGACGACCAACTTGCCTACCTCGAGGAATACGTTAGCCAATCGCGCACCTTTGCAATAAGAAGCTTTCTCAAGCACCTGCCGGGCTATTTGAAAACCGCTGCTGGCCTCGTTGTGACCGCCCTCGCTATCGTGGCTATCTGCATGGCTTTGCCGATTTTGGATCGTGCCGCGTATTCTTACGTCATGCTTGCACGCGACGCAAGCAGCCAGCTGGCAAGCATCAGTGCCATTAAGGCGTTGGACGGAATCAGTAACCCGCTGATGCCCGCCAGCACAAAGTCCCAGCTACTCGAGGAGCTGGTCACCTATCTCGATATGGATTGGTGTAACACTCCGGTTGGCGCTGGGTATCGGTGGGCACTCAATGACTTTACCGCGACAGGGTCCCCACAGTACGTGTGGTCGGCTGACGGTGACGGTGCATTGGCCCGTTGGGATACGCATACCGGAGCTATCGTCGATCACGTGGCGGTGTCTGAACGCTTGCTCGTGCACTGTGCCGTCTCAGAGGATGAGCAGACCTTGGCTGCAATCGACGGAGATGGCAGAGTGTTTGTCGGGCATCCCGACGGTCCCTGGGTAAGGTGCCCTGACACCACCCAATTGGCATTTCTTGGAGATGCGCGCCTATCCTTCTCAGCTGACGCCCGATCTTTGGTTGTGTACGACAGCAAAACCGTGGAATGCTACAGCGTGGAACAAGATGGGCTTCGACAGGCTTCTGCGCTTACGTTTGATGGGGTGGCTTGCGCGGGGTTCTTGGATAGCGGTCAGCTCTTGGTGGTAGCAAAAGAGGACGCGAATGCAGCGGCACTCTTGTTTGCCGATGGGAAAGAGGTATCAAAGCTCGCTCTTCCGCGTGTGCCCTATGATGCCTGCGGTGCAGTTCTTCGTGGTAACCAGCTGCTCTACGCCGATGAGGCTGGCACGCTTCTTCTTTGGGACGTCTCAAAACCTGAAGAGGCTACCTACCTGGGGGTCACGCTACAAAACCCCATGTTCCTGGCGTTTCTTGACGACGATACCATCGCATATCACGACCGTAATGCGGGCACACACCTAGTTGATGTGGTGCATCGCCTTGACCTTGGACCCTGTCTTACGATGGCACCCCTGGCAGATCAGTTCTCCGCTAAAGGCTCGTCAGTTGCCGTGATGGCCAATGGCAAGGTGTTCTCGCAAGACGTCTCGAACATGCTTCCACGTTCTGAGGGCGAGCTTCCTGCTAGCGCGACGCTCTTCGAGGGAACGTCATCTACCGGAACGGGAGCTGTCGTCCTGGAGGCAAAGGCGCAAAACGACTATCTGCTCAACCTTCGCATGCTGATAGAGGGCGAGGAGGAGCTTGTCATTGTGGATGGATCGCGTAGGACGTTGTCGGCGCAAACGGTTAATGACCCAGCACTCAATGAGGGGATGCCGCAAAACTATGGGCTCTTCCAAACGCTGCAAATGGGGTTCAATGGAACCATCACCTTAGTGGCAGCGACCCGTCAGGCGGAAGGAGCCGATGCCGTGTGTGTCGGCACCTCCGACGGCCACTTTTTTGAGGTGAGTTTTTACAACGTGGGGAAGGCGATGATTAGCGCCTCGCGTCGGGTGCCGAGCCACGCTGCGATCACGGGCGTGTATCTGACCGACGAATGCTACTACCTGCGGGATGCCAATGGATTGCTCTGGCGCTGTCGCTGTGGTTGCCTTACCAACGATATGAACGACCTCTTTGCGGAGACATCAGAGAAGTTGACGCAGGCGGTGGGCGATGATCTGCTCGAGTTGATTTCTGACACCACTGCAGAGAAGCTTGGCCTGGTCAGGATTCCTGGCGCTGATGGGAAGGTGTGGGAATGAGGGCATACATCTCGCACGTCTTTGTGTCGTATTCCCGTCGGCAGGAGGCGGAGGTCACGCGACTCGTCCAAGAGCTGCGTAGGCGTGGGCTGGAGGTCTGGCAGGACGTCTCGGGCGGACGCTCGGGTATTCCGTATTCAACCAAGTGGTTCTCCCAGATTGAGGACGCCATTCATACCGCATCCGGAGCGCTCATCATTGACAGTCCGACGTGGCGCGAATCGAGCGCCTGTTCAGACGAGCAAAACATGATTGCCAGTTGCCGACTTCCCGTGTGCACGATCGAAGCTTCCCGCCTGCTGACCGAGTTCGGTCAGGTGGTTCAGGAAGTCATGGATTGGTTTAGGACGGACGTCGATACCGACGATAACGAGTACCGCACCGTGCTGTTGACGAGGTCGTTTAGGTATGACAAGCGCGGGGGCGGCCGTGATTTGGTTCCGAAGACGAAAGGACCGCGTGAAACGCTCACTGCCTTGCGAGAGCTTGGCGAGGTGAAGGAAGACTTGGTCGAGTTTGACGACGACGTCGTGCAGTCATGCCTGCGCTATTGTTCGTACGCTCGCCGTGTGCTGCTGGTTCGAGTTATCTGTGCGGCACTCATTGCGCTTGTTGGTGCGGCAGCGATACCCGTCGCGAAAGGCGCCTTCGATGTCTATCAGGGGATTACCGACAGTAGCGATAAAAACGCCCAGGCGGCGGCATACGCCTCGTTCCTACGTGCCGAGACGAAGACTGACCCAGCATATGCCCTTTACCTGCTTGATGACGAGGCGGCACTAGGCGTATTTGATCCCGAAGAGCACTTCATCATCATGCAGCAGGCCATGATGGGCCTGTATGCCACCAACTATCCGAGCGGGTATTGGAAAGCGGGTTCCGCAGAGGCAACGCAAGCTTCGTCTTACGTCCAGTCTCAGGTGGCTGATGACTCCTTGGTTACCGTGCGTACGGATGGGCGTGTTTTGGTACACAATGCTACCACGGGGGCAGACGAGTCCTTCCTAGTGGACGGGAAGCCTGATGCATGGTGTACGAGCGCATCTGGTGGCGAGGTGGTTGTTGCTGCAGACCACTTGGCGTACGTCTACGTGATTGGAAGCCTGGTCGAACCTGCCGTGTTGCGTGGAAATATGGAACGGATCGAATCGGTTGGCATGGACGGTCGGACCATCTACGCGCTGACTGAACGAGGAAATGTGGTCACGTGGGAGAATCCATTCCTGCCCAGTGTGACGCAGCGTCCAGGATCGGCGGTGACGAATGCTGTGGTGGCAGAAGGCGCGCATGGTCCAGTCGCTGCCTTCATTGACGGCCAACAGTTGGTTCTGAGCGCGGATGGTACCGAGCATATGGTAGATCTTGCACCATATGGCGCGATTCAGCAGTACTTTTCCTTCTCGCCAGAGGCCGACCGATTGGCCGTGCTGGTTCGTGACGACGCAGGCGCAAATGCTGTCTGTGTCGTGGAGGTGCCCAGCGGTCGAGTCTTGAACTCCTATGCCCTTGACGTGCCCGTATATGGGCTCTGCTTTGCAAAAGACGGAGCCTCGGTGGTTCTGGCCCGCAGTGATTACGGCGGCATTGCCTGCGTGTCGCTTGCTGATGGCACAGTCACGTACTCCGAAGAGAGCGGCCTGATTGGGTACAACGTGGTCCCGTACCGCGATGGGTACGTGTTGAGCGACGTGTACGGAGAGTACGTTCTCTATAACGCTCAAATGAAGCTTGCCTCAGACGTTCTGCTCTTGATGTCGGTCAACGTGCCGGCACGACAAGTGGCGGTATGTGACAATCAGGGCTTTGCCTTTACCGCGCATCGCGGTGGTAACCACATGATGGGCTGCACGCGCGTAAGGCTTGCCGATGGGACGTACAGCATGATTACCGTGCCCACAAATGATGGGATGGTGTCCAACACCTCGGTTGCGACCTCGGCTGATGGTTCACTTGTCGCACTTGGGTACCCCGATGGTTCTATAAACGTATGGGATGCGCAACATCTGGACATGGTGTATTGGCAACGACAGCTTGCCGAACAGGTGTCGGCCGTGGCATTTTCTGGGGACGGTCGGACGCTCTATGCGCTGGGTGGCACGGGGTCGGTATACACCTTTGACCTTGGTTCGGCTCTGGATTTTTACGACAGCAATGACTACCCAGGCACGTGGCAGCGCTACGTTGAACAAGGCGAAAAGCTGCGCGGCAAGCTTGAGGAGATGGGGCTCGGCATTTCCCTCTGACCTATATGTCCGGCAGGTGAGGGCTCACGATAGTGCATGGTGCTACACTCGGACCAACGAGAGGAGACGCCATGTCCATTGTTGCCGCGTTTGCTGTACCGCATCCACCGCTGATTATTCCGCAGGTAGGGAGGGGCCGCGAAAAGGGTATTCAGGCTACCGTCGACGCGTACGAGGAGGTTGGCCGCCGTGTGGCCGCGCTTGCTCCTGACACCGTGGTGGTGTCTTCGCCGCACGCCACGATGTACCGTGACTACTTCCAGATTTCACCAGGCCGTACGGCACGTGGGAGCTTTGCCCAGTATGAGGCGCGTGACGCTGCATACTCCGCACGATATGACGTGGAGCTGGTGGGTACGCTGTGCGACATCTGCGAGCGGGAAGGCATAGCCGCGGGCACCGACTACGAGCGAGAGCCGCGCCTCGACCATGCAACGATGATTCCCCTGCACTTTATCCAGAAGTACTACACCGGCTTTGAACTGGTGCGCATTGGCCTGTCAGGTCTCTCGGCGGGCGAGCATTATCGTCTGGGCAGGGCGATACAGGAGGCTGCCCGCACCTTGGGAAGGCGTGTGGTGTACATCGCCTCGGGTGACCTATCACACAAGCTGGTCGCCGATGGGCCATATGGATACGTGCCTGAGGGCCCGATGTTTGACCAGCGCATCACCGATGATTTTGCGCGCGGTGACTTGCTTGACATCCTTTGCATGGATCATGCGCTCTCCGAGCGTGCGGCCGAGTGTGGTTTGAGGAGCTTCCAGATCATGGCTGGCGCTTTGGATCGCACGGCCGTACAGGCTGAGCTCCTCTCGTATGAGGGGCCGTTTGGGGTA
Source organism: Coriobacteriales bacterium (assembly GCA_030533135.1). Classification (GTDB taxonomy): domain Bacteria; phylum Actinomycetota; class Coriobacteriia; order Coriobacteriales; family Atopobiaceae; genus UBA1367. The sequence continues at coordinate 10,560 of JAUNJR010000009.1, forward strand.
GGCTATGGTATTGCGGCCTTTACCCCCGTCGGTGAGGAAGGTGTGGACGAAGACCGCGCGTTGCTTGGGCAGTGGGAGGCATGGCGCGCAAATGACCTCGCGCAACGACGCGCTGGTGAGGATCCCTATGTGCAGCTTGCTCGGGCTTCGCTTGAGGCGTATGTGCGGAAGGGAAAGCGGATCACACCGCCGTCGGACCTACCCGAAGATCTCTTGAGAACACGGGCTGGCTGCTTTGTCTCGCTCAAGGTGGACGGCCAGCTGCGTGGGTGTATCGGCACCATCCTTCCAACCCAGAGAAGCCTTGCACAGGAAATCTGTGCAAACGCCATCAGCGCGGGGACACGCGACCCACGTTTCTCGGCGGTGGAAGCAGACGAACTGGATGACTTGGTGTATGACGTGGACGTGCTGACGACGCCGGAGCCGACTACGCGCGAAGGGCTGGATCCTGCGCGTTACGGTGTCATCGTGAGCTGCCCAGACGGTCGCCGCGGGCTGTTGCTTCCAGATCTCGATGGTGTTGATACCGTCTCTGAGCAGGTGCGCATTGCCGCTCAGAAGGGTCGCATCGACCTTGATTTTGACAACTACCGGCTTGAGCGCTTCGAGGTGGTGCGCCATCTGTGATTCTCTATCGGTGCCGTGACGGAGGTGCTGAATGGCTGAGTATGTCGAGTGCACGACGTGCCCGCGTGGATGCAAGCTGGTGCCGGGGATGCTGGGTGCTTGCCATGCGCGCGGCAACGTTGACGGCGTAGTGGTGCCGACAGGGTATGGCCGCGTGACATCGCTTGCGGTTGATCCGGTCGAGAAGAAACCGCTCGCTCGTTGGAAGCCAGGCAGTACGGTCCTCTCGCTGGGTAGCTATGGCTGTAATCTGCGGTGCCCCTGGTGCCAAAATCACAGTATCTCGCAAGTGGGAGAGGACGGCGTCGGATGGCGTACGGTCTCGTCCGAGGAGCTGGCAGGATTAGCCGTTCGCCTGCACGCAGAAGACCCGCGTATGGTGGGGGTTGCCTATACCTACAATGAACCGCTGGTCAGTTGGGAGTTTGTGCGCGACTGTGGACTGCTGATGCATGAGGCGGGGCTTGCAAATGTGCTTGTCTCAGCGGGGTGCGTGTCGTCGGCTGTGGTTCAGGAAATCGCGCCGCTCATTGATGCGGCCAACATCGACCTGAAATCCTTCTCATCAGAAACGTATCGGACCATTGGCGGTGATCTTGCGACGGTCCAGGAGACTATCCGCCTGTTGGCCGCAACGTCGTCCTGTCATCTTGAGGTGACGACGCTTGTGGTACCTGACGTGAACGATTCCGTCGATGAGATGCGCGAACTTGCCGCGTGGCTTGCGTCAGTTGATCCGGACATCACCCTGCACGTCTCGCGATTCTTCCCCAACTGGCGCATGCGCGATCGTGGGCCAACACCGGTGAGCCGTGTATACGGGCTTGCCGAGACGGCCCGCAAGTACCTTGCCCACGTCTATACCGGCAACTGCTAACAGGCACCTGAAACTGCCACGTTGGGGACTGTCTCTAACGTGGCAGCTCACATAAGGCCAAGCTGCTTTAGGGCGTGCGCGACGCCGTCATCATCAACGGCTTTGGTGACCAGCGACGCAGCAGCTTTTGCCTCGGGCGTGGCATTGCCCATGGCGACGCCAATGCCAACAAACTGCAGCATGGAGAGGTCGTTTTCTGCATCACCAAAAGCAATGACCTCACAGGGTTGGATGCCTTGTGTCTCGATGAACCGCGCGATGCCGTCAGCCTTTCCGCCTGGTGAGGGTGCATTGACATCGATTGCTCGGTCGTTCCAGCGGGTGATGTCGCAGCTCTGAAGCAGGGGCATCAACCTCTCGGCTTCCGCCTCATCCACAAACAGGTCGGCTTGATACAACGGTGCTCCGTGGTGGGTTCCGACTTTCGGCACGGGCGTGAGAATCTCGGCTTGTGCCTGTTCGACCGTCTCATTGACAAAGTTGATGTAAGAGCGGTTCTGCTCGAAGAGCTGTACGGGCACCTTGCCTTCATCAAACAGCCTGATGATGTTGACAAGGGCGTCACCCGTAAGCGGATTACCCGCAATATAGGTGCCATCGGCGTCAAGGATGAGCTGTCCGTTCATGGTGAGATAGACATCAAAGGGCATGTCCGCAGTTGGCAAGTCCTGCATCTCCCCAAACGTGCGGCCCGTAGCAACGCCCACGATGATTCCGCGCTCCCGCAACTGCTCCAAGGCCCGTCGTGCACTCTCGGGGACAACTCCCGTCTCATGCGAGAAGAGCGTCCCGTCCACGTCAAAGAAAGCTGCGCGTATCGACATGAGACACCGCCCTTCTTGCAGCGCAACCAATCCTTTCAGCGCACAGTCTACCATGCCAGAAACGTGTCTTATGAAGCCCAGCTCAGCGTGGCACATCTGGACTCCCAGCGAAGCATACTGTGTTAGCATGAGCACTTCGAGCAGGCTCTTGCGCCACCTTGGGGGAGGTTGGGCAGGGAGAGGGTAGTATGGGTTTTTTCGAGCTGTTTATGCTAGCTGTTGGCCTGTCGATGGATGCGTTCTCGGTGTCCATCTGCAAGGGCCTTGGGATGAAGAAGGTCAACTGGGGCATAGCCTTGGCGCTGGCTGTGGCATTTGGTGGTTTCCAGGCGGGCATGCCAGTCATTGGATGGGCGTTGGGCAGCCAGTTTTTGTGGCTGATCGAGCCCGTTGACCACTGGATCGCGTTCATCCTGTTGGTGTTCATTGGTGGCAACATGATTCGCGAGGCTCTGTCCGACGAAGAGGAGGACACGGGCACGGTCGACCACATCGATCTTGGCGAGCTCCTCATGCTAGCGGTTGCGACATCCATTGACGCCCTGACGGTAGGTATCGCGTTTGCGTCGCTCTCAGTCAACATCTGGTTGAGCGTTGCGCTTATCGGTGTCACGACGTTTGCGTTTTCTATCGCAGGCGTACTTATCGGCAACCAGTTTGGCATGCGCTATCAGAAGCCGTCTCAAATTGCGGGTGGCATCATCTTGATTCTTATCGGCACGAAGGTTCTGCTCGAGCACCTCGGCATCCTTGTGCTGTAAGGTTGGACAAAAGGGACAGTCCCTTTTGTCCAACCTCGCCTTCAAACACACTACAATCGTGCTAGGCCTTTCGAGATAGTCGAGATGGGAGCTACCATGCCAGGCAAGCGTGCAAATGTCATTAGTTGGGACGAGTTCTTCATGCGAGTTGCCGTTGCGGCGGCGCTGCGGAGCAAAGACCCCAATACGCAGGTTGGTGCTTGCATTGCAGGGACGGACCATCGCATTCTCTCGGTGGGTTATAACGGTACTCCTGCCGGCCTGGATGACGACGAGTTTCCGTGGAACACGACGGACGATCCGCTGACCGACAAGCACAACTATGTCATTCACGCCGAGGCAAACGCCATCCTCAACTATCGCGGCTCGCTCAAGGAGCTGACGGATGCAACGGTTTACGTGACGCTGTTCCCGTGCCAGGAGTGCGCCAAGATGCTCGTGCAGGCGGGCATCGGCGAGGTGGTTTATCTCGATGACAAGTATCACGACACGGTTGGCGCGGCAATCTCCCGTTCCGTGCTTGACCGCTGCGGCGTGAAGTATCGGCAAGTCAGCTTGCCCGAATCAGCTCTCGCGTAGTTATAACTCGCTACTGGACGATGGTTGTCAGCGAAGGGGTCTGAACGCCAAGCTCGGCGGTAAGGGCGCGGACGACCAGCTCGTGGTCAAGCCCCTCGTGCAGCCCGCTGACCACGCAAGTTGCCACGATTTCGTCAGTACCCTGCAAGCGGATGGGGAAACCGCCTGCAGCGGGCATTTGTCCAGGAGTTGCGAATATCTCGTCCTCCTTGCCGGCAAGTTTGAGCTCTACCTGCCTCCAGACACTCGCGTGGCCACTCGCCAGAACTGCCGCACGCTTGCCTTCAATAAACTCGTAGTTGCGCGGCGCCTTGTCGTCCATGGACCAGGCAAAGAGTTGCATTCCATCGCTCTCGCGCGTGATTTTGACGGTGACGCCGCGGTCATATTCAGGGGCTAACACAGCGATGCGCGAGCCCAGCGCCAGCGCCTCAGATGCTCCAAAACGCTCAGGGTAACGCAGAATGCGCTCCTGCTCAGTAAGGGTGTCGAGCGTCTTTGGCGTGCAGGTAAATCCGCTGCGAATGGTGTCAAGAATCAGTGCGCAGTGCACCGAATCCTGAAGCGGCATGACGGGTGACTCTGTCGCGCCAGAGCGCAGCAGCTCACAGAAGTGGTGAATCTCGCCGTAGAAGTCATCAATGATGTAGGGTGCCTCAAGCACGCGCTCAGTTCCATCTGCCAGCGAGACAACCGCCCGCTGTGGACGATGCAGCTCGTCAACTACGATGGAGCCCTTGGTACCCACGATGGTGGCTGTGCGGGGCTTACCGCGATCAAACGCGCATTCCAGACGTGCTTCTACACCACCATAAACCATGGTGGCGTCAACGTAGAGGTCGACATCGTCTCTGACGACACCATGAAGCGCGGTCAGTTCGGGCACGCCGGGGCAAAAGTCCTCAAGCCAGCTTGCGCAATAGGTGCCACAGTCAAGCAACACGCCAGCGCCAGGTCCACCATGCAGGTGATAGCTGTCTTTGCCCTCAGCATAGGCCAGCATGTCGTTACAGAGCGTGGCATCCACGCGCACGATCTCGCCAATCTCATGGGACGCGGCAATAATCTGCTGGTAGATGGCTACGAAACGTGGCTTCATGGCCTCCATGAACAGGACGCCCGTCTCACGCGAGACATCCGCGACCTCAGCCATCTGAGCCGCTGTCAGCATGGCAGGCTTTTCGCAGAGGACTGCCTTGCCTGCGCGCAGAGCAGCAAGCGCCCACTGGTGATGGAGCTGATGGGGAAGCGCCAGATAGATGGCGTCAAGGTCGGGGTCAGCGAGCAACGCGTTGTGCGCATCTGGGCCAGCGTAAGCCTTTTCAGGCTCAAGCCCGAGCTCCTCGACCCAAGCCGCAGCTTTCTCGGCCGATCGACAACTAACGGCAACGAGGACCGCATCTTCCTCATGCGCAAGGCTTGCTGCGAAACGATGCGCGATATTGCCAGCGCCGAGAATGCCAAAACGAATCATGCTGCGCTCCTCTCAAAAAGGCGGCCAGAGCATCGCCTGGCCGCCTTGGTATTTCTGTGACCCTACTGTTTGTCTGCGGGGAAGATAATGCCGGCCTCGCGGCGGATGGTGTTCTGGATGCGGCTGACGAGCAGGCTCTCATCCAGCTGACGATAGCATTCGTCGAGGTCACCGGTGTCCTGCTGGTGGCAGAACTCACGGAACTCACCCTCCCACATGACGGGCAGACTGCGGTCGTAGTGCTCCTCCGTTCCATCGTTGAGGTGCAGGGTGATCTCTCCGCAGCGGTTGGGGGCGGTGCCCATCTGGATGTAACCGTCCGTGCCTTGGATGAGGGCGCCGCTGGGTGCTCCGCAGTCTTTGGCGCAGATGGCGAGGGCGGTAAAGCCTTCGTAGCGCAGCTCGCAGATGCCGGAAGTGTCGATGTTGCGTTCGATGTTTGCCAGGTAACGAGCCTCCTTGGGCTCACCGAAGAGCCCAAGAGTGAAGGTCAGGGCGTATAGGCCAATGTCCATGATGGCGCCTCCTGCCTTGGCAGGGTCGAACGCGGGCAGCACCTCGCCGGCTCGGAAGGCGTCGTAGCGGCTGGAGTACTGGCTGTAGTTGCACGTGGAGATCTTCACGGTACCAATGCGTGGCAGCAGCTCGTCGCGGATGAGCTTGAAATTGGGCTGGCGGGTGGTGACGACGGCTTCCCAAAGGAAGCGATTGTGCTCCTTGGCCAATGCCGCAATCCTGGCAGCCTCCTTCTCGTTGGATGCAAGCGGCTTCTCGCACACGACGTCCTTGCCAGCAAGGATGGCAGCCTCGGAGACGGCGTAGTGGAGGAAGTTCGGAACAGCCACGTACACGGTGTCGACCTCGGGGTCCGCGATAAGATCGTGGTAGTCGGTGTAGCGCCCGGCAGCTCCCCACTGATCAGCAAGCTCGTTGACTTGGTCCAAGGTGTTTGGCGTGCCGGCGATAGCGGCCACTCCGATGCCCCAGTTTGCAAGGTTGGGACCAACCATCTGCACGATCATTCCGGTTCCGACGATACCAAGCTTCATGACAAACCCCTTTCAAAGGTGTGTGTTGGGAACGGTGCGAAGGGGCACCTTCACCGTGAACGTGCTACTTCAGATCCTTTGTGGCTTCCTCAAGGATGCGCAGCTGAGCTATGGTCTCCTCGGGTTTCACCAGCTGCGGAGCGCCGTTTGCCACCGTCTCGTACAGGGCCTCATAGAAGCCGCTGTAGGTGCTGCGGACGGTCTCGACGCGCTCCTGATGCATGACGCCGTCCTCGTCGTAGTAGCGCAGGAAGCCCCACTGCTCGGGTGTATCCAGGCCAAAGTCAGGATGTCCCACTGGCAGGTAGAACTTCTTGAGGTCGCGCTCCTGCTGGTCCTTCTCCACCTTGATGAAGGTGCCGCGGGTGCCATAGACCTCAAAGCTGGGACGCTGGATCGCGGCGTGATAGTTGGAGGTGATGGTTGCCTTGATGCCCGCCTCGTCGTAATAGAGGTCAAAGTCGTAATACGTCTCGGGGTGACCCTCGCCAAAGAGCTGTCGCGTCTCGACGTGCCAGCTATCGGGCAGGCCAAGCCACGAGATGATCTGGTCCACGCTGTGGCAGGCATGGCCGTAGCAGATGCCATTCAGGCGGTCATAGGCGCCTTCCTGTGCGTAGCGCAGGTACTCCTCACGCCAGTAGTCGTAGTGCGTGACGATTTCAAAGACCTTGCCCAGCTTGCCGGACTCAACGACCTTCTTGGTGGTAACGAAGTCGGAGTCAAAGCGGCGGTTCTGGTAGCACTGGATGGTAACGCCCTTCTCGGCGGCCAGCGCGTAGAGTTCCTCGGCCTCTGCGACGGTGCCTACGAAAGCCTTGTCGCACACAACGTGCTTGCCGGCCTGGAGTGCCTGCTTGGACAGGGAGTAGTGTGTGCTGTGCGGGGTGCTGATCTCGATGATGTCAATCTCGGGGTCGGCAAGCATGGCGTCAAGGTCGGTGGTGTACTCCACGCCGGGCACCTCAGCCCAGGGGCCACCAAGATGGCGAGCGTAGACCGTCTTGATGCGGAACTTCTCGGGCAGCGCCAGCGAGAAGGGCATGTGATAGCGGTTGGAGCCTTTGCCGTTGCCGATAAAACCGATGGTGAGAATACGGTCTGCCATGCTTGTCTCCTTTGCCGATTTGTGGATGTAGTACCTTTGATGGCCACAGCTTACGGCATGCGATATCAGCTCAGCGGGTACGACTCGATAATGGGAACTCTTTTTCACCGTTACCGCTCCGTGCGGTGACAGGGCGGAATCTTTTTCCACCCGAGCGAAGGAGTCCGCCTCAGCTGTGTTGAGGGGTGCAAGGAGCTGCGTTTTGTACGGCGTACGAGCTGGAGTGGAGGTGCTCGTAATGAAGGTGCTCGTTAAGCGTCTCATGACCGTGTTCATTGTGTCGGCGGCAATCGGGCTTTGCCTCAATTGCCTTGTAAAAGCTTCTGCACGTGGCCGGATCATCCGAGACGGTGACTATTCAGCTGTTTCCGATGCAGATTGCATCATCGTTCTGGGGGCTGGCATTGATGACGACGGTGGACCGAGCCCCATACTCGAGGACCGACTTATCAAGGGCCTTGAACTCTACGACGAGGGGGTATCTCGCAAGCTCCTCATGAGCGGTGACCATGGGAGGGTGGAACACGACGAGGTCAACCTCATGAAGAACTACGCCATCGAGCAGGGCGTGCCATCAGAGAGCGTCTTCATGGACCACGCTGGGTTCTCAACGTACGAAACCATGTATCGGGCAAGGGATGTCTTCCAGGCTCAGAAAGTGGTCATCGTCACGCAGAGCTACCACCTCTACCGGGCGGTGTACATCGCGAACCAGCTGGGGCTTGATGCTTATGGCGTCAGTACCGATCCCAGATACTACGGAGGAGAGCTGTACCGTGAGGCACGGGAGATTCTCGCACGTGACAAGGACTTCTTCAAGTGCATCGTGAAGCCTGAGCCCACGTATCTGGGCAATCCAATTCCTATCAGTGGTAGTGGCGATGCAACAAACGACTAGCCTGATGCGCTAGCCAAACCCACTATCTGCCTAGGGCAGAAACAGCCCCTCGTCAATCAACCAGGCATCGTCGTCGTAGTGTGCCTCGTCATCGCGAAGCATGCACAGGTCAGCCGTATCAGTGGCCACATGATTGAGAGCAGAGAGAAAGCGGGCGCTCAACTCGGGCCTTACCTGGTCGGCAAACACGCGGTCGGCAGCATGAACGATATCCTGCTCGCTTACGTCGTGCGCATGGGTCTTGTTGACCTCTTTGCTCACGTCGGCGAGGCGTTTCTGCGAAGCGGCAAGCGCAACGGCCGCTTCATCGGAGGTGTGGTAGACGCCGACACTCGACTCGCTTGTCTGTTGAATCTCGTCCTGCTGGCGCCGACGATCATCCTGGATGATGACGGGCAGCACGGGGATGCCGCCAAGTGCCGCGGGCCCCACAAGCGCAAGAATAGTCAGCCCAGCAGCTATCTGCTGGGCTGTGGGAAGTTGCGGCGCGAAGGGGACCCTTGTCGCCAGGGTATCGAGGTTCTCGTCCATACCCTCCCTGTTCCTGAGCGTGGCTAACGTCAGGGTACTACTCTTCGGCTGCGGCGAGCTTCTGAGTCTCTTCAATCTCGGCAAGCATGTCGACACGCGCCTGGTGACGGCCGCCTTCGTACTCGGCCCCAAGCCAGTTGTCCACGATGTCTTTGGCGGTCTCGACGCCGATGACGCGTGCGCCAAAGGCAACGATGTTGGAGTTGTTGTGCTGACGCGACAGGCGCGCGGAATACGGCTCGGAGCAGGTGACGCAGCGAATGCCCTTTACCTTGTTGGCTGCCAGGCTAATGCCCACGCCGGTGCCGCAAATGAGAATGCCGCCGTCGACCTCTCCGTCGGCGACCAGTCGAGCTACCTTATAGCCACTGATGGGATAATTGAAGCTCTCGGTGCTGTCAGTGCCCACGTTGATGATTTCGTAGCCCTTCTCCAGCAGGTAGGCCATGATTTCGTTCTTCATGCCGACTGCGGTGTGGTCGTTGCCAATTGCGAGCTTCTTGAATGCCATGACGCGTTCCTCTCCCACGAAGCTGTTGTCCCATCATGTAATCAGCCATCTTTTATGTTACCGCGTATGGACGTGAACGTGGTTGCCAAACTGGTGGCTCGGACAATGCATGTTAGCTTTGACGTGCGTGTCTCTGCGATGGATAATTCAACAAGACGCTTTAGTGCCCCTGACCATGTCTGTTGGACATGGGCTTGCAGAGTAGCATGTCCTTATGACGCAGGGAGTGCTGAAGCACAGAACCGTTCTTGGAGAGTGAGGCACATGGGATATCGCATTGAGACGGCGACGGTGGCCGACATCCCAGAGCTTCTTGAGCTTCGTTTGGGATACCTGACCGCCGACGTGGGCAAGCTTTCCAAGGAACAGCGCAAGGAGCTCGAATTCGAGGTGCCTAACTACCTGAGATACCACTTGGGTAGGACACTGCACGTGTTTGTTGCACGCGAAGACGAAACCAATGTCATCGCTTCTTGTGCCTGGCTCCTGTTGGTTGAGAAGCCGCCAAGCCCACGCTTTCCCCATGGGCACACCGGCGTGCTCTTCAACGTGTTCACCCTGCCCGAACACCGTCGCCAGGGGCTCGCGCGTCGTGTCATGAACCGACTGATTGATGACGCCCGTGCTCGCGCACTCGACGTGCTTGAGCTGCATGCAACTGACGACGGCTATCCTTTGTACCGTTTGCTAGGATTTGAGGATGATCGATATACGCATGTTCCCATGCGCCTGATGCTGTAAGGATGGATTTTGACTCGTGAGGCTACAACGACAGGGCGTCACCTTAAGCAGGAGTCGGTGCGTCAGGTTGGGTTCGGACGATTGCTTTTTGACGCCATACCGGAGATTTGGACCTATCAGGCTGTGGCCGCAATCTTACTGGGAATCCTGCTGCAGCTGACCTCTATGGGAATCAATCTGACGGTTGGAAGCGCCGGTACCTCATTGACCTCAGCAAACTTCAAGGAAGTGCTCTTGAGTTGGCGCGGGCTCGTCCTCCTGATCCCTCTGGCTGTCGTCATAGTGGGAACCGTCGCTCTTGAGATCTTTGCCAAGATCATCCTCTGCAACAGCCTTTTGTGCGGCGTATGTCTACGTACGCGCGACGTGATAAAGGAAGGGCTTGCCTCCATTAAGCGTTTTCTTACGCCGACGGGTATTTTTTCCATTCTCTATCTACTTATTGCGGTTCCCCTTGGTGGCATTGGATTCTCAGTAAGCCTTACGAACAAGCTCTATGTGCCCCATTTTGTCTCCGAGGTCATCAATTCCACTCCTCTGTATCTTGTGGCGTATTGGGCGGTATTAGCCATCCTCACGGTTATTGGCGCGTTGCACGCCTTCGTGTTTCATGGGGTGCTGATAGATGACTTAACGCCATCCGAGGCGCGCCGCCAGTCAACCGATATCGTGCGTCATCATTTCTGGGCGCTGGTGCGCTGCATAGTCGGCGTGTTCTTCATAAGCTTCCTAGTTACGTCACTTTCCTACTTCCTGCTCATATACCTACCCACATTCCTTTCCACGATGCTTTTTCAGGAATGGGGACAGATTTTCATGGGTATGCGTTTCAGCATGGAAGAGTTCTTCACGGGTCAGTTCACCGACGCACAGATAGAGCTCTTGCTGTATCGCTTCTGCCTTTGCGCGGTGTTCTATTTGGGTCGCCCGTTGTTCTCGCTGGTTGTTGTCATCATGGATTCCTACATGATGCTGCGCATCACGCGGTTCTATCGTGATTACGCACATGAACCAGCAGCGTCGTGGCCCGAGCTTCCGAAGCGGCATCGCTACCTAGGAAAAGTGGCGCTCATGGCTGTTATGGGCGTGTTGCTCTTGGCAGGTGCGTTTGGTGGCGCAGTTGCCTTTGAAGAGCTGTATTATCCAGATCCCGTGCCCATCGTGGCGCACCGTGCAGGTGGAACGCTAGCGCCAGAAAACTCACTGCAGGGTCTTGAGGTCGCTATCGAGCATGGGTGTTTCGGAAGTGAGATTGATATCCAGCGCACCTCTGATGGTCGCTACGTAGTCAATCATGACGATACGCTTGCGCGACTTACGGGCGATCGTCGCGCTGTTCAGGAAATGACGTTCGATGAGGTTCGCGCCTTACCGATAAGAGACACGACAGGTGGCGATAAGCCGCTGCAAATAGCAACCCTTGAGGAGATGCTCGACATTATCAAGGGACACGAGAAGCTCTTCATAGAGCTCAAGGGTGTTACGGCCGACAGGCAGATGGTGGATGACGTTGTCGCTCTTGTGCGAGAGAAGGATTGCCTTGAGGACGTCGTGCTCATTTCACTGAATTACGACGTCATCTCCTACGCAGAGACAACCTATCCGGAATTTGATACGGGCGTCCTCTTCTTTGCAGCGCTCGGCGATTCGTCACGTCTGAATGCGGACTATCTCCTGATGGAGGAGGAACTTACTACGGATACACGCGTTAGCGTCATCCACTTTGCCAAGCGGAAAGTTGGCGTGTGGACGGTGAACACCGACGAGGGCATCCGAAAGTTTCTCCAAAGCAGAGTGGATCTCATCATTACTGATCGCATTGACTTGGCGGAAGAGATCCAGGTGGAGCTTGATGGCCGTAGTGACCTTCAGCGTATTCTGGATGCATTCGATTCGTAGGAAGCTCTTTGTCGAAAAGCAGAGTACCCAACAGGACCCCTGATTGGTAACTGCTTTCAGTAATGATGTGCTAACGGTAACCAGCGGCCGCTCATCGACTTCACTGAGCGCAATAAGGAAGAAGCGAGTAGCATTTACCTATCTAGTGAGAGGGGAGATGCCATGATCAGGCTTCGTCTGTTCTGCGCTGCTGGAATGTCGACTAGTCTGCTGGAGCGCCGCATCAGGGAAGCAGCAAAAGAACGTGGGATAGAGATTGAGGTCACCGCATATCCCGTTAGCGAGATGGATCATCGCCTTGATGGGGTAGATGTGGCGCTGCTTGGCCCGCAGGTCAACTACATGTTGGCGCAGGCCCAGGCAAAGTGTGGCGTACGCGGTATTCCTGTGGCTATCATCCCCATGCGTGATTACGGCATGGTCAATGGCCCCAACGTCTTGAAGTTTGCCTTACAGCTCTTGGGCAAGGAAGCGTAGGGCCTCCTCATACAAACTGTGAAGTGCCACCCCAATCATTTCTTGTTCGACATGATTGGGGTGGACCCTTTTGCATGGGTTTTAGAAGAAGAGCTTCTCGATTACCTGGGCAACGCCGTCATGGTCATTGTCAGTGGTAATACACCGTGCGGCAGCACGCGCCTCTGAGCAGGCATTTTCCATGGCAACGGGCATCCCCACGACACGAAGCATGGGGAGGTCGTTACCGTCGTCACCCACGGCGACAACCTCATTCAAGGATATGCCCAGATGCCTGGCAAGTGAGCAGAGCCCCGTTCCCTTGGTCACGCCTGCGGCCGTGCCCTCAAGCGCGCGCCCCTGCTCGCAATCCGCGAGTTCGACGCCTGCGCCAGAAGCGATGATGGCTGCGCGTGCCCTTTGCATGCTTGCCTGACTACGGTAGAACAGGTCGAGTTTTGTTACTTGGTCAGGGTGCGTGGCAATCCAAGTCAGCGGGTCATCGATGCGGGTGCAAATCTGCTCGTATCCCAATTGGTAGCCGCCCATGTCGTAGTCAGCAAGCCGATCAATGTCGCACTGCCGTGCGTACGTCTTGTCCACACACGAGAGGAAGGGTAGGCCACCCTCATCAAGGGTTGCCCCGACGGCAGCGGTTACTGCTTCGACGGGGAAGGGGGTTGTATCCAGCGTGACCTTCTTCGCAAAGTCATACAGCACCGAGCCAGTCGAAAGCACGCCAAAGCGAATAAAGGGCAGGTTGTCGCTATAGAATCCCAGCTCAAGGGCATTGCGACCCGTGGCAAAGGCGATGGCCACTCCCTGTTTTGCAAGGCGCTCGAGCGCTTTTCGCGTGTTGGGTGATACACGCTTTTGGGAATCCAGCAGCGTCCCGTCCATATCAAGCGCAAGCAACCGATAGGTGGTCATGAGTCCCCCGTGGCAAATGGTCAGGTTGTTGGTCATCTTCGGATCATGGTAAGCCATCGGTTAGCCTGTCATCTCGTGCCGTCCGATACAATGGTGATTCGTGAGAGGTTATTTCAAATGCTATGTGATGGGTCGTGGTGGTTGTGCGTGGTTGGCTGCTCGGCACGTGCCAAAACGTACCATGGACTACGTCATCA
>JAUNJR010000009.1:24124-30856 GCA_030533135.1 Coriobacteriales bacterium
TGTGCGTGGTTGGCTGCTCGGCACGTGCCAAAACGTACCATGGACTACGTCATCATTTTGGGGTGCGGTATCCGTGACGACGGCACCCCGACACCCATTCTGCGTGGTCGCATTGACCGTGCCTATGAGTTTGGCGCCGCCCAGCTAGAACGCGGGGAGAAGCCCGTGACCTTCGTTCCCAGTGGTGGGCAAGGCGACGACGAGGTCATCTCGGAAGCCGAGTGCATGAGGCGCTATCTCAACGGCAGGGGAGTGCCCGATGACCACATCGTTTGTGAGGACCGCTCGGTTCGGACGAGCGAGAACATGGCGTTCTCACGTGCGGCCATTGAACAGGCGTCCGGGGCAGACGTGGCGGAGAGCCGCGTGGCATTTTCCACAACCAACTACCACGTGTTTCGCGGGTACGTGTGTGCTCACCAGGCGGGGATGGCCGTCGAGGGCATGGCAAGTCCGACCAAGGCCTATTTCTGGCCAAACGCGTTCTTGCGTGAGTTTGTGGGACTCTTGGTGAACCAGCGTCGGGCAATCATGATTACGTATGTTTTGCTTGTCACGTTTGCATACCTGGTTGAAGCACTGATCTTCTCATGGGCCTTTGTCTAGACCTTGAGGACACTATCAAGATGTAGTGAATCGGAGGGGAGTATCCCCTCCGATTTACCTCTGCTCGATATAAGTCTAGGCCAGCAACGGTGTCAGTTCGCCTTGGCTGAAAATCGTCACCTTGTGCATGGCACGACTGATGGTGGTGTACAGGCGGCGGCGAGCGAGCGGCGTGTCGGGGAAGACCTCTGCCTGCGCATCGGGAATGATGACGTGGTCAAACTCAAGACCCTTGGCAAGTTCCAAATCCATTACCACCACGCCCGTCGCAGGCAGTGCATCGCCTCGATGGATGGACTTGATGGTGTCGCCAAGCTGCCGATGCAGCCAGCTCCTGCGCGATTTGTTAGCCGTGATGATGGCCGTAAGCCCCTCGCTGGCGTGTGCCGCCTCAACGGTGGCATGCAATGCGTCAAGGAACTGATCGCGGTCAGAGAAGGAAGCCATTTCTGGCTCTACGCCAGGGAGGCGCACCGAGCTCAGGGTGATTCGGTCATGCTCGTCCAAAAGCGAGGCGAACAGGGCCGTGATCTCGGGCGATGAGCGGTAGCTGGTGCGCAGGAGACATTCCTCGACGCTTCCATGCGTATGTGAGAACAGTTCTCTGATTTGGTCAAAGGTTGCGGTGCCTTCGCTGATGGCCTGATGTTGGTCGCCAAGCAGCAGGAAGTGTGCGCGCGGGAAGTAGCGTGCGAGCACCATGAGCTGCGTGACCGTGTAATCCTGGACCTCGTCTACCATGACGTAGCGGGCAGCCTTCTCCGACGGACCGCAGATAAGAAGCTTGAGGTACAACCATTCGGCGGCTGTGAGCGCCTGCACGCCAAGCATGCGCATTCCTATGCGGTCAATACGCAGCCACGTGCCACGCTCCACGTCATCGTGCGCACTGCCATAAAGATGACGTGCATACTGCTCTGCATAGCCAATGAGTTCGTCTTCATCTGGAGCGTCGAGCGTTCGGCCAAAGATTTCGATTTGCTCGTCGAGGTCGAGGCCCAAGAGCTCCTCTTGCAACTCGTCATCTTTTGCGAGGGCTGCGAAGCGCCGGTCGAGCTTATCATGCAGGTCATCCTTGACCAGCGCTGCCAGACGCGGGCCAACGGGGAACTTGGAAAACTTGTTCACGGACGTCTTGACTTGCGCAGGCTTGAGAAGCGCGACCCCATTGACGGAGATGCCACGCAGGTCATCCTCCTCAAGCACAAGGCCGCCGACCAGCTCCTCAAGGCGCTTGAGCTCCTCAGGGCTGGTGGTTGCTCCGTCCGAACGCTCAGACAGCCCCTGGTCGCGCATGAAACTGGTCCAGGTGAAGGTCTGCGGGTTTGCCTCGCCAAGCGACGGCAAGACAGCGCTGATGTAGCTCTGGAACACGGAGTTGGGCGTGAACAGGTAGACCTGGCTGGGGGAGAGCGTCTCGCGCTGGCGGTACAGGAGATAGGCGATGCGCTGGAGCATGACGGAGGTTTTTCCGCTGCCGGCAATGCCGTTGACCAGAAGCGCCGGTACGTCATCATGACGGATGATGGCGTTTTGCTCGCGCTGGATGGTTGCCGTGATGGCCTGCAGCTTCTCCGTGTGGTGACGCTTGAGGGCACCAAGCAGCAGCGAGTCCTGGATGGCGACGGTCGTGTCAAAGTACATGTTGAGCACGTTGCGGGTGATGTCAAACTGACGGCGAAGCTCAAGGTTGACAGTTCGCACCTTGCCGTCAACGGTGTAGGAGGTCTGGCCCATCTCCTGGTTGTAGTAGGTTTCCGCGACGGGGCTGCGCCAGTCCACGATAAGGGGAATCTTGTGTTCGTCGGTGACGCCAGCTGCCCCAATATAGACATCACGCGCGGGACGGCCGGGCCGCATCTTCAGGCGGACCTTGGCAAAATACGGCTGCATGAGCAGAAGCAGGATACGACGAACCTTGTCCACGGTGTAGTCGTGGTATTGGTTGTACGTGTCGATGACGCTGTTCAAGGTCTCGATGGCGGCGAGGGTTTCCATGGTCTCGTCGGCGCCGACAAAGTCGAGGGAGATTTCCTCACTCATGTCGATGAGGTCTTGAGCGATGCCCTTGTGCTTGGTTTCGAGCTCAGCAGATAGGCTGTCGCGCATGGCCACGAGCGTGGCATACGTCTCGCTCAGATGCTGCTGCTCCTCTTGGAATATGGGGTCCTGGGCATCAGTTGCCATGCACACTCCTCTGCCAGAATCAAAACAGTGACGTTTTATTCTACCAGAGGAAATGCGCTGCTCTTGTCTCTACCACCCACGGTTGTCACATTGGGGACAGTCCCCAATGTGACAGTTGCTACAGGAAGCGCTTGAAGAACCGACACTCGTCGTCGTTGCAGCGGCGGGCATCCTCGCTCTTCATGTTGCAGTGGAACACGTGGCCAAGAGGCTCGCCAATGCCGCCGTAGATATGCAGTTCATGAACGACCTTCAGATCACGCATGATTTGCGAGAGCGGGCCGGCCTGATCATGCAGGAAGTCGCCATCCGAGGTCATGATGAACACGGGTGGGAACTTCTCGGTCACGTGCTTGCCCACGCTGACGAGGTCAAGTTCGCGATCATCTCCACCGTTGGGGAGGAAGTCACCCATCAAGGCGCTGGTGAGGTCCGTCGGGTCGTCGGTAAGCTTGATTTCGCAGGCGCCACAGTTGATGGCCACGGCGGTCGGAGTGAAACCAGCAGGTGGCGTAAAGTCAAAGTTGGCGGCGTACGCGGGGTTGGTGCACATGTTGCTGAAGAGGCCAAGCATATGTCCACCAGCAGAGTCACCGACAGCAAAGATCTTGTCGACGTTGCCACCATACTCGGCGATGTGGTCAACGGTCCATTGGAATACGGCGCAGGTGTCTTCCATGCTGGCGGGGAACTTGAAGTCAGGGGCCAAGCGATACGTGAAGTTGACTACCACAAAACCGCGTAGTGCGAGGTCCATGCAGTACCACTGGTAGCGCTCCTTGTCGCCGTACACCCAGCCACCGCCATGAATGCTCACGATAACGGGAAGCTCACCTTTAACGTTCTTGGGGCGATACACGTCGAGCATCTGCCAGTCGGTATCAGTACCGTACGCGATGTCATCAAAACGCTCGATGTCTTCTGGTGTGGTGAGCCCGGCATCACGGATGTCGTCTCCCTCTTTGAACTGCTTGCGGACGAGATCAGAAATCGCAGACATAGTTCCTCCCCTGCATATGTCACCTATCTCTAGCCGTATGGTACCGAACAAAAGAGAGCGACTGACAATCCAAAGAGCTCAAACAGCATAAGAGGACGCACAAAGTCGGGGGAGTGTGCGTCCTCTTGCTTGGGTCTTGCCCGCTTCGCGAGGGGGAGAGGGTGCCCTCGCTATAAGTTAGCTATAGTTTACTTATAATTCCTAGCAATGCAAGGGGTATTTTGTGGAACTGTCGTGATGAGTTCTTGTCTTAGCGATCGCGGTTAGGCGAGGGGCAGTGTGACGCGGAAGGTAGACCCTTCTCCCAGCGCACTCTCAATCTCGATGGTTCCATTGCCACGGAGTACGGCATGACGGACGAGAGATAGCCCGAGCCCCGTCCCGCCCGTCTCACGTGAGCGAGCGGTGTCTACGCGGTAGAAACGCTCGAAGATGCGGTCGTGGTCATCGGCTGGAATGCCTATGCCGGTATCCGCCACCTCAAACACGGCATAACTGTCCATCTGGTCAAGCTGAACAGTGACTGATCCGTGCTCCGTATAGGCAATGGCATTGTCAATGAGGTTGTCGACAAGAATCTTCGCATTGGCGACAGAGAGGTGTACGCGGCACGGCACTCCAGCGGAGAGGTTGCTTTGCCATTGGAAAACGAGTCCAGCTTCCTGTGCCGTGAGCTGATGCGCTTCGAACGACGCCCTGGCGATCTTTGCTAGGTCACAGGTGTCAGAGCCAAGCGTCAGGTGCATTTCATCCTCAAGACGTGATAGGTCCATGAGGTCCGCGACAAGACTTTGCAGACGTTCTGACTCATGTGAAAGCCGCTCGGCAAACTGGCCGATAACCTCAACGTCCCCTTCGGCGCTGGCTTGACTGATAGACTCAGAGAGAAGCCTAATCCCCGCAACAGGCGTCTTCAGCTCATGACTGGCGTTGGCAACGAAGTCAGTCCGTACTCGCTCAAGGTGGCTAACTGGCCGGGCCGCACGGGTAAAGGCAAACAATGCGGCGCCAATCGCAAGGATGAACGTGGCAACAAGAAGGGCAAGGCTCGTCCACTGGAAGCGCATGACTGCGGCATGTGCCTGCGCCAAAGGCATGGAAACACGAAGCACCGCCCCAGCCTGTCGCGCATTGCTGGGTATGGCAACGTAGAGGTACTCGACGCCATCCGTCTCTGATACGCGTTTGTCAAAGCCCATGGATCCTTTGAGGGCCTCCACCACTTCGGGGCGCTCGGCATGGCTCGTCAATTCGGCGTTTTTTACACTATCAGCAATGACCTCGCCTTCATGCGAGATGAGCGTCAGGCGTAGGTTATCGCTTGTCGAGATGCGTTCCAGTACGTTTGACACGGGGAGCTCGCTTGCGGCGAGGGCAACCTCGGTGGCGTTGGCAACCGAAACCAAGCCCTCACGCTGGCGGTCCTCAAGTGCCTGACTCACAGGTCCCAGAAGCGAGAAGAGCCAGACGGCTGAAGTGAGAATCACGATGACGGCATAACCAGCAATAATGCCGGTACGCCAGCTCACTGGTTGCTTCTTGATCTCTCGCACGGCCTATTCCTGCTTCTCCTCAAATCGGTAGCCCATACCATGCTCGGTTTGCACAAAGGTCCAGCCGTGCCCATCAAGGGCTTTGCGAAGGCGTCTGACATGGGTGTCTATGGTACGGGAAGTGGGAAGAAACATCTCTCCCCAGACTTCCTGGGCAATCCATTGACGCGTGCAAAGTGCACCACGGTGTGTGGCAAGGGCGACAAGCAGGGCATATTCCTTAGAACGCAGCTTGATTGGCTTGCCATCGAGTATGACTCGGGTTGCGTCAAGGTCGATGACCAGCGGTCCTGCCGTAATGGTGCCCGTAGGATGCCTTTCCATCACTCCCGAGCGACGGAGATTGGCGCGGATTCGGGCAAGCAGCTCAGGCGTAGAGAACGGCTTAGTGACGTAGTCATCGGCTCCCGCATCAAGTCCGGCAATTGTGTCAGCGTCACTGTCCAGTGCAGTGAGCATAATGATGGGAGTGCGATCGCCTGCCTCGCGAAGTGCGCGAGCCACGTCGAGCCCCGAAAGCTTGGGCAGCAACACATCTAGAAGAATCAGATCGGCGTCGATGCTGCGAGCAGCCTCAAGCCCCTCGGTTCCGGTTGCAACGCCTGTCACCTCGTAGCCCGCTCGCGTGAGTGAGAACTCGAGTGCCATGCGGATGGACTTGTCGTCCTCCACCAGCAGGATGTGGGCCATCGATCCTCCTTTCAAGGTCTCCCTATTTTCTCGCACCAGATGGTTCACGAGTATGAATTGGGAGCGAGTTTAGTCTTTCGCTCTGCGAATTCACGTCCCTGTCACACTGGTTCACAACCGCTCAATCATAAGTTGGCTCACTAGTGGGTAACCTGTTTTGTAAGCGGAATTTGCCGCGAGAAAGGAACAGGCGATGTTGTCGTTCTCAGACTTTGTTGAAGCTCTTTGCTCGAATCCCCTATTGGCGCTCACCATGGTGCTGGTTGCTGCGACTATTTTTGTGAACGGATCGACCGACGCGGCCAACTCGATTGCGGATGCCGTGGGCACTCGTTCTATCAGCTTCTATCAAGCGGTGTGGCTCGCGACGATAGCCAACTTCGTGGGTCTTGTTGGCGCGACGATTCTTTTTCCTGCCGTAGCCGACACCATAAGCCATATGGTGGACTTTGGTGGGGATAGCCATGCTGCCCTGGTCTCGCTTGCCGCCGCGATGGTGGCCATCGTGGTCTGGGCTGGCGTGGCATGGTACTTTGGCATCCCGACGAGCGAGAGCCACGCTCTGATTGCGGGTCTCTCTGGTGCGGCAATTGCGGTATCTGGTGGGTTTGCCGGCATAAACATGTCCGCGTGGATCAAGGTCATCTACGGCTTGGTGCTCTCGACGATTTTGGGCTTTGCGCTGGGCTTTATTAC
>JAUNJR010000009.1:30956-33959 GCA_030533135.1 Coriobacteriales bacterium
ACAAAGTCCTGCGCCATCATGGGTGCGGGAGCAGCCAAGAACAGGCGCTCGGTCAACTGGACCATCGCATGGGACCTGCTCATGACGTGGGTCATGACGTTTCCTGGCTGTGGCCTCATGGGCTATGTGCTTGCGTGGGTGTTCCTGCACATCTTTTAGGACTCCCAGCGTGGCTTGAGCTGGCCTCTCCTCATGCCCAGTGATGTCTGGTGACTCCACTGGGCGATATGCTACGTACGCGCCGCCACCAGGGACATAAAATAGTTACGAGTTTGGTAAGCGTCATAGAGGAGGACAACCATGCTTGTTGATGTTGATGGCGTTAATCCTGCGTTCAGGACACGCGTAATCGAGATTGTCGAGGGTATTTCCGAGCCCATGACCTTTAAACTGACAGACACGAAGGGCACCTCGCCCCAATCCATCGTCTTTGAGTCCAGTGAAGAAGATCCTGATAAGGTTGTCCCCTTCCTTAAGAGCACCCTTAAAAGATCGGATCTTGGCTCCATCATGATGTTCCGCGTGACGCCCCACGGCCAGTATATGTGGATTCCTAAGCGCTCGTAGTTGCTGCTTTGCAAGGTGATGAACACCCCCTCGCTCTTGATGGGCGAGGGGGTGTTTTTCATGGCGGTCCCTGATGAAGGAAGGCAGATTGTCTAAGCGCTTTTTTGCAGGCGTTGCGCTACGCCCTCGCCCAGAGCCAGCGGTTGTTGTCAATCGAAGCCTTGATGGCGCCTTGGTCGGAGAGGTAGGTCAGGTAGGAACGCACGGTGCTGCCAACCAGTGCGTGCTGTTCAAAGGTCATGCGTAGATCGTAGTGTGTGAAGACTGCTGCCAGCAGATCATCAAAGCAGATTGGGTTCGCGCAGAGCTCGGCTATGTCAGCCGCTGCCTGCTGAATGCAGCTTGCGTTGTAGCGTGCGAGTGGGGCGATGTCGACGGTTGCCTCTGCATGCGCAGGGACAAAGAGCTGTGCACGCATGGTCGAGACGCGCTCAAGGGTATCCAAGGAAGCCTGCACGTCATAGAGAAAACTGAGGCGGTACTTGTCAAGCGTTGGCTTGCTCGATAGGCAGTCAGAAATAAACAGCACGTCATCAGGGGTACGGAAGCCCACCATGTGGAAGAAGTGTCCAGGAAGGTCGATGAGATCCCAGCCATCGGGCAGCACGTCCGTGGTGAGCGGCTCAGCCTCAGACTCCTGTGCAACCAAGAACTTGTGCCGGAGCTCTTTGGGAGGTTTGGCACCAAAAAGGTAGGACGGCTCAAGCCAAGGCCACTTGGTGAAAGCGCCCTCGGCACCAGGTGAGAAGATGCGGCAGCCGGTCTGCGACTGTAGATAGTGGTTGCCACCCGTATGGTCCGCGTGGCTGTGCGTGTTATAGATGGCTTTGAGCTGCCAGCCGCGTTCGCTCAGGATGCGCCGAACCTTAGAACCAGCACTGCGATCGCCGCCCGAATCAATGAGGACCACTTCTCTGGGGGCAACCTCAACGATGCCTATCTTTGCGGGGCTCTCGATGTAGTAGGTGTGTGTCGCAGCTTGTACCAGCTCGTACATGGGGCTCCTTTCAGCACCGCCTCACGTGACCATCGGCACAGTCTACTGCTATTCTGCCGCACTCAGCTCAAAAGGCGACTTTATTTCCAACAGATTACGTGAAGGATGGCTCTTTACCTTGCGAAACGTCGAATTCTGACGCTATGATGTGTCGCCACGATATCAACAATGCATATGTGGAGGGCGACATGCAGCGCTACTCTCGTTGGTACAAATACCTTGTGACAGCTGCCTGCCTTGTGGCTGGCAACTCACTTCTAGCCTTTCTTGTCGTTGCGTTTATTATGCCGTTCGACATCATCATGGGTGGTACGACGGGCATCGGCATCGTAATGGAGCGTATGTGGCCGGGGCTCGACGTCGCGTTGGTCGTTTTGGTGCTCAATACGGTGCTTTTGCTCATCGGCTGGGCAGTGCTCGGCCGAAAGTTCTTTGTCACCACCGTGGCAAGCTCCGTTATGTACCCTGTGGCGCTTGGTGTTATGGAGCGCATTCCTGGCATTGACAGTCTCACTACTGATTCGGTGCTTGCCGCTATCTTTGCGGGATGCCTCATGGGCATCGCATTGGGTCTGGTCATGCGTGTGGGCTCGTCCACGGGAGGCATGGACGTCGTGGCCCTTGTGCTCAATCATTGGTTCCATCTACCGCTGGCGGCCTTGGTCTACGCTACGGACTTTGTGGTGATGGGTGGTCAAGCGCTCTTCTGCGATCCGGAGCTGACGCTCTTGGGACTGTTGGTCTTGGTTCTCGAAACCATCCTGCTCGATCGCACGATGATTCTTGGTAAGGCGCAAGCTCAGCTCTTCATTATTTCCGATCGCTATGAGGAGATTCGCGAGGCGCTCCTGTGGCAGGCCGAGGTTGGCTTGACCATGCTGGTGAGCGAGTCTGGCTTCCTGCGTCAGGAGGGCAGGGGAGTGCTCTGCATCGTTCCACAGCGCAAGCTGTATGACGTGACGGAGCTCGTGTGTTCCATTGACCCCGCAGCCTTTATTACCATTGCGCAGATTAACGAGGTGCGCGGTCACGGCTTTACCAGCGAGCGCATCGCGTTGCCTGCAGAAGAAGAAGGAATTGGCGCCCGGGTGTAGGTCATCGCGGCGCACCAGTACACTATCTAGAGTTCAAAGCAGCTCACTGCAGCACGGTGCCGTATCCGTAGCCCACCAAAACCGTTCCTCTTTGTGACGTGAAGAGTGGCTGGGACAAAGATGCATGCCATATGTGGGCTGGCTCTTGCATTCTTCACATTTACTACATATCATCATATAACAAGCAAATGTCACAAGTTGTATTAGTTTGGGCAATGTGCGCCTCAAAGAGGCGTTTGCTGGTGGTTATACCGCCAAGGGGAGGTCACGTAAAGTAGGTACGTCAAGACAAGAAAGAAGGGGAAACCATGCAAGAGTTCTTTGGAAGCAAAGTACTGCCCGCCG
>JAUNJR010000139.1 GCA_030533135.1 Coriobacteriales bacterium
GAGACGACCTGTGGCTGGCCATCCGCGTTTTGCAGCATCGGCGAGATGTAGCTTCCGTAGGTACTGTTCTGCAGGTCGTAGTAGTAGTTCGGCTGGCCGCCCTCGGTGTACTCAGAGAACTTCCAGCGTGCGCTATTGCGCCTGTTGCCAATCCACTCGATTGCGTCGCCCACGTCGTAGCAACGAAGCAGCGATCCGTTGTAGTCCACCACGTAGAAGTCGTAACGCTTTGCGGTGTCGTTCCAGATACGGGTGTAGATGATGATTTCCTCACCGTCTTTGACGCTCACGGTATCTGAGACGCTGACTTTCTTTGCGGTGTACTGCCTGAAGTCGTCATCGGTCAAATCGGGCGACTTCTGGACAAGGTTCATCCACCGCGTGGCGGCACTGTTGCTGGTTGCGTTGAATCCGTCGGTATCACCAGCGGGAAGATTAAGTGCATAGTTCCCGACTATGAAGCTGTACTTGCCCGCATAGGCACCGGTTCCAGGGACCACCCTGATGACGGAGCGCGTCGGGTCGGGCTCATCAGCAAGCGTGACGTTTTCGCCATTGATGGTCAGGTACTTCTTGGCACCATCAACCGTCGTAGTGATGTAATACCTGTCCTGCTCAACCAACTCGAAGGTCCATTCCGTGATGTCCGTCCCCTCCGCAACGAGCAGCAGGCCACTACCGTGCACGGTGTCTTCGCGCATGAGCATGTCGATGGAGCCAAGGCGCTTCTTGCCACTGACGGTGAGCTCGGTGGTGCCCAACGAGGTGGACGAAGAGGACTCGTCGTGGTAGGCAATGCCGTAGGTTGTGCCGTTGAGGCCGTAGGGGTCATCAGGTAGGACAAAGGACGATGCGTAGGCCAGCGTTATTCGGCTGTTCGTAGTGTTGTTCTTGTCGGTGTAGAACCTGATTCCGCTACCGCTGCCAGAATGCTGGAGCCACCTGTTTGCTCCTCTAATCTTGAGGTAGAAGGTTCCGTTGGGAGCTTGTTCGAGCTGTAAAACGGTAGCTTGTCCAACATCGGTTACCAACCCAGCCAAGTTGCCCGACGGGTTATTAAGGTAATTCTTGATCCCGTTAATCTCGGTGTAGAGCCAGTACAGATTGTTCGCGCTGTCAACGGGCTCAAAGTACCACTCGGATGCACTGGCAGAGCTTGTCGTCTCAATGAAGGCACTATTGCCGTTTAGCTGGTTTGTAAAGTACTTGGGCGTCGTGTCGTAGGACAGAAGGAACGCCTCGTCAGTGTTTTGGCTCAGCTCTTCAAGCGTCGCAACGGTCTCGATGGTAACAACTGCTGGGGGCGGTGCATCCACGATTGCGTACACGGAGAAGCCATCGGTCTCGAAGCTCACGGCCTGCCCGTCAACCGAAACGCCCGTGACCACGTCGGGCACGTCAGCGTCTTCGGCAAAGTGCACCACCTGCGCAGCGGTGCTCATGGAGCTGTCGGACTCCTGCCCGCTCAGCTCAATGTTGACGCTGACCGAGGCCGCAGGCTCAACC
Organism: Coriobacteriales bacterium; assembly: GCA_030533135.1. Taxonomy (GTDB): domain Bacteria; phylum Actinomycetota; class Coriobacteriia; order Coriobacteriales; family Atopobiaceae; genus UBA1367. The sequence continues at coordinate 1,507 of JAUNJR010000139.1, forward strand.
TTTTGGCCCGCCTGGTCAACGATCTTGATGTCAAAGAGACGTGCATAGGTCGCGCTCCCCGCATCCCAACCAAGCGCGCTTTCGGCACGTGCAAGGTAGTCGCCGTACGCGTCCTCATCTTCGGTATCGCCAGCAACGATTTCATCAACCGCCAGCCGTGCGTTTCTGGGAATGTCGGCATTGGTGTCATACGTCACCGTCACGTGATACGTTTGGCCGTCGCTTGCCAGAACGTACTTCTCGAGTGTCATCTCGACCACGCCAAATATCGAGAAGCTCTCGGTGGTGAAGGTCACGCCGACACCCGTCTCGCCGTCGTCGCCCGCCGTCGTAACCTCGGACTCAAGTAGCTCGACCTTGCGGCTATTGACGAAGTGCACCACCGAGGTGGCATCCGAAAGACCAATCCCACTGGTCATTACGATGTTGACCTCGACCGGTGCGAGGGGCTCTAGCGTAACCCCATCCTTCACCAGCGCGATGTCAAAGAAGCGCACGTTGTTGATCGTGGCACCCTTGCAACCGGACATAGCGGTTGCCTTCGTGCGATTAAAGGTCTGCTTATAGCCGTTGTCAGCTTCGGTCAGCTCGCGGACTACCAGCTCGGCATCCTCAGGAAGCCCCGCTTCCTCCGTGTAGGTGACCGTGATCTCGTAAGTACGACCATCAGAGGCAGTCAGCGTCTGCTGCAACTTCTTGACGGCCATAACGTAGGTTGGCAGGGCATCCGCATCGAAACTGACCTCGTCGCTCGAGCTCACGATGGCTGACTTGGCCACCACGCTGGCCTCGCCCTCGTTGTCCACATGCAAGACGATGGGGATGCCATCAACCAGCGGCTCGTCGTTGGTCATGGTCACCTTGATAAGTTCCGCCGGCTTGACCTCCATGCCCTCAGCGTCATGGAACGTGATGTCAACGGCAGCAACCGTATCCACCATGCCCGGCACTGCAGAGCTCACAGCATCTTGGACGTCTTTGGTGTCGACGGCTTCGACCTGCATGGTGGTATCTGCAGGGAAGGCCCCTTGCGGCGCCGACACCATAACCGTAAGGTTACCAGCATGGCCTTCGAAGTCCTGTGCGGGATAGTCGACTGATACCGAAGTTTCGCTGTCCTCAAAATCAGTGCTGTCAAGATCAAGGTCGAGGGCATCCTCGGTGGTCAGCTGATCGTCTCGCGACGCCACGATGACACCCTCTGCCGACGGCGATGCCGACTCCACCTCAACGATGGCGATCGCCATCGACGGGCGATTCATCCAGAACTGCAGCGTGTTCTCGTTGCCGGTCGTCTGGTCGTTCTCGTCCCAATTGACAAGCAGGGCGTCACTTACCAGCTCTGCCGCTGGGTGCTTGGGGTCGCCTTCGTCAGCAAGATGCACGATCACGAGCTCCTGCGCATCGCGCACGAAGTCCGTCCACGCCCCGACCTGAACGTTTCCGTTAGGGGTGACCTTCTTCCCCTGTGCATCGACAAGCTCGACCTGCGCAGTCTGAACGCGCTTTACCACCACGTCGTCGCCCAGCTCGCGACGGAGCAGCGCTTCAATTTCAGTCGTTGCCTGTTCGGCCTGGTCGTCCTTGAGGGGCCTTACCTCAACGGCAGAGTCTTTGGGCAAGGTGCCGGCTGGCGCCTTGACCTTAATGCTCATCAACAGCTTTTCGTCGTCATTCTCGTCACGCTCAGTCAGATCTTTCAGCAGGGTCTGCTCGGCGCTCGTGACAGATGTCGTTGAGCCGTTGCTTTTCCCATCGTCAAGTACGATGGTCTTGAAGCAGCCTGGCCCATGTACGTGAACTTCAGTGACCTCGTCCTGCCCACAGGTCAGCGTGCGCTTTACCTGGTAGCAGTCATCCGTGTGCTGATGGCCGTCGGTCTCCTCAAGCTCACAGATGAGGTTACCGTCCTCGTCGTAGCATTCCTCGGTGTGCGCATGGCCCTCGCGCTCTTCCTGACCGCAGACCAGCACACGTTCCTCGGTGTAGCACGACTCGTCATGAGTGTGAAGCTCGCGCTCTTCAAGCGGGCACACAAGGTTGCCGTCGCTGTCGTAGCATGATGCGTCATGCATATGCGCACCGTCACCGCTATAGGGACAGTCAAGCACCGTCAGTTCGCGCACCATGGTAATGCACTGCTGACGCAGACTCAGTGCAACGCCACACGCCACAAACACGGCTATGACGGAGAGCACGCCAAGGTAGCGAACATGACGCCTGTGGGACGTCAGCAGCTGCGCCATCCGCGCTCTTATGTTAGATGCCATGACGTCCCACCTCCTTCTTCTGCTCGTTCGGGCAAAGGGCTCTCCGTTGAGCCCAAAGCGCGAACTAGGCGCTCTGACCTTTCCATCTTGACAGGAAGGCAAATCAGGCATTTGGAAGCTTATTATGCACCTGTTTTGGCATCGAAAGCGTCACATACCAGCATGTTTAGCCAAATCGAACCAAATAAGTCGCAGTATTTGTATCAAACGCTATACAAAAAGGACCCCCGCATTCACCGGGGGTCCTTAGGCAACCTATTGGTCAGGTCAACTTAGAAGTTGGCGCCGCACTTCTTGCAGACGCGAACCTTCTTGCCGTCAACCGTGGCATGACCGACGCGGGTCGGCTTGCCGCACTTGGGGCACACGAGCATGACGTTGGACACGTCAATAGCAGCCTCGCGCTCGAGGATGCCGCCCTGCTGGCCGGCCTGGGTCGGCTTCTGGTGCTTCTTCACCATGGCGACGCCCTCGACGATGACCTTGCCCTCGGCGGGGAAGGCACGCAGGACCTCGCCCTGAGCGCCCTTGTCCTTGCCGGAGAGGACCTGGACCTTGTCGCCCTTCTTCACGTTCATCTTAGGCATGAGTCCTGAGCCTCCTTACAGCGTCTCGGGTGCGAGCGAGACGATCTTCATGTAGCGGTGGTCACGCAGCTCGCGCGCGACGGGCC
>JAUNJR010000050.1 GCA_030533135.1 Coriobacteriales bacterium
AGACCACGGCCTGCTGCCCATCTCAGAACCACCCTGTCGAAACCAGTCACCCCCACGAGATGGATTGGGGCCAACTGCCACCATGCACATGTCAATGTACAACCCAATTACTTGGGCACAAACAGTATACCCAGTTTTGTCACGTTGGGGACAGTCCCCAACGTGACACCCAACATGACAATTAGTCGCTGGCTCCCTCATCCTGGTCGCTCTTCTTGCCAAGCCTCCACCACGGCACGCAGGTGGACGCAAAAGCCGCAAAGAGAGCCACTGCAAAGATGGTCGGTCCCTGGGGCCCCAGCTTGTCCAGCATGAAGCCCTTGATGTCGACAAGACCTGTCCACTGCAGAATGCCGCAGATACCAATCACCATGAGCATCAAAAGTTGCATGCAGCCAGCGCCAGTCGAGAGCATTTCATCGTCCGTTGTGCTCGTATCGCCGTCCCCAGGCGCACCCCCGCCTTGTGTGGGCCCCATAAACGGAGATATGTCCTCGTAGTCCCGGTCAGGCCATTCACCGCCGAGCCACTGTGACGCAAGCTCGTTCAAACTGCCACAGTAGCCTGGCCCCAACGGGAACTCGATGTCATTGACATCAAGCTTCATCAGCTCGCGAAGGTTCTTAATCATCTGCTTGATTTCCGGAGAGCGGCTTTCCCGGTATGCCCTCTCGCACAGCGCGAGCGCGTTCTTGAAGCAGACCTCAAAGACGTCGGCACAGATCCTTCCGACGTCATAGTACGAGATGCCCAGCTCGTAGAGCTCCTTGGGCTGCCCTATCTTTTCGGCTAGGTAGTACGACACGAGCAGACCCTTGACCCCGTACATAAGCGCTGACCCATAATTCACACGTAGGTATGCGTTGTACAGGGCGTCATAGCAAACCGAAAGGTCCCGCTGGGCCTGCAGGTCATTCCTGTCCTTCGCATGCTCCTTAGTGATTTCGAGGTCCTTCAGGAGATACGTAATCGCCAGCTCGTCATCCCCATAGCGGGTGCTCTTGGACAGCAGCTTGGCAAGCCTTTCGTACGCTATGGCCAAATTACGTTTGTACTCCGCATCCTCGCTCTCTTTGACAAGCTGCTCAGTAATCTTGATTTCCTTCTCGCAGAAGGAGCGCGCGGCATCGAAGTTACCCATCAGCTTCTCGATGGTAGCCCTACGACCGTACGTCGTTGAGAGCAGGTTCATCATTTTTGGACGCTGGTCTCGCTCGGTCAGGGCTTCTGCCTCGTCAGTCGCATCGCAGATCAGCTCGTAAGCCTTCCTAAGATTCCCGCTGTCCCGATACCAGCCTGACAGGAAAGCAGTCGTCACGACACGCATGGACCGCGCTTCGATGTCACCCTCGTTCTTGCAAATGGGCTCGAGTGCCTCAAGCGCCTTCGTGTAGTACTCGACGACATGTCGCCTGTCTCCCTGCGCTTCTTTCAGCTGGGCCATGCGGGTATAGCTCTTGTTTAGGTCAAGCTGCAGGTCACGGTCATCTTTCTCCTGCGCAAGCTCAGCGAAGAGCTGGTTTGCCTTGGTCAGGTGCTCTTCTGCTTGTTTGAGGTCCCTGTTCTGCAGGCAGATTTCGCCCAGGCTGTACAGGCTCACGGCCAGTCCCATCGTCGTGTGGAACTCGTTGTATGCTGCCGCATCCTCACCTTGCGCAGCATCTTCTGCCGTAGCGATGTTCGTGGTGATAGGCGGATTCAGGCGGGCCTGCAACGCCTTAGAAAAGTAGTCCTGAGCTGCAGCGGGTTCACCCATCGCCCGCTTGATGAAACCAAGGCGCTCATAGCTTGTCGGGAGGTTGATCTGCTTGAAGCTGCCGAAACACGATGTCATGGCATCAATCAGTTTGTTGAGCTCGGCATAGTTGTCAAATGCATCTGCAAGCCTTGAGCGATTGACGTAGATCATGCCGATGGCGTCGTATGCCAACACCAGGTCGAGATCACCCTGCTTCGAAGTTCCAAAGTCGGGGGTCTGAAGCCTAATGAAGTCCCGGTAGTACTGGATGGCCCGATCCTCGTCGCGCTCGACACCGTCGCCGTGCTCATACATGCCACCCAACGTCAAATACGCCCTGCGCCAACCCCTTTTGCCGGCATCTTCGAGCAGCCTGACAGCTCGGTCCGAGTTGGTCTCGACGCCGACGCTGTTCTTGTAGGCAAGACCGATGTAGTACAGGTGCGCCGAGTCATCGTCGGGTGTGAGCAGCTCTTCCTTTCCTGCCGTGCGCACAAGACCCCAGATGAGCCCCTCCTCAAGCTCGCCAGGCACGGATTCCCTGACCAGCTGTTCCTCGATATGATCGTACATGGCGCTGAGCTCGGCCTCGTCTGTCTCCTCGGTCATAACCGGCAGAATCGGCTTTCCCGAGTTCAAAGCGGTCGGATACTCTTCCCTCCAGACAAAGTTGCCCTCCTCCAGCAGTTTGGGCGTCACGTTGAGCACGAAGAGATCGCTGGCATCCAGCTCGTTGTTGATGGCTTCCGCCCAGCTTTCCCCGGGCACCAGATACTCGTCGTACCAGATAGAGACGTCGCGGCAGAAATCGTTCCTATGGATGTGCTCCATCAGCCTTCTGGCTACCGCGCGATCAATCTTGCGGTAACTGAGGAAGATATCCGCCTTAAACTCAGAGCGAATCTTCTCGTCATCCTCGCCGCTGACGATGACAGACCGAAGGAACTTCGTGAGCTTCTCGCCGTAGCTGATAGCCGTACTGTCCTCGTTGTATTTGTCCAAGAACTGGATGCCGTCAAACGGCTCGGTTTCGTTGAACAAGTCAACCAGATCGCCCTCAAAGAGAATGGGCAGCACCGCGATGTGCCTGAACACATCTTTCCCGGTAAGGGCATCCTTGACGGCAACCTTGCCAAGGGCGAACGGCAGCTCCAAGTCAAGGGCGCGACTCGGCTGGGTCAGCAATCGTCTGGTGATCGGCACCACGAAGAGCTGCATCTCCCCAAGTTGGAAGAGCAGATCCCCGCGGTCGTACCTACCACGCGGATCCGCCTCGTAGTAGATGGCGCAATTCTCTTCCTTACTGAAGATGTCATCACAGACTTGGTCAAAGTACAGGTCAAAGTCATCGGGATGGCAGCAGAAATAGATCTTTTGCCTGCCCTGAGGGCTCTTCCCCGACTTCAGGCGATACTTCAAAAGAGACATCGTCGCACTCCCGTAACGTTGCATCGACAAGACCGCTCATCCCGCATGCGTGGATGCCCCTCACGATACCGCAAGCTCTCTGGACCCCTGCTTACAGACCGTTAAGTGGAGTGGAAACGTCTTACTGTTGTTTCGGCGGCAGTTTTAAACACCCTGTAGATTCGGATGAAAAGGCAACTTCTTGCATCCTTGCGTACGTTTTTTACGTCGTTTCTGCAGGCCACGGCAAAACGTCCTGCATGACATGCTGCCCTCTTAGGCAATCTACCTGCGGTGCTCTACCATAATGCATAAAATAGGCAATAAAATGCATAAGACCGCATAATAAGGCATCACAATATCCCAAAATAGGATTGTTCAAACGGGCAGCTCGTCACAAGCATTCCATACACTGACGCATAAAAAACGAGGGGCGCCAGAGCGCCCCTCGCGGACCTACCTTCCTTGCAGACCCTCAGGTCCCAGAAGGCGTTACTCCTCGACCAGCTCGAACAGATCCGGGCCCACGCCGCAAACCTCACAGGTGAAGTCCTCAGGCAGTTCGGGCGTATCGACGGTGACCTCCCAGCCACACACGGTGCAACGGAACGTATAGGTCTCTTCTGCCATATTCGTTCCTCCTTTCTCCCAAACCAGTAGGGTCGCGCTTCGAGGCAACCTCACGCGCGTAGATGTCAGCTTACCACCTTTGCAAGCCAACGTCACGGGCCGCCGCCGAGCACCAATAATGACGCCGTTTACAAAATGAAACGCCTACTCTGCAATATAGCTCGAGGCCTTGGGCGGTGTCTTACCCTTGAGCGTGGAGTGGTAATAGGCATACGTCATGGGCGTAGCATTTGAGAGCACCTCGGCGTCCTTGACCTCGCCGACAAAGATCATGTGGGTTCCCACGTCAAGCGTCTGAACGACCTCGCAGGCAATGACGCACGCGGCGCAAGCGGGCGTGTACGTGTCGCCCAGCACGGTCTCACGTGTCTCGATGCCGTCAAACTTGTCAAACTGAGTCGAAGTGCGGAAACCAAAGCGGCCGATGTAGGGCATGTCGGCTTCCTCGGTAATCACGGTCAGCGCAAAGTGGCCGGCGGCCTCAATGACGCTCTCGGTGTGGTTCTGCTTGTTGACGGCAACCATGACTTGCAGCGGCGTTGAAGTCAGCTGCAGGCCCGTGTTGATTATGCAGGCACCATAATCCTCAGCCGTGCGTGCCGATACTACATACAGGGACGATTGGAACTTGAACAACGCGGTGGCATCCATGTAAATCTCCTTCCTTGTGTCCCGGCTCCTCATTGCCGAGGCGACGATACGATAGGTACCTTGCTTAACGGCTGCGTTCCTTGAGTGCTCGTTGAATGTCGCGGTCCTGTTGCTTGCGCGCCATGTCCGCGCGCTTGTCGTAACTCTTTTTACCACGTCCTACGCCAATCTGCAGCTTTACGCGGTTGTGCTCGTCAAAATACATCTCGAGCGGCACGAGCGCCAACCCCTTGGTGCGGAGACGCTGGTCAAGCAGGTCAATCTGTCGCCTATGTAGCAGCAGCTTGCGCCTACGGTCGGGGTCGACGTTCCACACGCCCCCGTTCGAGTAGGGGTGAATATGCATGCCGACGAGCCATACTTCACGGTTGCGGATGATGCAGAAGGCGTCCTTGATCTGCGAGGCACGTTCGCGAAGGCTCTTGACCTCGGTTCCCGTCAGCTCGATGCCCGCTTCGTACGTGTCAAGGATCTCGTAGTCGTGGTGCGCGACACGATTGCGCGAGATGGTCTTCTTGGTCTTCTTTCCTGGCTGATTAGCGGGCATCGCTATCCTCCTCATGGATGAGCGCAAGCAGCGCCATGCAAGCGTCCTCGCCAACCAAGTCACGTGCCCGGATGGTCAGGTTGGTTGCCACGTCACGTTGACCCATGGCGGCAGCATCAGACGCGCACATGAGCAGGCAGATGGCAATCTCTGCATTGGCGGCATCGGGCAAGCCTTCAGCTGCCAAGAGCTCTGTCGCCTCCGCATCGCTTACATGGTCGGGGTCGCAATCGGTACCGGCGGCCTGATCGAGCGCAGCTTCAAGTGCCGAGTCAGATGCATCCAGCCTCCGTGCCGCACGCAGAGCCGCAGCGGCCACCTTAGGCTTGTCTGACACCTGAAAATACTCGGCAAAGGTCAGAAACGCACGAACGAGGTGAGAGGCATCACTTGCGCGCTCAAAAACCGTATAGGTCAGGGCAAGATACTCGTGCAAATCACCTGCTACGCGGTAAAGATCCGCCAGGTTGAGGCGATGCTCGCAACCCATGGGATTCCAGCGAACAGCCTGCTTGAGAGCCTCGGTGGCATGGCTGTAGTCACCAACGTGCACGTCTGCCAAGGCAAGGTCCGCATAAAGGCGATCGAGGGGCTCTCCCACGTCACGGAGCTCACGCGGGTCCTCCTCAACGCGGCGATACGCCAGTCGCTCAAAAAGTGTCGGGAAGCTAAACCATTGCAGGGTCTCGGTCGTTGGACAGTTGCGGTCAACATATTCCTCGGCGTCCTCGGCAAGGCGCAGCAGCAGCTCGCGCGCCTGTTCGTTCTGGCCCTGAATCAGCAGGCCCTCGGCGCGCATCAGTTCTTCAGTTAGGGTTGTCTGGCTCATGCACTATCTCCTTTGTTGTCACTGACCATCAGTGTACCCAACAGCCAAGAGACCTGTTACGCGAAACGTTTGCCGGCAAGGGCAAAGTCAATCTGTCCACGTTGGGGATTTGCGCCGACCACCTCGACGGCAATCCGCTGACCAAGACGCCAAATGCGTCCCGAGCTTTCTCCAACAAGCGCCATGCGCCCCTGGTCGTAGGTGAACCATTCCTCTCCAAGCTCGCGCGTCGGCAAAAGCCCCTCAGCACAGCTGTCATCCAGCATCACGAAGAGGCCGTAGTGCTCGCAGCCCACGACAACGCCCGAGAAGCTCTCTCCCACGTGATTCAAGAAATACTCTGCCATTTTTGCTTTTTGGGAGTCTCGGGAGGCAAGGTCGGCCACGCGTTCCTGGTCAGAGCACCTTCGACAGAGCTGTGGGAGCTCTTGGGCGATACTGTGCTGCTCGCGTGTTTCCGTTCTGTTCGCAAGCAGCGCCTTGAGCGCACGATGCACGATATCGTCGGGATAGCGCCTGATGGGGGAGGTGAAGTGACAGTACGCCTTTGCCCCCAACGCATAGTGGCCCTCGTTGTGAGGTAGGTAGATGGCCCGCTTTTGCGCTCTCAGCAACAGGGCGTTGGCAAGGTACTCGCTGCTTGTTCCGTGCGCGGCAGCGAGCACCTCCTGAATGGCAGCAGGCTCGCCTGCGACAATCCGTTCCGCATCGGAGCCCTGTACGAGATCAAGCTCACGCAAAATGGGAAGCGTCGTCGACAAGCTTTCTGGCGCAGGCCGCTCATGCACGCGATAAGCTGCAGCGATGTCGGCGTCTGCAAGCATCTTTGCCACGCACTCATTGGCAAGCAGCATTGCCTCCTCTACCAGGCTCGTGGCGGCCGTGCGCTCGCGGACGTTCACCCCCACAGGCTGACCTTGGCTCCCAAGCACAACCCTTGCCTCGCGCGTCTCGAAGTCAATGGCCCCGCGTGCCGTACGGATGTCCCTCCTCAACTGCGCAATCTTATCGAGGACACGCAAGGCATCAGCGACTTCCTGCGCTGGCCCAAGAACGACTGGGAGGTCCTCAGGCGCCAGCTTATCCTGAAGGAGCGCATCCGCCTGGTCATAGCTCAATCGGGAATGCGAGCGGATTGCGGAGGTGCATGCTTCTGCGGTAATAACCTCTCCCCGTGCACTCAGCTGCATAATCACGCTCATGCACAGGCGGTCCTCGCCCGGACGCAGCGAGCACACGTCATTACACAGGCGCTCGGGTAACATGGGGATGACGCGGTCGACAAGATAGGTTGAGCAGGTCCTCAGACGTGCCTCAAGGTCAACGGACGAGCCCCACGGCACGTAGTGCGTAACGTCTGCAATGTGAACGCCCAGCTCATAGCCACCGTCCTCAAGCTGGCGCACGCTCAGCGCGTCGTCAAAGTCACGGGCGTCTGCCGGGTCCACCGTAAGCGTGCAGAGATCCCGAAGGTCCTTTCGGGCATCATCTGCGGCTAGGGCACCATCGACGTCAGCAGTGAAGGCGTCAGCCTCCTGAAGCACCGCGGGTGGAAACTCCGTAGCAAGTCCGTAGCTTGCGATGACCGACTCTACCAGCATGTCCAAATCGGTCGCCCGGCCCACGCGCCTCTCAAGGGTTACCACGCCGGCGGCTTGACGCGTTGGGTATTGCAGAATGCGCGCGCTCACCACGTCGCCTTCGGTCACGCCCAGTCGCTTGGGCGATGAATCCTCTGGTAGCACGAAGAAGTCGTGGCGCACGCGCGCGTCAAGCGGTACCACCACTCCGAGCGGCTCAGCCCACTCAAAGGTGCCAAGAAACGTCGAGGTGGCACGTTGCAGAACTCCGTGAACCACGGCCTCCTGAGGGCCTTTGCCACGGTTGACGAGGACCACCTGCACCTCGTCACCACTCATGGCTTCATGGATGCCCCCGCGCGCAATCGAGAAGGTCCCCTCGGGCGTCTCGACGGTTGCGACCCCAGGACGCACGATGCGGATGGTCCCCGTAAGCGCAATGCGCGGCTTACGTACGGACGGCCGTTTTCTTATATCTTTGCGCTGCCGTTTGTGAGCCATAACATCCTCCCTTGATGATGCACAAAAGGGCGGGTCCTCTGTATACCTGATGATACGAAGAAGTGAACCAAAGGGATACTCCCTTCCAACTCATTCCAAAATGAGTTGGAAGGGAGTATCCCTTTTGTTTCACTTACTGATCGTGCTAAACCTTCAGGAAGCGCCTCATGGCAATTGACGAACCAAAGAGGCCAAGCAGAAGGCCAATGCCCAGAAGTGCTGCATAGGTCTGCAGCATGACCTGCAGAGGCACTTCAAACGAGAGGAACTGCAGGCTACCCTCAAGCTTGGGCACCAGGTAGCTCATGCCAGCGTGCAGCGTGGCGATAGCCAGCACCGCACCAAAGAACGCCTCAAGGATGCCCTCCATGACAAACGGCCCACGAATGAAGCTGTTGGAGGCACCAACGAGACGCTCGATGGCAATCTCGCGACGACGTGCAGAGATGGCAAGGCGAATGGTGTTGTTGATAAACACGAACGCCACGAACGCAAGCAGCGCGACGAGCACGAGCGCACCAATACGGATGTAGTTGGTGACGCTGAACAGGCGCTCGACCGTCTCGCGACCATACTGCACAGAGGATGCCACGTTCTCGGGATCGTCACAGACAGCAGCAAAGCTACTGTCAGCGATAAGCTTCTCGGCCACAGACTTAACCAGCTGCGGGTCGTCAAGCTTAATGACCAGGGACGCCGGCACGGGGTTCTCGCCATCCAAAGCGGCGACGGCGTCCGCGGCGTTGCGGTTGGTCATCGTCTCCTTGTACTCTTGGAGCGCCTCGTCCTTGCTCTTGTAGGTCACGGACTCGACATTTTCCCAGCCCTCGATACGGTGCTGAAGGGCGTCAACGTCCTCGCGCACTGCATCGTCAGACAGGAATGCCTGGATGGTGACACGGTCCTCGACGTCGCCCACGATGCTTGAAATCATCACGGAGCCGAGCACGAACGTGCCAATGATAAAGAGCGACAAGAAAATGGTTACGACAGCGCCAAACGACGTCGACCAGTTCCGACGGAAATGGTGGAATGCCTCACGCGTCGAATAGCCAATGTTAGCGAACGCCATAGTTGCCGTACCCTCCCTTCTCCTGGTCGCGCACCAAGTGCCCCGCCTCAAGCGCGATAACGCGGCGGCGCATGGTGTTGACCATCTCGCGGTCATGGGTTGCCACGACCACGGTGGTGCCAGTGCGGTTGATGCGGTCAAGCAACTTCATGATGCCCAGCGAGATTGCCGGGTCGAGGTTGCCCGTAGGCTCGTCGCAGATGAGCAGCGGCGGACGGTTGACCATTGCGCGGGCAACAGAGACACGCTGTTGCTCGCCGCCAGACAGCTGGTCGGGGTAAGCGTCCATACGCTCGGCCAGACCAACAAGGCGCAGCACCTCAGGCACCTGCACGTTGATAACGGACTTAGGCTTGCCGATGCACTCAAGGGCGAAGGCCACGTTCTCGTAGGTGGTCTTGTCCGGCAGCAGCTTGAAGTCCTGGAAGACGCAACCGATCTGACGGCGCAGATACGGGACCTTCCAGTTGCGCATCTTCGTCAGCTCTTGGCCGGCAACCATGACCTTGCCACTCGTGGCGCGAAGCTCGCGATTGAGCAGGCGAATGAAGGTCGACTTGCCGGAGCCCGAGTGTCCAACCAGGAAGACGAACTCGCCAGGATAGATATCCAGGCTCACGTCGTCCAAAGCGGGCTTGTTGGGCTGAGAAGGATAGATGACGGTAACGTTCCTGAGCGAAATGGTGGGGGTACCCTCACGCGAAACGGCTGGCGCCGGCTCGTCAATAAACGGACGAGCAGTACCCGTATCCTGGCGCGCGACGGCATCCTGCACAGCGCCGACGAAGGGGTCGGCAACCGGCGCAGGCTCGGCAAGCGGGTCAGGAATTGCAGCCGCGTCTGGGGTGGCCGGCTCGGCAAGCGGGTCGGGCACAACAAAGGCGCCGGTTGCGCGTTCGGCGGTAGCGTCAATCATGGGCTCCGCCTCCTCGACGGTTGGGGTTACGAGCGTTTCGATGGGCTCTGGCACAGCGGCTGCGGAGAGGCTGCTCACGATGGCATCGACCTCGTCCTCATTGACGGTGGGGTAGACCGTCTGAACCTCTGGTGCCTGAGGATTGGCTGTCGCTTCCTGCGTCAGCTCTTCCTCCCCCTGTCGCTCGCTGTTGCGAAAGTGGCTGGCCACAAGAGCTCCTTTTCTTCGTATTGGCGATGCTGACAGATAGAATGATTTTACCAGTTGAGCGCTCTACCACCTGTAACTGGTCAGAACGCACATAACACTGGAACTGTCGCATTTGGGACAGCTCCCAATGCGACAGCTCTCCTTCGGGTGGTGCAAAAGCTGCTAGCGGGCGCCAACTGCCCAACGATGGTATGCAACGATGAACTTGTCCAAGTCGCCATCCGACAGGACGGAGTCCACGTTGCCCGTCTCTACCTCGGTCCGCAAATCTTTGACCAGCTGATACGGGTAGAGCACGTAGCTTCTAATCTGATTTCCCCATGAGATGTCATGCTTGGGCCCGCGGAGCTCGTCCATCTCGGCCGCTCGCCGCTCAAGCTCCATCTCGTAGAGCTTGGAACGCAGCACGTTCATGGCAAATGCCTTGTTCTGCAGCTGGCTGCGCTCGTTTTGGCATGTCACCACGATGCCCGTGGGAAGATGGGTGATACGCACGGCGGAGTCGGTGGTGTTGACGCCCTGACCGCCGTGGCCGTGGCTGTGGAACACGTCAATGCGCAGGTCATCGGGGTTGATGTCCACCTGAATGTCATCGGGAAGGACGGGCAGCACCTCCACGCCCGCAAACGTGGTCTGACGCCGCTTCTTTGCGTCGGTGGGAGAGATGCGCACCAGTCGGTGAACGCCCTGCTCCGCCCGCAACATGCCATAGGCGTTGTGGCCAGAAACGGTGAACATGGCTCGGTCAAGGCCGATGGCCTCGCCTGCGGGGGCGTCGTTCACGGTGACCTTCCAACCGCGACGTGCACAGTAAGCCTGATACATGCGGAAGAGCATGGCACACCAGTCCTGTGCCTCCAGGCCGCCTTGGCCGGGGGTCACGGTCACGATCGCGTCACCATGGTCTAGCTCGTCAGTGAACCAGCTGGCTAGCTCAAGCTCGCCCAAGTCGGTGGCAAGCGTATCGCAGAGCTCGACCGCCTCGGCAATCAGGTCCTCGTCCTCCATCTCGTCACCAAGCTCAAGCGCTGTCTTTGCATCATCGAGCTTGGCGCGGGCAGCGGCGATGGCCGCCACGTCCTCACGCGCGCGCGTCAGGCGCTCCATGACCACGCGCGCCGAGTCGGCGTCATCCCAAAAGCCCGGCTCAGCGCTCTGGGCCTCAAGGCGTGCGACCTCCTGACGGCGTTCGTCAATATGCAGGTATCCCTCGACTTCGTCAAGACGCGCCTCGAGCGCCGCGACGTCGGGGCGTATGATATCGGCCATCTATCGTGCCCCCGGACGCCCGTGGCAGTTCTTGAACTTCTTGCCGCTTCCACACGGGCATGGATCGTTGCGGCCAACGCCCACGAAGATGTCGGGGTCATCCGCCTTGCGATACGTCATGGGCTTGGCTGGCTGATTGGGCGACGGGGCCGCCGACGGTGCGGCGGAAGGACGCTGTGGTGCAGGAGCTGCACTCCTTCCACGGTCCCCATCAACATCTGCAGGTCCCGAGAACCGAGCGCCACGCAGCGAGTCGCTCTCGGGCACGGGTGCAGGCGCGGCAGCCAGCTCAAGGTGCAGGATTGTGCGCAAGAAGTCCTCGTACATGGTGTTAACCAGCTCGCTGAACGCCGCATACGCTTCGCTCTTGTACTCGACCAGCGGGTCGCGCTGTCCGAAGCCGCGCAGGCCAATGCCTGTCTTCAGGTAGTCCATCTCCTGCAGGTACGCCATCCACCTTGTGTCGATGACACGCAGCATCACCTGCGTCGTCAGCTGATGCATGATGGCAGGCGACAGGCGCTCTGACTTCTCGGCATAGCAGGTGTCCACGAACTCGTCCACCACGTCGATGATGTCGCCCTGGTCCATGGTGGGTGTGATCTCGGGCAGGTCATCCCTACCCGTCAGCTCATACACCCAGCGACGAAGGCCAGTGTAATCCCACTCGCCGCGGTTGACGCCTTCAGGACAGAACTCGGCAACCTTGCGCTGAACGGTGTCGTAGGTGACCTCGTTCACGTGCTCGGTCAGGTCCTTGCCGTCCAGAATCTTGTTGCGCTCTTCATAGATGACCTGACGCTGCTTGTTCATAACGTCGTCGTAGTCAAGAACGTTCTTACGCATGGAGAAGTTAATCTCCTCAACTTTGCGCTGGGCGCTCTCGACCGCCTTGGTGACCATCTTTGCCTGAATGGGCATGTCGGGCGGCATCTCGGCCTTTGTCATCATGGCAGCGATACGGTCCATACGGTCGCCACCGAACAGGCGCATGAGGTCGTCATCAAGCGAGAGGTAGAACTGCGTCTCACCAGGGTCGCCCTGACGGCCAGAACGGCCGCGCAGCTGATTGTCGATACGGCGGCTCTCGTGACGCTCGGTACCGATGACGCACAGGCCGCCAGCAGCAATCACGCGCTTCCGCTCCGCAGCGCACCTGGCGCGGGCGCGACGCATGGCGTCCATCGCCTGCTCCTCGGTAACGGGAAGCACGCCTTCCTCCACCTCGCCTAGGCCCGGGAACTCCCCGCCCTGCTCGACCGTGGAGATAGCGGCGCTCAGCTGCTCAGCCGAGACGCCTTCCAGCGCAAAGCCCTCGTCACGCAGGTAATCAAGGGCAAGGAAGTTGGGGTTGCCACCAAGCAAGATGTCCGTACCACGGCCAGCCATGTTGGTTGCGATGGTAATGGCGCCCTCACGGCCGGCCTGGGCCACGATTGCAGCCTCGCGTGCGTGATGCTTGGCGTTCAGGACCTCGTACTCGCTACGACGAACACCATGCTTCTCCAGGATGCGCGCCAGACGCTCCGAGCTCTCGATGGAGACGGTGCCCACCAGGCACGGCTGTCCCGAGCGATGACGCTCGATGACCTCGTCAGCAACGGCATTGAACTTGTAGTCGATGGTCTTGAATACCAGGTCGTCATAGTCCTTACGGATAACCGGGCGGTTAGGCGGAATGGCCTGAACCGGCAGGTTGTAAATCTCGCGGAACTCAGCGTCCTCGGTCAAGGCGGTGCCCGTCATGCCAGCTAACTTGTCGTACAGGCGGAAGTAGTTCTGCAGCGTGATGGTGGCGAGCGTCTGGTTCTCCTCGCGGACGT
>JAUNJR010000140.1 GCA_030533135.1 Coriobacteriales bacterium
TGCAGAAGATGCAGGCGGAGGGCTACATTGAGAAGGTGGGCGCTGCCCGATCGACTGCGTATCGCAGAGTGCGTGCGTGAACAGGGGACGGGTACCTGTTCACATCGGCTGCAGGGGAATCTCTGCAGTCCTCTTTTAACCGCAGAGATTCCCCTGCAGTGTCGATGGCTAGTATCATCGTCAACCTGAGTAGTATAATCGTCAAAACATGATAAATGGCTAAGATACTTTTCGAGTGGCGGAGATACACATGGCTCAGTTCGACTATCGGCGTACCTTGCAGCGCCTCATGACCCCAGAGGTCATGTCTGCCCTCGGCAACGTGAGGGAGCATCGGGGCAAGCAGGCCCTCTACCTCGCCACGCAGCCAGATGTGTTAGATAGGCTCTGCGAAGTGGCTAAGATACAGAGCACGAGCTCGTCGAACCGCATCGAGAACATCTCGACTTCCGACAAGCGCTTGCGGAGCCTCATGCAGCAGACGGTCGAGCCCATGAACCGCGACGAGCGCGAGATCTCAGGGTATCGGTACGTCCTCGACTTGATACACGAGAGGCATGACGACATCCCGATAACCCCCGGCGTCATCCTCCAGCTCCATCGCGACCTGTACCGCTTCCAGGACGTGTCGTTTGCGGGCCGGTGGAAGGACTCCGACAACTACATCGGCGAGATGTCGGACGACGGCACCATGGTTACGCGCTTTGTTCCGACGAGCGCCGCGAGGACCCCAGATGCAGTCTCCCAAATTTGCGACGAATATGCGCGCGAGCTAGATGCGGGCATCTATGACCCGCTTCTGGCCTCGATGGTCTTCGTCTTTGACTTCGTGAGCATCCATCCGTTCAACGACGGTAACGGTCGCATGAGCCGCCTGATGACGCTTCTCCTCGCGTACCGCTGCGGCTATACCGTGGGCAAGTACGTGTCCATCGAGGCCGAGATAGAGAGGACGAAGGAGACATACTACGAGGCTTTGCAGGCGAGCTCAGTCGGGTGGCATGAAGGCACGAGTGACTACCTTCCGTTCGTGACGTACATGCTGGGCGTTATGGCCTCGTGCTACCGGACGCTGGACGAGCGCTATGCCCTGCTGTCTTCGACCGGGAGCAATGAGGACATCCTGCGCTCCTACTTTGACGGGGTTGTGGGGCGGGTGACCAAGCGACAGATACTGGACGACAATCCCGTCATGAGCCAGCGCACCGTCGAGCGAATCCTGCAGAAGATGCAGGCGGAGGGCTACATTGAGAAGGTGGGCGCTGCCCGATCGACCGCGTATCGCAGAGTGCGTGCGTGAACAGGGCGTGAACAGGGGACGGGTACTTGTTCCCCTGCAGTCCCGGGCCATTGCGGCTCTACGACCTTCTTCTGCCCTAGATCCGTGCCCACTTCTCCCTCAGCCTGCCGAGGTAGTCCTCCACGTACACGGGGTCAGAGAACTCGTTCATGTCGTAGCTGTCGTCCCTGGTGAGGGTCCCGGCGGCCGCGCGCTCCTGAACCCGACGGATGTAGCCGTCCAGCTCACGGACGTAGGCGTCCACGGCCCTCCGCGACAGGCGCCGCCTCTTCGCCGCGTTCTCTGCCATGTAGTAGCTGCGGGAAAGCATGAAGAGGGTGGTGACGTCGTCTAGGTGCTCCGACCTGAGCGGGTAGTACAGGCAACGCTCCCAGAAGTCGCGCAGCTCGTCACGCTCTACGAATTCCGTAACTGCCGAATAGGCGCGAAGCGCCTCCTTCCCGCGCACCTCCGACTCAAAGAAGCCCAGGACGTACTCCCTGGCCCACGCTTCCTCTGTCTCTTTGGGAACGTGGTACCTGTCGTACTCATAGCGCTCGCCGTTGAGGTCCATAAAGAAGCGATTCCCGTGGTAGTAAAGAAAGAGCTCCTTGGCACGTTCCATCGTCTTGCCTTCCGTTTCCGCCGCCGCTGCCCGATTCCAGATGGATGTACGGAGAGCGTGTGCACCCAATGCCTAGTTTGCGCAATAGTAGCAGGTGTTGGACCTCGTCTACTACGGTCGAACGCGGCCATATGCGGCGTTTCCAGCCTCTGCGGTGGGATTCGACCTCTCTCACGACGGTCAAACACGCAAGTAACCCGCCATCTGGGTGTCCTCGGCCCTGTCTGACCTCGCCATCTACGGTCCAACGCGAGCTTCGACGCGTAGCAGCCGCCGGAGCTCCAGCAAGTGCGTAACTCCCGAAGCTTCACTTCCATATATGCGCAGGTAGACAGCCTGCATTTTCGCACATGTCCGTCTTTCGCCCCAAAGAGTTACGCACTTGTTGAAGCCAGCTGGCATCGCGTACACAGTCGCACGCCTTGTTTCGCATGCGAAATAGTTTTAAGATAGTCATAGCTTGCATTTAATGCTTTCTTATAAGAAAGGCTTACATGGACACCAACCTTATCTCTACCGCAGAGGCTGCTGACCTGCTTGGAGTCACGCCACAGAGGATTACGCAGCTCATCAGAAACGGTCAGCTTGATGGCACGATGATTGGTGGCAGGTGGCTAGTTGACCGAGCCTCGGTCGAGGCACGCCGTTCAACCACGTCTTTGCGGGGCGGAAGGCCGCGCGTCGGGACTGCTCGGGACGATGTCGCGTTCGTGCTTATGAACCGCGGGCATGAGGTATGCCAGGTGGTCTACAACTGCAGGCGAAGGGGCTTCACCCATGTGGGGAAGCTCCTTGACATGGACCGCGCCCCCCTCGGTGTGTTTGGGCAGAGGGGCGTCTCAGATGCCGTTGCGTTCGACATGTGGTGGAAGGGACGCGGCATACCGGCAACGCGCTCGGGACTGCAGCAGATCCTCGATGCCGCGGGCGTCTTCGTTCCCGAGGAGCTTGCTATGAGAAACCTCGGCCTCTCCCTTTCTGACCAGTACTGGGTCTGCCCCGAGGGGTCTCAGCTCGTATGGGATGACATCAATTTCTTCAACAATGACTTCGGGAGGGTCTCCGATGTGACCGGCCCCTATTCGCCCGTTTCCACTGCCGTAGGTGCGCATCCCGACAACACGTCGGATGGCAACCTCAGTAAGCGTTGGGTTGTGCAGGACGGCAAACGCATGCTGCTCAAAGGGGGCGGGACCAACAATCAGGAGCCATATAACGAAGCCGTGGCAACTGCCCTCCATCAAAGGATGCTGAAGGCGGACGAGTACGTCCGCTATCGCCTTGTTGACGATGCGGGCACGATCCTGTGCGCATGCGAGGACTTTCTAACCGATGAGGAGGAGTTCGTCCCAGCGATCTATGTGGACCGTCTCGTTCCCGAGCAGAACCATTTGAACCATTACCAGCACTACGTCAAGTGTTGCGAGAGCCTCGGCGTCGAGGACGCCGCGCTCGCCTTGTGGAAGATGATTGTTTGCGATGACATCATTGCAAATAGTGACAGGCACTACCGCAACTTTGGCATCGTCAGAAACGTGGAGACGCTGGCCTGTCGGCCTGCGCCCATCTTTGATTCCGGCTCGTGTCTTTGGGCAGATGTTTCCTTGGCTAGCCTTAAACGCGGCGAGTTTAGCTTTCAGAGCAAGCAGTTCGATCCAAATCCCGCGCGACAGCTCCTGCTGGTTGGCGACATGGGCTGGTTCGAGCCAAGGGATTTGGATGGCTTCGACGGTGAGGCAATCGAGATTCTTGCGCGCAATCCCTTGCTCTCGGAGCGGCTTCCCTACATCAGGCGGTCACTCGAGCGGCGCATTGCCCGAATCGTGGACGTTCGCGAGTGGAACTGATAGCCGGGATACGCATGTAGTGCGTGACGCGCCCGATGCGACCAAACACGGCCTCCAGACGTCGCATCCGGCGTGGGACGCGCCGGATGCGACGAACGAGGCCTCATAGCCAGATCTGGCCCAACCTATCCCGCCGGCCGCTACACGATCTTCTCGAAGATGAGCGTCGCCTGGATGCGGTCTCCGCCGCCGAGGCCCTTGCTGCCGCCGTTCGACGTCGTGCAGGTGTGCAGCCGATACCCCTTGCTGGCCTGCCTGTTGATGACGTTCTCGAGCTCCGTGAGGTTGCCCGTGCCCGTTCCCAAGAGCTTCTCCTTCAGCGTGACCTGCAGAACGACGTACTGGTAGTTCTGCCCGGACGCGACCGAGTACGACGACTCGTGCTGCGCGCGATTGAGTTCCTGCTGCGCCCTGTCCAGAAGACCCATTGCTCATCCTTTCGCTTGATGGTCAGGCGATGCCTCTGCTTGCCAAGATACGGATACCCGAATACGCGTCCTTCCAACGCCTAGTACGCGCAATACCAGCAAGGGTCATAGCCCCCGTCTATCGCCTCGCCTACGGTCATCTCTATGAGGTCCATCGAGCCATCTAGCTCTGGGCAGGTTTTGCTCTGGTGGTAGGAGTGGCCGGCCAGGGTGACCCAGCAGGGCAGCTCACTGTGCCTCCG
>JAUNJR010000141.1:0-1406 GCA_030533135.1 Coriobacteriales bacterium
CGCGACGTTATCTTCCACGCGGACGCGCTTTCCCCCTTGGAATCCCGTATAGCATGAGAAGCTGCACGAACCTTTCTGTGTCCAGCACATCTTCGTATGAAAACCGCACGACCTTCAGGTCGCTTGCGCCAAGCCGTGACTCACGTCTGCGCTCGTCAGACATCACGCGCGCAATGCTTCTTCCGCCCGTCATGTTCGGATCGAGATACTTATCTAGTCCATCAAGCTCACCCGCAACACGTGTCCCATCCGGCAACGTCCATTGAAAGTCCGTGTAATAGACTCCTCCCTCGAGCGCATTTGGAACCATAACCTGCAGGTCAGGTACCATAAATCCCTGCTCGATCATCACGGCTCGCGCAACGGACTCGCCACCGTTAGCCGCGCGGGCATCTGCCCACGCCATCGCATCGAGCGCACGATTACACACCTCTCCTGTCGCATGCGTCTTGATGTAGTCGATGAAGTGCTTTCGACTTTTCCCGCTGACGCGCAAAGCTGAGTCCGCAATCGCAAGTCCACGCGGGAAGTCCAACGAGGCGAGACAGTCCATAACCGTACGCTCAAGCGTGGTAGCTAGGACGCCATCTACCAGAGAGAATTCAGAGCGATCCGGCAAGACATGCCGCACGACAAGCTCGCTGTTCTTCCCGTGGCCTGGATCATGCTCAACGACATGCACGGGACGCAGGTCATCATAGTGCACTTGTAGACCATGCATAAGTGCAGCGGTCAGCCCGCAAAACACCCAGCTCGGATGCCTTACAGCCAAAGTCCTGACAATTCGGCGCATGCGCTCATCTGGCTTGATCATTTGCCACGCGTCAAGAGTGACAAACATGCCAGGCCAAGGCGAGTCGATGGTTCCGAGCCGACGCTGGCGATACAGTAACCTCACCTGCTTTTTGTCATCTGAAATGATGCACCGGCGATTCTCATCTGCCTCATGCTGTAGGTCTTCAATCAGTTTGTGCGTCGTGGTCCTCATTGCCCCTCCCCCAGTTGGTTGGGGGCATGATAGTGGGTTAGTCCTGCACTTTTTTGGCATTTACCTGCAGCGGTTCTGCACAGTTCTGCACTCGTCACACAAGCGCCAAAAGCGCCGCTGGTCAGAGGGGACGCGTCAGTGCGGAAGCGCATTCTGTATGGCGACCCGTTGTCACAGCCTCGTTTTCGATATCCACAGGGTCAACACGATTGTTGGCGTGAGACGTCACGAGTTTCGGGCCATCCGAATGATGTGATTCTTCGCGGCCGCAAAACGTCACGAGCTTCGGACGTGCCGACTAGCGCGACGCTTGGCGCACGTAATACGTCGTAGCTCTCGGGCCATCCGAAAGGTGCGACGCCACGCGGCCGCAAAACGTCACAGGTTTCGGACATGCCGAAAACCACGATGCTACGCA
>JAUNJR010000141.1:1506-4381 GCA_030533135.1 Coriobacteriales bacterium
CGCGGCCGCAAAACGTCACAGGTTTCGGACATGCCGAAAACCACGATGCTACGCAGCCGCCGAAGACCCTACTCCCACCGACGGCGGAGCACCAGAACGCAAACCGCGGCAAGCATGAGCATCGCACCCGTAAGGGTATACGCCATGGTTCCTGGACCACCCGTCATCGGCAGCTCGACACCATTGGTGTTGGTAATCACCAAGGTAAACGTCTGCGTACTCGAGTTGTAAATAACATCCCGACCACTAACGCTTTGCGACCCACCTTCCACATAGCTCACGCTGTGTTCATCGGTCCCGGCCGCCACCGTGATGACGATGGGTTCGCTCTTCATGATGTAGCCATCAGGGGCGTCAGTCTCAACCAGGTGATACGTACCAACGGGAAGCTTAAACACCTCGGTTCCGTCGCAGACTAGCAAGCCGTCAGCTCCCGAAATCATGTTGCTGTAGTCCGGGGTATCCGCGCGAACGCCACCGATTACGCGATACAGGTCAAACACGGCGCCTTCAAGCACGCGGTCGCGATCGTTAATATCAACCTTCTTGAAGCTGACCTTCTTCTCCCGGTCGTTCGGAATCTCAATGGTGTAGGACTGCTCACCGGGCTCAGCACCAGGAGACACCTTCAGCCAGTCCTTGTACTCCTCGGTGTCGATACTCACGGTACCGTCTTCGCCAATGGTGAACATGAGGTCGCGATGGCCTTCGGGGAAGAGGTCGTAGCCATCCGGCGCCTGAAGCTCGGTCAGGAAATAGGTGCGCGCCTGAAGGCCCGCATTGACGTCATGCAGAATGCCGTTTGCATCGGTGACCAGATCCTCGTAGCCCGGGATGGGATTGTAGTCCTTAATCTTCTCGTGGGTAACGCTGTCCTCAACTGCGTAATACAGCGCAAAGTGAGCGCCTTCCAGCGGGCTGCTCGTGCTGGAATCCATCTTCTTAACCTGGAACGAAGTCGACTTGTTCTTGACGGTGATGGTGGCAATCATTGACGCGCCCGCCCCATGGTTCACCAGCGTGTAGTAGCTCTCGTCCACGCCACTAACGCTGACAGTATGGTCACTGTTGACGGTAATCGTCATCGGGCCAGGCAGCGCCACCGACCCCTTGGGGACCGCAATCTCGTTCAGCGTATACGTGCCCGGGGCCAAGTATGCGGTGGTAATCCTACCCGTCTCTGTCTTGGAGGTATAGGTCTCGGCCGCCGAAACGTCATCCCCCGTTTCAGCATTCTTCAGCGTGAACACCGCACCTGACAGCGGGCTACCATTCCAGTCGGTCTTCAGCAGGTCGATACCGGGACGAGAGTTGATCACCGTGTCAGTGCGCACGTTTTCGTTATGCGTTGTTTGCTCACCCGGCTTGTAACTCACGGTGTAGGAGAAGCTGCTGGTAGACGGCGACCCATATGCTTGGCCATCGATAGTCAGGGTCTCGCCCGCATTAATCGGGGTAACGACCACGTTGTCATTCACCGTCACCTTTCCAGCCGCATCGACCACAGGCTCGCTACCATCCCTGGTCGTAACCGTGACCTCCCTGATGACGTAGTCACTGAACCTGTGACCCGTTTCAAGACTCTCAAAGAAGTAGTAGACCTCGGTCTGGCCAGACTTCAGCTGTCGAACCGCGTTCGTGTCCAGTACCAGCTCATCGCCGTGCTTAACGTACACCGCAAAGTAGATGGGATCATACGAGACCATGAAGTCGCTGTCGGTCCACTCCTTCATGGCTGTCAGGCCCCAGCCCTTCTGGTTGCGCACCTCGATCTCTGGCGTCTCGTCCCGCTGAATGGTGCCGCTGTAGGGCGTGGTCTCCGTGGTGACTTCGGGAACAACGTCGACGCGGGTATAGCCGTCGCCAAGACGCAGCGTGTAACCCTTGGGAATCTCGTAGTCACGTTCCTCGACCTTGTACTGCGTGGTGGCGATGAGGTTCCTGACCTCCACGGTGTGGTCCGCCGGAATCTTGGAAATAGAGCCGTTAATCGAGGTGGTAAACGTGGCCTGCTTCTTCTCGGTGTCCGTCAGATCACTGTAGCTGGTCTTCCCAAGTGAGACAAATGACTGTGTACCAGCATCCCAACGGCAATAGTTGCCGTCGTTATCCTTCACGTGATAGGAGTACATGTTGGCCAAGGGCAGGGCTCTGGAATCATCGTTCTCAGTACCAAGGTACAGCCTAAAGGTAAAGGGAGTCTTATCCGCCGGGTATACGAGCCTACTTTGTCCGCCCTGATCCCACAGCCGCTTGGTAATCTCAAGCGAGCGCATGGAACCCTCTTTGACATGATTGTCGTATTCAATCTTGGATCGATCGATAAGCGTCGCAGGGTCAACCTTGTAGTCCTTGCGATTACCGTTAGGCGTAGACGTGCCCGTAAGCTCGGCGTTATTGGCCTTCACGACGTCGTACACGTCTGGATTGACGCCGCATTCCACCACGTAATAGTCGATTACGTCAACGGGCAGTTCAGCCTCGACGGACTCCCCCGGCTTCAAGAAGAAGACGTGCTCGTAGGCGGACTGCCCGCCCGCCGGCGTAAAGGTAGGCTGGTACTTCGCCTGCGTGCTGGTGCCGACATACTTGACCTTGCTCGGATCAGACAAAAGTACGTAGGTGCCCGTACTTTCGGACTTGTACCAAATCTGGTACGGGAACTCGATGAGGTCGTTTGCCTCGTTCTCGGTGCCCGAGAGCTTCTTGCTCAGCTGGAACGTTCCCGGCCTCACCGCGGCAAGGTTAAAGCGCATATGCAGGTTGGATGCGCCGGCACCACGCTCCATATAGAACATCTTCATGGTGTGCGTAGAGTAATGCTTGAAGATGTAGTTCCCGTCTTCGTTGATGAAGATCTCTCCCAGCTTGGTGG